>CAYJPZ010000092.1:0-15510 GCA_964372185.1 uncultured candidatus Brocadiaceae bacterium
AACGCCAAATGAAGATCACAGAGCTTCGAGCAACCAACCTCCGCGGGTTCACGTTCACGCAATCGCTCACCGGGCGGGATATCTTCGTGGGCCCGAACGGGTGCGGCAAGACCTCGCGCCTGGACACGCTTGACTACGTGCTGCAGGGCTACTGCAAGCGCCAGGGTCAGCAGATCAGCGCCATGCTGCCGCTGTTTGCCGGTGACGCGATGAAGGTCGGACTGGCCGCTCTCAACGAGGACCAGCTCGCCACCATCGACCGCGAGATCGAGCGCCGGATCGTCCGCAAAACCGGCACCGTCAAGGCCGAGCAGACGATCGTCACGACGCTGCCGGGGTCCGGGACGCAGGAGATCGAGGCCGCCATCCGCGTGGCCTTTGGGTCGGTCCCGGAGGCGCTGGACCTCCGCGAGTTGCTGGGGCTCTCCGTGGCCGAGCGCCGCCGGCTGATCTTCGGCTTCGCAGACTTGACCAAGATGGGATGGGACCGCAAGTCCTGCCTGGCCAAGATTCGAGAGCGCGTCATCACGCACGACGTCAAGGCCAAGGCCGACCTCCTGGCTCAGTGCGAGCTGCATCTCGGCCTGCTGCCGAAGGAATGGGGCTCGACGGAAAGCGTGCAGGAAGGCCTGTCCCGGCTCCTCAAGTGGTCCGACGAGGCCAACAAGACCGCCAAGACCACCGCCTCCGAGGCCGAGAAGGGCGCCCGGGCCCTGGCGGACCAGGCCGGCAAGCTCGACGCTGCCGGCGACCCGCGGGAGACCTCGGCCGCGCTCCAGGAGGCCCGCGCGGAACTCTCGGAACTGCAGGCGAAGCAGGCCGTGGACGACGACCGCCGCAAGCAGATCAAGAGCAGGATGGAGGCGATCACGAAGACGAAGCAGCGGATCGCCGCTCTCGAATCGCCGGACGTGACCGAGCCAGCCGCCCTCGTGAGCCTTCGCGCCCGGCTGGCCGAGCTTCGTCAGCCCCTCCCGGCCACGAAGCCGATCGAGGACCAAATCGCCGCGCTCCGGTGCCAGCTGCAGTCCGAGAACGTCTCGGATGAGGAGATCGCCGCAGCGGAGGAAGAGCGGAGACGAACGGGAGCTGTCGAACTCTCCACGCACGCCGAGGCGGAACGCATGAAGTCCGCAGTTACCGATCTCCTGTCAGCCATTGAGGCCATGCGTTCGCTGGCCGGTCACGAGTGCGACACGTGCAAGAGGCCGCTCTCCAGTGACGAGGCTGAAGCGCAGATCACCAGATGGCAGGAGCGGATCATCACCGGCACGGCCGCATTCGAAGTTGCTCAGTCCGCAGCGGTAGAGGCACATCAAGCGGACATTGCCGCCACCCAGCGCGTGCGTGAACTCCTGGCCCGCCAGAAGGCCGCCCGCAAGCTCTGCGACGAGATCACGACCCTCAAGCACCGCCTGACGACCGCCCGCACGGCCGAGAAGACCCGGGCCGAGGATCTGGAGCGCGAGCAGAAGCGAATGGCCGACATGGCCGCCGACGCCGGCCGCGCTGCCGAGAAGAGGCTCGACGACCTGAGAGCTGAGAAGGCCCGCCTGCTGGAGCTTCAGGGCGAGGATGCCGGCGCCCCGACGCTGATGGACGAGTCCGCGACCGAGGCCCAGATCGCCAGCATCGAAGCCAGGATCACCGCGCTCGACGCCCGCCGCGAAGAGCAGCAGAAGGCGGACGGTCTCGAAGGCCTCCGGCTGGAAGCTGCCAGGCGCCGCGTGGACGCCGACAATGCCGTGCTGGCGCTGAGGGCGATCAAGGAGGCGGTCGGCCCCAAGGGGCTGCAGGGTGACGTCTGCGGGGCCCTCGTGTCGCCGCTTGAGAACGCCGCCAACGAGCTGCTGGCGCTCGTGCGCGAAGACATGCGACTCGGCATCGACCTGGAGGACGAAAACGGAAACGAGGACTTCGATTTCTGCTGGGTGAAGCCGGACGGTTCCAGGGTCCGATGGAATCAACTCTCGGCTGGCTACGTTCTCATCTTCGGGGCGGCTCTCTCCATCGCCCTCGTGACACTTCGCCGCCCGCCGTGTAAGATCCTCAAGGTAGACAATGTGGACGTGCTGGACCCAACGATGTGCACAATGTTCTTCGCGGCTCTCGACGCCATGGCAGCCAAGGCAGGAATCGACAACATCGTGGCCGCCGGAGTCGGGCTCCGCGGGCGCGTGTCGGAGGGATGGACGATTCACCAGGTAGCTCCGTTCCCGCCGCCGGAGTTCGATCCCGCTGGCGTCCTGCCCGATGAAGTGCGAGCCTCTTTTGCCCAGGCCGAGACGAAGACACGATCGCGGCTGGTGATTGCCGATGTGGCGGACGTGCAAGCCGACTATCCGGTGACGGTCGTCGAGCCCATCCAAGACAACCTCGGACTGCCGGCGATGGTCGCCACGAAGTACCAGATCACCGAATCCGAAACGCAAGCGCAGGAGGTGACGGACAATGCGGTGAACACGACGACGCCGGGAGAGGGCGCATCTGGGCATGGGAACACGAGCCCCCTCCCGGCAGCCACGAAGGCCCGCGGCTTCCGATGCCCGGTGCCTGAGTGCGAATGCACGACCAAGCACGGCCACCGCATCAAGGACGGGCCCCCGGCCGGCTTCAGATGGAAATTCACGGGAGGCCCCTTCGTCCGCGACACCCCCGAGGAGGCTGGACAGTGATCGCCTTCAACTCTCAGCAGCAGCACGCGATCGACTCCGACTCTCATCGGATCCTCGTCTCGGCGGTCCCGGGCTCCGGCAAGACCGCCACGCTCATCGGGCGCGTCGTCCGACTTCTTGAGGACGGCGTGCCGCCCCATTCGATCGTGCTGATCACCTTCACGCGCAAGGCCGCCCAGGAGATGAAGAAGCGTCTCCGCGAGCGCCTGCCTGACCGCACCCTCTCCGAGCTGATCGTCAGCACCTTCCACGCGCTGACCCACCGCATCATCGAGGAGTGCCGGGAGGATCTGCTGGATCGGTTTGGCGTGCCGGTCTATCGCAAGGGCATCTCCATCATCGGAGAGGACGAGCGCGAGGAGATGATCGACCAGATCGTCCTCGAACTCGGCGTCGGCAAGACCTCGGGCATCAAGGGCGCCGTCCGGCTGGCACTGGCCGGCAAGGAAGTGGACGAGCTGACGGCCAAGGGCAAGGACGCCGTTTCGGTCGCGCGCCGCTACCTGCAACTGCTGCAGGCCACGAACGCCATCGACGTCGACGCGCTGATTCCGACGGTGGCGGCCATCTGGTTCACGATCCCTGGCGTCGTCGAGAGGTATCGGGCTCGCTGGCAGCACGTTCTGGTGGACGAGTTCCAGGACACCGACCCCGGGCAGCAGGCACTCCTCCGCATCCTGGCGCCGGAATACCTCTTCGTGGTCGGGGACCACCGTCAGGCGATCTACTCGTTCCGCGGCGCCAACCCGGACGGCTTCGTGCGCTATGGGAAGGATCATGGCGTCGAAGTGATCTCCCTGGCTGAGAACTATCGTTCCGTGCCGGACATCTGCGAGGCCGCCAACCGGCTGATCGCGCACAACCCGCTCCCGCTGGACGACGCGGCAATCGTTCCGGCCAGGGAGCACGGAGTCTTCGGCGCCACGTGCCGCGTGAATCAGAACGCGGACGAGGAGGCGGCATGGATTGCCGACTCCATCTCAGCCCTGTTCGCCGCCGGACGGGAGCCGGGGGATATCGCCATCCTGGCCCGCACCAACGCGGCTCTGGAGACGGTCGAGCGGACCTTGCGCGGCGCCGGCATCCCAACCCAGAACCCGGCGAACAGGACCAAAGAGTGGGCGGCCCCGGGCGTCCGCTGGCTGATCAACCTCCTCCGCGTCTACGCGCACCCCGCCGACGACCGGGCTCTGCTGGCGGTCTTCCGGCGACCCGGACTCCTCATCGACGACTCCGTGCTTGCAACGTGGGCGCTCGAGCGCCACAAGCTGAAGACGGAGCTGTCCAGCGTCATCCTGGCCACGTCGCCTAACCACTGGGCCGCCGAACTCCTCCGAGCCATTGCCGGGATGAGACAGAACGAGGACCAGCCCGAGCAGACCCCGCTCTCGCCCTCGTTCATCGCCATGGCTCTTCGCTCGTACTTCCCGGCCGGAATCGCGGATTCGATGCAGGACGCGCAGTGCGTCATCGCGGACTGGGAGGACGACGAGGAGACGCCAACCGTGGAGGGCCTTCTCTGCTGGTACTCCACCCGCCAGATTATCGACAGTCTCCCGAGCAAGCCGACGATCCCCGCCGTCACCGTGGCAACGATTCACGGAGCCAAGGGACTCGAGTGGCCCGTCGTCTACATCGTCGGGATGGAGGAGGGCACTTGCCCGGCGACCTGGGCAGCGAAGACGCCTGAGCAAATGGAAGAAGAGCGCCGCGTGGCCTTCGTCGGCGTGACGAGAGCCCGGGACTTCCTGGTCCTGAGTCGATGCCTGGAACGGATGAGCTACGGCAAGGTCAAGGAGCAGGAGAAGAGCCGGTTCCTGACAGAAATGGAGGCGACGGCATGAAGCTCGGAATCGGCCCGACAACCTACCTGGCATCGATCCGCGCGTACTGGAACGGAGCGCCTAATGCTTCGTCCTTCCGGTCGCTCTGCAAGGCTCTCGGAGCCACGACCAAGGAGCAGCGGACACACGTATCGGACGCGCTCCAGTACCTCCAGCGCCGCTACGAATGCCACTACGCAGGCCATGGGACGTGGAGGCAGGGAGTCGGGGAGGAGAAGACGGTGCCGGTGACGCTCACCATGGGCGGAAGCATCACGCGTATGCCGGAACCCGAGGCGATCAAGGCCATGCTCGATCAGGCCAGGATTGAAGCGCGATCACAGCAGCCACCCATCATCTTCGACGAACAGCCCAGACTTCCCATGTCGACCCGCGCCTGCTGCCCCTACTGCGAGAGCGAACTGGACGACTATCGGATCCTGGCCATGCTCCGCAACGGCAAGGCCACGCTGACCCTCAAAACCTGAACACATTCCCCGCTCGCCGCACCTTTGGCGAGGCCCCCTGTCCCAGCCCAACGTGGCCAGGATAGCCGCGGCGGGCGGGGACTACACAACATGAGCGATAACACCCGCGCCAATCTGTTCATCGCCGCGCTGCTGCTGGTGCTCGTGGGCGTCGCGGTGTGGATTGACCAGCAACCGGAGGATACGCGCCAAGTGAGCGCGGGGAGTATGCGCTAGAGCGCAAGGAGAAGGCCATGGGTGGAGGAAAGAACCCGGTAGACCATGCAGGCTTCGACCCTGAGAGTGCAGACGCGAAGAACTATGCCAGGTATGGAGGAAGCCAGCCGCAGGCTCCCGCCGCCGCGCTCCCGGCCCCCGATGCGAAGGCGGAAGCGTGGCCGCCGGATGATGCGCTGACGATCCGCCAGTGGCAGGAGCGCGTTCACGAACTGGCCAAGTCGAAGGGCTGGTACGAGCCCGGCAAGCCGCGTCAGATCCCGGAAGTCCTGATGCTGATGGTGTCGGAACTCGCGGAGGCTCTGGAGGAGTACCGCAACGGCAAGCCTCACGAGTACGAGAAGGACGGCAAGCCGGAAGGCTTCGCGGTCGAGCTGGCCGATTGCGTGATCCGAATCTTCGACACGGCGCAGTACCACGGGATCGACCTCGGGGCCGTGATGGAGCGCAAGCACAAGTACAACAAGACTCGGGAGTACCGCCACGGAAGGAAGGCGTGCTGATGGAAGAGACGAACTGCGGAGGCCCGAGCGCCCCGTCGAACATCGCGCCGATGAGCGAGCACCTGGCCGAGATGCGAGCCCTCACGGCCCGCGTCGAGGCGCTGGAGGCGTGGCGCGAGAGTGTCAACCCGACAAACGCGGAGACGGTGCTCTGGGCTTCGGCGCAGCAACTCGTGAGGGAGAATGCCGAGCTGCGGACGCGGGTGGAAATCCTGCAAGCGTCGCAGGATGACCGCAACGAGGCCCACAATCGAGCAGATGCCGCCGAGGCCAAGATCCGCGAGCTGGAGGCCCGCCCGGCTGGTGTCCCGCGAGAGCTGGTTCAAGCGTACATGAACGCGGTGGAGCCGTTCCAGTTCCGGTCAGATTACGAGGAGAAGCGATTTGACGGAGGCCGCGCCACCATCACGACGTACCTGGAGTTTGCGGAGCCAGTCCCGGTCGAGGCGCCGCCAGCCCCCGAGCCCGCAGCGCGGCCCGAGAGCCGGGAGCCGAGCGACGAGGAGATCCACGAGTTCATGCGGTCAATGCGGGAGATGTCGAACAACTGGCACAACTCCTGTGCGGACTTCGGCAGTGCCGTCCGCGCCTTCGTGCGCCGATTCGCCCCTCCCGTCGCGGTGACGTGGGAGAGCCTGAGCGGGGAGCAGCGGCTCGCTTTGGAGTTCTACTTGCGGATGCTGCACGAGGCAATGGGCACAGGGCGCACGGCTCTGGATGCTCGCATTGACGACCTCGCCGACGCCTTCCACCTGGACGAGGCCGCCGCCCGCGATGGCCGAGCAGTGCCGCGAAAGGACGGGGAGAAGTGAAGTTCACGCCAGGCCAGCGCGTGCGAATCCACGGAACAAGCGTCTACGGCTATGTTTCCTCTGACGACGGTGAGAAGTTGACCGTGCTGTCAGATGGAGGAACTGTGTTCGTGATCGAACGCGAAGCGTGGGAGACGTATCCATGAAGACGCCGCCATTTACGTCCGTCGGAGAGGCGTGCCGAGAATATCAGGAAATCAGGAATCGGCGCATCAGAACGGAGTCGTTACTGACTGGACTGAGAAAGCGCGAAGAGGAATTGAACGCCGCCATCCTGTTGTGGCTGGGAGCGAAGGCACTCGGGTACGACGATGCAGACGCTTTCGAGCGTTTGTTGGACAAGAAAGAGGCCGCGAAGTGAGCATCAGTGATTGCACAAAGTGTGGATTGCACTGGGAAGAAGGCTGCCGGTGCAGTGAGAAGCGTCGAGAGGCGAAGCTGAAGAAGCGCGCCAAACTCTGGCGCACGCGGACGCTGCGGCTGCTGGCGCTGGAGCTGACCATCCGAGATCGGGACGCTACTCCATCGCGCAGGGACGAAGCTCGGTGTGAACTGATCGGCGTGCTCGACGAGGCCAAGGGCTGGGAGAGTGAGGCGAAGTGAAGCTCCAGTGCTACAAGTGCGGCCACGGCGAGCTGTACGGCTTTGGTGGCGGCTACTACTGCAAGGCATGCCGCGAGGAAGTCAGCGACTCTCAGACCAGCGTGAACATCATGCGAGAGCGAGCTATCCGAGCTGAGACGGAGCGCGACGAGGCCCGCTGCGCCGCCGCCGTGGCCGCCGAGCAGCGCGATTCCGCCGAGGGCAGTGCCGAGCGGCTGGAGGAGGAGCTGGCCGCCGTGCGGAGTGAGGTTGTTACGGCGCAGCATCTGGCCTATGGAGCCGGGGACCACCACATGCCCTGGAGCACGGAATTGATCTGCTTCCGCTTTCAGCGAATCATCGAGATGATCGACCGCACCACGCCGACCGCATGGGAAAACTTCAGCGCCAGGAAGGCCATCAAGGGAGTGAAGCCGTGAACGACATCGTTACGTTTCCGCCCGCCAAATACTACGACTGCCGCGACGCAGAGCGCCTGGAGTACGAAGACCCCGGCGAAGCGATCACCCACTACCTCGACATGTTCTTCGACGGCTCCGACGCGGACGATCCGATTGCCATCATCCATGAGCACGGCGCGATCACGGTGACGTGCTACGACCCAGAGACGAAGCCAGCCGACTGGGAGCACGGGCTTTCCGACAAGCTGATCGACGTGGCCATTGACGCCTTCGACGCTGACTTCTGCAACTGGTCCGAGGAGTCCGTTGCGGACTGCCCGAACTCCATGCCGAGCGCGAGGATCGAGACGGCGAGGGCCGAGATCGAAGCCGCGCTCCGCAGGCTGTTCGACGGCGTTCAGCCCTACAACTGCGTGCAGGTCGGGACTGTCGAGCTGACGGCAGACCAGACCGAGGCCCTGATGCGCGAGGAGAACCCGGAGTGGTTCGAGGTGAAGCCGTGAGCCTATGGTGGCTAGAGCCGGGATGGAAGGATGCCGAGTGTCTATGCGGAGCCAACATCTGGCAGGCAGGCGGAGACCCCGACATGGGCTGCTGTCCTGATTGCGCACAAGCCAGCCAAGAGCCTCCGCAGGCAGAGCCGCCAGCGCCTCCGTGTGACATATGCGGAGAGCACGAAGCCGTTGCCGGCGCGAACGGGTACGGAGTTTGCTCGGAAGAGTGCGACAAGGCGGCACGAACCAAGGCCGAGGCCCTGAAGCTGGCCCGCGAGGAACTGAAGAGGAGGAACGAGAAGCGATGAAGACAGAAGAACTCGATACCATGGTGGCCGCTGAGAAGGCCAAGTATGCAAGGTTTGACGTGATAGACCGGCAAGTGCTGGGCACGTCGAACGACGTTCAGCCCGCTGTGATGCTTGCTGGCGAAGAAGGAGGATCGGTAGCGCGAGCCACTGGCGCGACCCCTTGTGAGTGGTTCATCCACGCAGAAGACGAGGGCCGAGGCGGCATCCATCTGACCATCGGCGTGGACAACAAGCACACCGCTACCATCACGGTTCATGCCCCTGACGGCGTGAATCCGTGGGATGAGGCGCAGAACGTAGGGGCGGCGCTGGTGTGGAGCCGAATCAGAGGCGTGTTGCGAGACAGAGCGCGGCTGAAGTTTGACGCGGAGCAGGTCATACCGTGACGCGCCGCGAGCTTCGCGCAGTGGTGATCGGGCTCGTGCTGGGAAATCTGATGTTCCACGCCGTGAGGCTGATCGAGTGGATCTGGAGGTGGGTGTGATGAGGATTGCATTGCTGCTGTTCGTGCTACTGGCCTATCCAGTGTCGGCGCAACTTGCCACGTATCAGGCTGGCCCAGGAATCTCGTCCAGTGATGGCACCAAGGCGACCACGTTTGACCTGCGACCGACCCTGAGCGTGGACTTTACCGTTGTGGCCTCAAAGAGCGACCTTCGAGAACTTGGCTGGCGTCCCGTGTGCTTGTCTGCGTCTGCGAGCGCCTATCGTGCGCTGGCAACGGCGAGAAGCACGCGAGGCTGTTCCTCGAGGCCATCAGAGGTGCGCGTCATCTGCCCCCAGTGCGCGAAGGCCAAGCTCACTTCGACCGTGCGCGGCGGTCAGGACGTGGCTTCGGTGCGTCTGCTCTACTATCACGTCGATTCATACTATGACGAGGACGGGCGCCATCACTTGCACGGTGGGGCGCCGCCAGCGACGAGGGCCTATACGTGCTCTCGCGGCCACAAGTGGACGACGACTGACCCGAAGATCCCGTGTTGGTGCGGCCATGAGTAGTCGCCCCGCGCCGTACCACACGCGCCCGCTGGGGCCGGGGACGCCGGGCGTGGCGTGGGATGTGACGCGAATCCCCGAGAACAACCTCGGCTTGACGGGTCCGCTGTTCTGGGCGATCTACTTCACGCGGCCGTGCGGTTTCGTCTATCGCATGGAGACACGCAAGACCCTGCGCGGGGCGATGAACTGCCATGCCGCAGTAGCGCGCCGACTGGCGAGGAGGAGGAAGCGATGACCGAACTTCTACTGCTGTTGCTCGTGACCGGCTCGTCATTTGGATGGAGCGGAAACCAGCAAGCGTCTCAGGCTGCGGAAAGCATCACAACCCTTTCTACATCGTCAAGTTGGGTTGTGACCTCTGGAGCACAACTCTACACCGACACGCACTATGCGGTGCTGGAGTTGGACCCAAACCACTCGGAGGAGTTGCGGGAGATGGCGACGGCGCTACGCACGATGAGCGAACAGGTGACGCACTGGCAAACCGTGGCCGTAGCGGCGCAGACAAGTCGAGACTTGAGCGATGAGATCGCCAGCATCCGACAGTCTCAGCTCCGCGTAGCTGCCGCTGGCTGTGTTCTCCTGGCCTGCTTTGCGTGCGTCTCCGCGCTGTTCTTGTGGGGCAAGCACAGGGAACTGCAGCTCATGGCAAAGGTGCTGGCGAAGCATGAGGCCCGCATGCGCGAGCTTCTGGAGGGACGATGAGCGACCCTTGGGATCAGGAAACCGGCCCGTGGACGTGCCCTCAGTGCGGCGAGGAGCTGCCGACGTGGACCGCGTACCAGCGCCACCGAGAGCGACACGAGGACGAGCGACCGTGACCCCCTACGACGAGCAGGACGGACGCGGCCCCCGCTGCGACGGCTGCGGCAACCCGCTGGAGAACGTGCGCCCCGAGGACCGCGTGACGTGTCCAGAGTGCGGAGAGGTGATGTGCTCGAAGGCCGAGAGCGAGTGGCACATCTGCGGGTGGCCACGATGACCCCCTGCGCCCGCGACGGATGCGCGGCTGACGCTGGCCCGCTGCACTCGGAGTGCCTGAATCACCGCATCGAGACGGCGATACTGGAGCGGTTCATTGGCGGCGATTCGGTCCATTGCCTTGTCGATGACTTCGGCCCCGATGTCTACACTGGGCGAGTCGGGTATCGGCTGTTTATTGAGCGCATCATCCGCGACGAGCTGGCCCGGCTGCGAGCGCGGAAGAGGAAGTGGCGAAAAGGATGTTGACGCGCCCCGCGAGGCATGGTATCCTCCGTCCGTCTCTCGGGGATGGCTCGCAAGGGCTGACCTCGGTGGATCTGGAGGCTGGCGCAAGCCAGTGCGAGCTACGGCCTGGCTCTCCTCCGATTGGCCATCGTAGCCCCGACGCTCCGCAAGGTTCGGTGGGGCTTGTGTTATCCCCCCATCGCCCACCTGAACGCCAGCCCGGAGGCGAGAGCGAGCCCGAGCAGCGACCCGGCGAGCAGCGGAAGGCGCCAGCGTGCGGGGATGGCGGACCGGTCCGCGAGGGCCCGGATGCGGTCAGCGACCCAGACCCCGGCAGCGAGCGCGGGGGCGCACACGACGGCCACGAGCAGCCACGCCCAGCCCAGGACGGGCGGGTCCGGGCGGCGGTCAGGCCGGTTCTGGTTCATCCAGCCGCAAGGTGTTCCCGCTCACCACGAAGTCCATGGTGTTGCCGTCCGCGTCGTGCGGGTGGATGTAGAACGTCACGCGCTCGCCGTCAACGTGAGCGCGCACCGCGTGGTCGATGGTGCCTCCGCGCTCGAAGGTGTCTCTCAGGTACTCTTCCAGTGTCATTCTCATCGGGTTTCCTTTCTCAGTCACTTCGGCGTCCGCCAGTGCGACCAAGCCCACCACTGAGCCAGGTCACGGACGGCAGCGGCGGGCCACGTGATCGCCTCGATCTCTCTGCCGCCCAGGTCCGCCAGCGACGACTCCAGCGAGTAGTGGTGGTGCGGGTGCGTCCACCACCATCCGGCGGCAATCAGCAGGTAGGCGGCGAGAGAGATCAGGATCTTGCGCTTCATCACGCCCTCCGCACGATCAGGAACGGGCACCCGAGTCCGAAGCGCGCAACCGGCGCCGCCCAGGTCGTCTCGAACTCCCGTTCGGTGATGGCGTAGATCCTCCCGCCCGGCCGCTCGAGCGAGTCCGCGATCAGGATCAGCCCATCCTTGACCCCGTAGACGATCAGGAAGTGAGTCGCCGGATGGCCCTCGGCCGTCGCCACGCCGGGCAGCGTGAACACGATCGGCACGACGTAGGCGCCCCCGCGGAGAGCGACCGCCATGGCCTCAGCCATGCCGCTCGGCTGCGCCGCCAGGAGCGAGGCGCGCATGCCTCGGGTCTGGAAGTACGCCACCATCCGTTCCGCTGACGTCCCGCCGTCCGTCCACGTCCCGCAGAGGTCGCGCTTCGCCGCCTCGAGGTCGTAGTCCTGGCTCCGAAGCAGCCGATGCAGGGTCACGAAGGCCGCCGGCCCACACCAGGACGTCCCCCACGGCTGCTGGACGAGCTGCGCGGCGGTCGGCGCCGGTAGGACACTTGCCCCCGGCCGCACGATCGCCATGAAGGCCGTGGCCGCGGCTGTTCGGATCTGCGAAAAGAGGCTCACGAGACTACTTCGCAGCCAGGCCAAGGAGTCGCCCGAGGAAGCCCGCCACGAGGCCCGGAACCTGCTGCACGCCCTGCGAGGCGAGCTGGGAGGTAATGAAGCCGATCGCCTGCGTCAGAAAGCCCTGCGCCGCCTGATTCGCGATCCGCACGGCCTCCTCCTGGATGTCCTCGGTGTCCGCGACGTAGAAGACGCCGTTGACCCTCCCGCAGAGCAGGAACTTCGGGTGTGCGCTGAACCGGCCCTGGGAGAGTTCGATGGGCGATAGAGCCTCCTCGCCCTCGTCCTCGTGGCCAATCCGCTCGACGATCACCACGGGGATGACGCGCTTCACGCGGTAGCCGGCCGGGCCGGGCGAGCCGGGATTGCTCTGGGAGCCGTCCGAGGCAGGCTTCAGGGCCGAGAGATCGAGATTGCCGAGAATGTCGAGTTCGTTCACGGGGTCACTCCTTGCTCGCGGCCTTGGCTGTGGCCGTAGAGCCCATTTCGGGGTCGGACTGCACTACGGCCAGGGCCTCGCGCTCGATCCACGATCGCGCGAGCTTCGGGAAGGACTCGAGCACGTGCTCTACCACCCATGCCAGCTTGTCGGTAACGGTCGCTTCGGATTCCTGGGCCTTGCATCGCTCCTCGATTGCCTTGACGGCGGACGAAATGACGTCGCGCGCGCGCTTCTCCATGTCGAGCTGGATCCGCAGGCTCATCTGAGCCCGAAGCCAGCTCCAGAGGTTCAGCATGAAGCCGGTGAGCAAGATCGTGAGGCCCGGCAACACCTGATCGTAGAACACGCTCTTCCCTGCGCTTACCAGGCGTCCGGCGATCAGCTTGGCTGCTGTGCTCGGAACCGCCCGCGGCGCGGAGGTCGCAACCGGGGCTGAGGCCTGCGGCTCGAGTTCCAGAACGATGACCGCCGTGGTCTCCTGCGCCATGGCCGGACTCACCGGAGCGCCGACGACCAGACCAAGGATCAGAACGAGGGGCAGAAGCGAGCGCCACATAACGACCTCCAGACAGGGAAAAGCCCGCGTCACGATTGCGGGATTGACTGAGAATCAGATACGACCGCGGCGGGCGCGGCACGGCGGCACCGCCCGTCACAGGTCGGCGCGATTGACCTGAGATCCCCGATGGCCTTGCAGAGCTGCCTGTCCGCAAGCTCGACGGCCTCTCGGAGCGGGTGCCCGGCGGGAAGCTCCTCGGCCCTGAACCTCGCCGCAGTGATCGCAAGCAACACGTCCTCGATGGTGGACATGATGTCCCCCACCGTGAGCGGCCCTGTTGCGCTGATCACTGCCATCAGTCCCCCACGAAGGTCGGCCACCAGATGCAGAACGCGGACACGCCAGCGACGAACACTGCTACGAGCCCGAGCGCGACCAGAAGCACGACGATCAGCGAGTCGCCAGACGGCGGCTGCTCGGGGGCGCTGAAGTTGATGTCGTGCATCACACCCAGCCCTCCGGGGGCTCGTCCGAACCGCTGCCGGTCTTGCGCTGCGGCTTGGCGGCCTTCGCCGGAGCCTCGGCCTTCGGTTGCGGCTTGCCTGGCTCCCCATTCGGCTGGTAGAGCCCCCGCGCCATCAGTTCCTTCAGCAGGAGCATGGCCCCGATCTGCCGGCCGATGGCCTTCGGGTTGTACACGCCATCAGCGATGTACTTCCCGGGCCGGTCGAGATTCGAGGATCCCACGAGGTAGTCAGACGGTTCCCCCCGGTTTCGCTGCCCGAAGCCGTTCCACCTCTCCAGTTGGAAGCAGAGCCCGGCCAGCGTCCAGTCGTGCCAGTTCTGCAGCCCCTTCATGCGCAACGCAGCCGAAGCGGCAGGCTCCCACGCGCCACCGGGAATTCCCTTCGGCACGCCGACTGTGGGGCCCGATAGCGGGTCGCCATTGGCCAGGTGCGTCTTGAAGTCGAATGAGCCCTCGAGCGAGTGAACGATTCCGATGAAGATCCACGGCACGCCGAGGGGCTTTCCGGCGGCGCGGTAGCGGGACTCGAATCGAGCCATCTTTTTGACCGTCGCAGTCACGCCGGCCTGGCGTCCGGGGAGGGCCTGGATTTTCTCCATCATCCAGCGGTACTCGTCGGCCAGTGTCTTAGTGAGCTTCATCTCACCGTCCACGGCCAACTGGCTTTAGCCAGAGCGAGCACTGCCGAGCTTGCCGCGAGCACGCTCCCGATACTGCCCACCACCAGCTTGAACGCCTTCAGCGACAGGATCAGTTCTTCGAGCAGCTTCTTGACCTTTTCGACCTCGGCCTTGACCTCTGCGATCTTGGTCCCGTTGTCGGTCGCGTCACGCTTCAGCAGCGCAATTGGCACGGCAGCCGAGCAGTGGGGGTAGTCTTGGCCCTCTGGGCACATCGCGCTTCCGTTGCTTGGCATCTCGTTCATAAGACGAATGGGCTCCGAAACTTTTCCGTTACTTTCTGATCGAAATGATGGGCACCATGCCCGGCGTTGACCCGCTCGCCCGCAGCCACCGCGCCGCGAACTGATTGACCGGGCAGGACCAGTATCCTCGGATCGAATCAGCCACGAGCACGCGGTCCCGGTCGAGCCCGTAGACGAGTACCCAGTGGGCCGCGTCACCCTGCGACCACGAGAGCAGCGGGGCGAGCCACGAGGGCACGGACGAGAGCGCCCGCAGCAGCCCGAAGCGCGGTCGGGGTGCGTGGATCAGCACCGCCACGATAGGCCCGGCCCGGAGCGCGGTGGCCCACTGGTCGAGCGTCATCGCCGCGGCAGGCCCCCACGTCACCGCGACCGAGAGCCCTGCGGCCTGCGCCTCGTCCACGACCCAGACCGGCAAGGCCCCGCCAGCGGGTAGCCGCGACTGCAACGCCGCGAGCGCGACCGGCCGACCGAGCGCCGCCGCCGCAGAGGCCACGACGCGAGCGCCGCAGTCCAGAGCAGAGAGCCGCTGTGTCAGGAGGCGTGGGGTCACGGGTCGATCTTCTCGATGATAATGACGTCCATGGAATATGTGCTTGTGGCTGTGGCGTTTCCAGATGTAAATCCGAACGTGAATTCGATAGCGTCCGTGAAGTCAAACGGAAGCCAATGAGGACCTCCCGACACCCCACCAGAGGCATACAGTCTGGTCGCAGCATCCGAATATTGGAACGGGGTGACACCGGATCGAATATAGAACCCATTTACTCCATCGCGATTTGAGGCTACGGCGTCGAACAGAGGCGAGCTTTGATTGAGATAGTAGTTCGTTGCACCAAAGGCCCCAGCGCCAGTCAATGTAATTGACGACGACGGGCCAACAAGAGCAATGGTTCCAGTAATATTCCAGCTTGACGATCCCTTGTTGGCGAACCCCATGCACATGGCCTCAATGCGAGTTCCAGTGGCTACATCTCCGGCGCTGAAAGACAGACTGCCAACATGTGATGGTGTGATTGGATATGTCCCGTCAACTCCATTAAACGTCCACGGCTGAGTGCTGGAGTAGACTATGGACGCGCCGCTTCCACCAGCAATGCCCGTCAGCCCCGACCCGTCGCCAGAGAACGATGCCGCAGTGATCGAGTGCGCTCCGAGGTTGACGCTCTGCGA
>CAYJPZ010000093.1:0-15502 GCA_964372185.1 uncultured candidatus Brocadiaceae bacterium
TGTAGGGCGAAGTGCTACTTCGCCAGCAACGAAGCAATCGCTTCGTTCTACAACTTTAAAATTCCGCCGCTACTGGTATGCCTGCAAGGCAATGCTTGTTATCTGCAACAGTTTTTCCTGGGTTAAAGGTTTTGGAAAATAATCAAATACGCCGGCAGCGCGCGCCGCTACCGCATCGTTGTCGTCAGGATCGTTGGCGTTTTTTGCATGATACCTTTCCTGGGTGTAGAGACGCATTGCAATGCGTCTCTACGTTAAATCAGGCCTACGGCGGTTTTTTTTCCCCCACGCAGGGACACGGGCACCGTGTCCCTACATTGAAATTCCTATACATCAATGTAGGGCGAAGTGCTACTTCGCCAGCAACGAAGCAATCGCTTCGTTCTACAACGTTAAAGCAATTGCCATGCCATTGCTTAAGTGCTTACAATTGAAGAAGTTATGAACACGAGGCCAAAAGGGGTTGTGTTCCTTTATGGGACACATCTACAGGGATTGTGCTATAAGGTATTCATTTTTAATGGGTTAGGTGGTTTGTACCAATTAGCCACATGTGTGCCATAATGGGGCAGATGCGTTCTGTAAAACGATTTTTGGTTGTTTTCTTGTCTCGCTTTGTGGTATATTCTTCATCGAAAAGCCGGAACGAAGCAATCGCTTCGTTCTACAAACTACAAACTACAACCCGGAGATTTACTTTGAACCAGACTCAGCGCGTATTGTGGGTTGTGGCATCCATGGTATTATTTGGGGTTTCTTTGTTGTTATCAACAAGACTCCACGCGATGGAAATCAAAACGGATGACGGTATGATTTCCGGGAGCTTTGATACGACGGTTTCAACGGGCGCTGCCTGGCGCGTTGAGAAACGCGATGAAGACCTCATCGGCGCTTATAACGGCGGAAACGCCTCCCACGTAAACGGCGACGACGGCGACCTCAACTACGACAGGGGCATCATATCGCAGCTTTCCAGGGTTACCCACGAACTTGACCTGAACTACCGGAATTTCGGCTTCTTCGGCAGGATGAATTATTTCTATGACGCCGTGAATGCGAACAAGGATGAATTATCGGGCGACGCCAGGGCGCAGGCCGGCGCGGACGTGGATATCCTTGACGCCTATATCAACGGGGACTTCCACGTTGATAATCGCCCGCTCAACGCGCGCCTGGGCAACCAGGTATTAAGCTGGGGAGAAAGCGTGTTTATTCAAAACGGCGTGAATATTGTCAACCCTGTTGACGTTACGAAGCTCCGCTCACCGGGGGCGGAACTGCGCGACGCCCTTATCCCCGTTCCCATGATTTCGGCATCCTTGAGAATATGAGCATAGAAGGGTTCTACCAGATTGCCTGGGAAAACACCGAGATAGACCCGCCCGGCACCTATTTCAGCACATTTGACTTTATTGGCAACGGCGGCGACACGCTCTGCTTGGCCCTGAAGGCGCGCCCGGCGCAGGGATTCCAAGAGAGAACCGCAACACACGGGACGACGGGCAGTTTGGCGTCGACCTCCATGCCTCTGCGCCTTCCCTGAACGAGACGGAATTTGGTTTATTCTACATAAACTATCACAGCCGCATGCCTGTAATCAGCGTTAAAGCTGGCACACAAGAGGGGGCGCTCAGCGGGGATTATCCGGGGAGTATGCGCTACATCGTTGAATACCCTGAAGATATCCACGTGGTTGGCGTGAGTTTTAGCACGATGTTCAGGGAGAGCGGCATTGCATTGCAGGGTGAATATTCATTTCGCCCCAATATGCCGCTCCAGATTGATGATACGGAACTGCTTTAGGCCGGATTTACGCCTTTAAATGACATTGCCGGCACGGCATACACAAGCCCGTTGGGCGCCTATAATTTCTCTGACGAGATTCAGGGCTTTAAAACCCGTAAGGTTGACCAGGCTCAGGTGACGGCAAGCAAGGTTTTTGGGCCGAACAATCCATTCGGGGCTGCCAGTATTTTGGTGATGGGAGAGTCGGGGATTACCCACGTTTATAATCTAAAAGGCAGGGGTTCCCTGAAATATGACGGCCCGGAGGCATCCACCGCGGACGAGTTTTCATCGGGATACCGGCTGTTAACGAAGCTGGATTATCCGAATGCCGTAGGGGCGGTTACATTATCTCCGGGGCTGGCATTTTCACACGACGTGTTTGGCATTTCTCCCGGCCCCGGCGGCAATTTTATCGAGGGGCGTAAGGCGATTTCCGCTGGTTTGGGAGGGTCTTTTTTAGAGAGGTGGCAGGCGGATATGGATTACACGGGGTACTTTGGCGCGGGCGGCCTCAATCAGCTTCATGACAGGGATTTTGTTACGATGAATGTGAAGTACTTTTTTTAATGTGGAGCGAAGTGGCACTTCGCTCTACAGGGTAGGTATTTTCTCGTTCGATGATAAAATCATTCCGTTGCAGTGAAACACAAAAAATATTCCACCGGGAATATTCACGAAAATTTCCGCAAGATATTCAAATGCGCGCATTTGCGAAGCTCAATGCAATTGATGCAGCCATCCATCTTAAGGATTTGCGTCTACCTCCATCAAATCAGTTTGAGGCGTTGAAGGGAGAACGCAAGGGGCAGTATAGTATTCGAATTAACGATAGATGGCGTATTTGTTTTGAGTGGCGAAGCGGTAACGCTGAACATATCGAAATTGTTGATTATCATTAAGGAGTTAAGTATGGTTAAACATCGTATTACGCCGGTGCATCCAGGGTTTTACCTGATGGAATTACTCGATGAATTAAAAATACCACAATGCAGGCTCGCACAAGTTTTGGGCGTGCCGGTTACGAGGATCAACCATGTGGTACACGGCAAACGTCCGGTAACCGCAGATCTTGCATTGCGTCTCGGTCGCTATTTTGGACAGAACCCGCGTTATTGGGTGAACTTGCAAAGCCGGTATGATATGGATATTGCCGAAGATCTCTTGTCTGAACAGGTGGCGCGGGAAATACGTCCATTGACGGTAGCTTTGTAATTTTCGCGTTTAACATGGCACGCGTGGCAAAGGCTGAATTTGTTTACCGGTGCTTTGACGCAGGGCGTCCTACCGTTGCATTCCCACGCCGGAGCGTGGGAACGAGTTGATACACTGCTTGTGCTTTTCTTTGCGCCCTTTGCGGTTTTGCGAGAGACAGACCCGGGCATGGAGAGCGAAGTGGCACTTCGCTCTACAAATGAACAAATGAATAGAAAAGGGAGTATATCATGAAAGTCCGTAGTTTCATTATGGTAAGTTTGGCAATGTATTTTGTGGCCTTTGCAGCCGGTGGAATGGCGGCAGACGCCCCTGTCCTCACCCCTTTAGGCGCTGAAAAGGGAGGGAATGCGGATAATACCATCCCACCCTGGACGGGCGGTATTACCGCTCCCCCCAAAGGGTACAAAAAGGGGGACCACCACCCGGACCCCTATCCGGAAGACAAAATACTCTTTACCATCAGCAGCGACACGGTAAACGACTATAAAGACAAATTATCTCCCGGATACGTGGCTCTTATGGAGAAGTATCCGACGTTCAAGATGAACGTGTATCCAACCCGCAGAAGCGCCTCCCTGCCGCAGCGTATTTACGACGCAACGATTGCGAACGGGAAGACCGCGCAATTGACAAAGAATGGGAATGCCGTCACCGGCGCAACCGGCGGGATACCCTTCCCCACCCCCAAAAGCGGTCAGGAGGCTATATGGAACCACCTGTTGCGGTATCGGGGCGATGCGGTATTACACACGATTAATCATGCGATGGTGACAAAAAGCGGCGACTATACGTTGGTAAAAACCGAGGATGACTGGTATTTCCCTTATTATCAAACCGCGCCCTCATCACGCAAAGCGGTTGGCAATATTTTTTGTTGTATGCAATCCCTCAAAGCGCCGCCCGGCGTGGCTGGTCTTATACTACTGATGGAAGAACCGCGTGATATTACGGTAAAGCAGAGAAACGTATGGCAATATGCGCCCGGCCAGCGCCGTGTTACACGGATGCCAAACGTCTCTTATGATTATTTGTTCAGTGGGGTAGAAGGGCTGAGGACCATAGACCAATATGATATGTTTATGGGGGCCATAGACCGTTATGACTGGAAACTGCTGGGAAAGAGAGAACTCTACGTCCCTTATAACGCGTATAAACTCCACGGCGACGCCCTGAAGTATACCGATATCCTGAAACCCGGACATATTAATACTGCATACGCCCGTTATGAGCTGCACCGCGTCTGGGTGGTTGACGCCACGGTAAAAGAAGGCGTGAGGCACCTGTATCCACACCGTAGTTTTTATCTGGATGAGGACAGTTGGCAGATCGTGGTGGAGGACGTTTACGATGAAAAAGACCGGCTATGGCGGGTTTCAGAGGGACACGCCATAAATTATTATGAAGCGCCTTGTACCAGTGCTACCCTGGAAGCGCATTATGATTTACAATCGGGACGGTACATAGCAGAGGGACTCGATAACGAAGACCGGATGTATGATTTCAGCATAAAACGAACCCCCGGCGATTATACGCCGCCGGAAATGCGGAGATTGGGGAAACGGTAAAAGGTTGTAGCGTTGTAGAGCGAAGAGGTTCTTCGCTCTCTGTGAAAAGGCGCCGTCGTAGAACGAAGTAGCACTTCGTTCTACAAGAAAATACTTGTGAAAAGACATAGCAAAGAAGGGCAGACTACAACACGCCTCTGGGCGGCAGTAATTTTTCGATGAGTTTTTTTATGAATGAAAGTTCGTCCCGTTGTGTCTCAAGAACGGTTTCTATGCGGGATTGCCGCTGGTGCATCTGCCATTGCATGCGGAGGACAAATCCAAGGATCACCAGGGCAATGGTAATGAAAATGCCCAGCGTCCAGTGGAGGGAATCAAAACGGCTGTTCATTTCGGAACGAAGGTCGTCTATGCGGGTATTGAGTCTCCACTCCCCGGCTTTCAGGTCTTCTCCGAGCTTTTTTTGGCCGTCCTCTAGTCTTTTTATATCGCCCCTTATTTCTGTAAGCCCCTCCACAATCTCCCGGTCAGAAATGCGGGGAGCAACCTCCACGGCAATAGCGGGACGCTGGAGGATAACGAAAGACGTGAATAGTATGAAGATACCGAATGCCTTATTCATGTCCTGAGCTTAATTTACGAATGAGGCGTTGTCAATAGAATTTTTTTAACCACGTATGGCTGTAGAGCGAAGAGGTTCTTCGCTCTCTGTGAAAAAACACCGTTAGGGAACGAAGTAGCACTTCGTTCTACAAATATACAAGTGTACAAATGAAAACGAAACGTAAGGTAACTATCAATGGCAATAAAAATTTCAGGCTATAAAATAAACGAAATACTCCACGAAGGCGCAAAGACTATCGTGTGCCGGGGATGCAGGGAAGAAGATGGCGCGGCGGTGATTATGAAGGCGCTGAAGTCTGCATACCCTGCACGAAAGGAGATGGCAAGGCTGCGCCATGAATATGCTGTTTTACAGGATTTGAAGGTGCGGGGAGTCGTCAAACCCTATAGCCTGGAAAGACACGAAAACGGCCTTGTGCTCATCATTGAAGACTTTCAGGGTGAATCCTTAAGAACCTTTCTGAAACGAAAAACCACCGGCATCCGGGAATTTCTTGTCATAGCGTCCACCCTGTCAGAAATAACAGGAGAGATTCACAGGAAGGGTGTCATCCACAAGGATATAAAACCGGGAAATATCGTCATAAACCCTGATACAAAAGAGACCATGATCATTGATTTCGGCCTGTCCACCCGCTTGCAAGGGGAGGAACAGGGAGATATAAATCCTGGCTCGCTGGAAGGCACCCTCGCCTATATGTCGCCTGAACAGACCGGACGGATGAACCGGCCAATTGATTACCGCACCGGTTTCTATTCCCTGGGCGTGACTTTCTATGAGATGTTGACGGGGGAGGCGCCGTTCCGGTCGGTCGATCCGATGGAGTTGGTGCATTGCCACATAGCAAAAATGCCCGTTCCGCCCCGTGAGATGAAGAAAGAGACGCCCGGCGCTGTGTCTGATATTGTTATGAAGTTGCTCAGTAAAAATGCGGAGGACAGGTATCAGAGCGCGTATGGATTGAAAATGGACCTGGATGCGTGTCTCAGGCAGTTGAATGATACGGGGAGGATTGAGGATTTCATTCCCGGCAGGCACGACGTCTCAGAAAGATTTCAAATTGCCCGGAAACTCTACGGCAGGGACGCTGAGATAGCCCAACTGATGGCAGCCTTTCAACGCGCCGGCGAGGGCAGTACGGTGTTATTCCTGGTTTCCGGATACCCGGGTGCAGGCAAGTCATCCTTAGTCAATGAGGCGCATAAACCCATTGTTCAGAAGAGGGGATATTTTATCTCCGGTAAATATGACCAGTATAAACGGAATATTCCCTATAGCGCGATAACCCAGGCATTTCAGGCGTTACTACGGCAGCTTTTAACGGAAGATGAGGAAAGAATACAACACTGGAGAAGAAAACTTCTGGACGCCCTTGGCTTAAATGCCCAAGTGATTATAGATGTTGTCCCGGAGGTGGAATTGCTCACCGGCAAACAACCTCCCGCCCCGCAGTTGGGTCCGGCAGAGGCGAAGAACCTGTTTCAGACAGTATTTCAGCAGTTTATCGGGGTGTTTGCCCAAAAAGCCATCCATTAGTCATCTTCCTTGATGATTTGCAGTGGATGGACCTCGCCTCAATTCACTTGCTCAAGACAATTGTCACCAGCCAGGAGAGGCGCTGTCTGCTGCTTATCGGCGCCTACAGAGACAATGAGGTGGACGCGGGACATCCCATGATGACGGCAGTGGAGGCCATTCGGAAGACCGGGGCAAAGGTGGACACGATAACCCTTTCACCTCTGAATATACCCCACATCAATGAAATGCTTGTTGACACATTGCGTTGTAGCGGGGATACGGCAATGCCTCTTGCTGAGTTGGTGGAAAGAAAAACAGGCGGAAATCCCTTCTTTGTGACCCGGTTCTTAAATACCCTCTATGAAGAAGGGTTGCTGGCGTTTAATTTTGACGGAAGGCGGTGGCAATGGGACCTGGACACGATTCACAACGTGGGTATTACGGATAATGTGGTTGATCTCATGGTCAGGAAGATTCGAAAATATCCTGATACGACGCAACACGCCTTGCGGCTGGCGGCCTGTATCGGCAATCAATTCGACCTCAGGACATTATCAACGATACATGAAAAATCCGGAGAAGAAACCTCCGGCGACCTTTGGGACGCCGTGAAGGATGGGCTGGTTATAGGGGTAGGGTGGGCATTGCCCACCGAAAAACAACCAACGCCAACGAATGGGGTATTTGGTGGGCAATGCCCACCCTACATTATTGGGGATCAGGAAAACCCGAATACCAGCCACAACCCCCGCTTTAGGTTTCTTCACGACCGCGTTCAGCAGGCGGCATATTCACTCATAACGGATGACCTGAAAAAGGGGGCGCATCTTACCATAGGAAGACGGCTATTAAAGAACAACAGTGAGGTTGAAACGGAAGAAAACCTTTTCGACATTGTTAATCATCTGAATACCGGAATCGGGCTTATCACAAGCCAGGAGGAGAGAAATGGGCTTGCGCGGCTGAAACCTCAGGGCGGGCAGGAAGGCGAAGGCGTCAACGGCCTACGAGGACGCCCTGCGGCATATAACGACCGGCATTGAGATGCTGGCAAAAAATAGCTGGCAGGACCAGTATGAGTTGTCGCTCTCCCTGCACAATGAAGGGGCTGCGGCCGCTTGCCTGAGCGGGGATTTTTCAAGGATGGAAGCGCTGATTGCCCGTGTGCTGAATAACGCAAAGACGACCCTGGACCGTGTAAAGGCGTATGAAACAAAGATCCTGGCGTTTATGGCGCAAAGTAAATTTACGGATGCGCTGAATACTACCGTCGAAATAGTGAATAAGCTGGGCGTCCCGATACCGAAAAGACCTAAAACGAGGCATATCCTGGCCGAAACATTCCGGACAAAGTGGGCGCTGCGCGGAAAGACGATAGAGTCGTTGATTGACCTGCCGCAGATAACGGACCCCCACAAGCTGGCTGCGCTGCAATTGATGTCACTTGCCATAACCCCGGCTTATTTTACGTCGTCC
This sequence comes from uncultured candidatus Brocadiaceae bacterium, assembly GCA_964372185.1. Classification (GTDB taxonomy): domain Bacteria; phylum Planctomycetota; class Brocadiia; order Brocadiales; family Brocadiaceae; genus JACVXV01. Next base: position 8,128 of record CAYJPZ010000093.1, read on the forward strand.
GCGTTCTTTGCCATCCTCATACATAAAATGGTGGCGTTGTCTGTTGTCTACGGCAATGCGCCCGTTTCATCCGTTGCATACGTCTTTTACGCCATGCTTTTATGCATAAAGCCGGATACCATTGACGCCGGGTACAGGTTTGGCAGATTGGCGCTGCAACTAAAGGAGAAATTTCAGGCGAGGGCGCTCACGGCCATACTCCATGGGGTTTTTTATAATGTTGTCCACTCATTTAAGAGGCATATAAACGAGGTATTTGAACCTTTCCGGGAGGGGTACCTGGTGGGGGTAGAAACAGGGTCGCTGGGATTTGCGTGTATCTGTGCCTCAGGCTATTGCGGCCACTTCGTTTGGGCTTCAAAGGAAGTCGTATCGTCCGTAGAGGCGACGGCAAGGTGTTTTGAGCGCGTTAACAATCTCAAGCAAATCAAATACATAAATATGTTAAAAATCCCTCTGCAGGTTGTGTTAAACCTGCAGGGGGAGGGCGCCGACCCTTGCCGCCTGGCAGGCGATGCTTGCAATGAAGATGAACTGGTTCCCCTATTTCATACGCACAGCGATCATCACTCATTGGCTAATTTATATATAAACAAATTATTCCTATCCTATACCTTCGGTAATTACTATCAGGCGCTTGAAGACGCACGGGCAACGAAAAAATATTACTTTGCCATGCTTGGCCATTATCATGTGATTATTTATAATTTCTACCACTCCCTTACCCTGCTGGCGCTCTATCCGGAAACACAGGCACATGAAAAAAGACGTTCTGTAAAGACCGTGATTTCAAACCAGAAGATATTGAAAAAGTGGGCGCGCCACGCCCCGATGAATAATTTGCATAAGTATTACCTGGTTGAGGCGGAACTCGCCAGGGTGAAAGGGAAAGACGCGCAGGCGGCAGACCTCTACGATAAGGCAATAGCGCTGGCAAATAAAAACGATTTCGTCAATGAAGAGGCATTGTCCAATGAGGTGGCGGCCAGGTTTTATCTTTCAAAGGGGAAGGGAAAAATTGCCAGGACTTACTTACAGGACGCCCGCTATTGCTATTACCGGTGGGGCGCGCACGCGAAGGTGAAGGATATAGAAGAACGGTATCCACAGTTGTTTACGGAAACGCATAGAGATAAAAACCCGTCCGATTCCACGTCGCCGGGAACAACTTCAGGCGATACCACGTCAAAGGCGCTGGATTTGTCCACCGTAATGAAGGTTTCAGGGGCGATTTCCGGGGAGATTGTGCTGGAGAAATTGCTGGTGAAGCTGCTGAAACTGGTGATAGAGAACGCCGGGGCGCAGAAGGGTTTTCCCATTATGGAGAAGGAAGGCCGGCTGGTTATCGGGGCGGAGGGGCGGGCGGGGAGTGATGAGGTAAAAATACCGCAAGACATGCCCGTTGAAGAGAGCGGGCCGCTCCCGCTGTCCGTCATAAATTACACGCAGAGGACGCGGGAGACGGTCGTTTTAAACGACGCCGCCCGCGAGGGTCTGTTTACCGGCGACCGGTATATCAGGGAAACCCAGCCGAAATCATTGCTGTGCGCCTGTATGGTATATCAGGGGAGAATGATTGGGATACTCTATCTTGAAAATAACCTGGCCTGCGGGGCATTTACGCCGGAGCGTGTGGAATTTCTGAAGATACTATCGTCACAGATGGCTATATCCCTGGAAAATGCGCAATTGTACGGCTACCTGGAACAGAAGGTGGAGGCAAGAACTCAGGAACTGGCACACACGCTGAAGGAGATGGAGGTATTGAATGACACGCTCCGTCAGGCAAAAAAGGTTGCGGACCAGGCAAGCCGCGCAAAGAGTGAATTTGTCGCCAATATAAGCCATGAGGTCCGCACCCCGCTGAACGCCGTCATCGGCCTGGCGGAGCTTGCCTTAAAAACCCCGGACACCGCGGCGCAAAGGGAATACATGGAGATGATAAAGGCATCAGGGGAGACGCTGCTGAACCTGGCAAATGACGTGTTGGACCTTTCCAAGATAGAATCCGGAAAGTGGGAGTTGGAAAATATTGATTTTGGTTTGCGCGAAACGGTTCAGAACGGCGTCGGGGCGTTGGCGCTTCAGGCGAAGATGAAGGGGTTGGACTTCCGGGTATCCATAGCGGAGGACGTTCCGGACAGATTGTACGGAGACCCGCAAAGTCTGAAGCAGGTGCTAACCAATCTCACCGGTAACGCGGTGAAGTTTACGGAGAAGGGGAATATCGTGCTGTCTGTAGAACGAAGCGCCACTTCGCTTTTTCCTGTAGAACGAAGTGCTACTTCGTTCGTGCCTGTAGAGCGAAGTGGCACTTCGCTCTACTTCTCGGTAACAGACACCGGCATAGGAATTCCGGAGGATAAACATGGCCGGATATTTGAAAGCTTCACCCAGGCCGACGGATCAATGTCGTGACGGTATGGAGGCACTGGTCTCGGCGCCGCCATTTCCAAAAAGTTAGTAGAACTTATGGGTGGGAACATCTGGTTTGAAAGCAAACCCGGTGTGGGAAGCGCCTTCCACTTCGGGGTGACGTTTGGCCTATGCGAACGGGAGAGGGAAAAGGGCGTTTGTCCGGATGAAGGCGAAAGACGTCCGTTAAACATCCTGCTTGCCGAGGACAATGCCTTTAACCAAAGGGTGATCACCGATGCGCTGAAGATGAACGGCCATGAGGTAACGGTGGCCGGAAACGGAAAGGAGGCAATTGAACAATGGGAAAAGGGGGCGTATAATCTTGTCCTCATGGACGTGCAGATGCCTGAAATGAGCGGTTTGGAGGCAACAGAAGAAATACGCAGGCGGGAGGCGGAGCGGGGTGGACACACCGTTATCATCGCCATTTCAGCGAACGCAATGAAAGAGGACAGGGAGAAATGTTTGCAGGCGGGGATGGACGACTATGTCTCCAAACCGGTTGACATGAAAGAGCTTTTACGGAAACTGGGAAACAAGAGAAAAGCAGGTGAAACCGGCGTTAAAAATGGCTTTTCAGACGAATCAATGGAGGTCATTTTCAATCTCAACACCATGCCAGGACTGAAGAACAACCGGCAGGCATTGGAGCAATATGCGCGGTCTTTTATGAAGGACATGAACGGCGAGATGGGCGCTATAGAAAGGGCGCTCCGGGAAGGTGATCATGAGCAGCTCCGGAAATCCGTCCACACCGTAAAGGGAATGTCGGGACATTTGAAGTCCGATCAGATAACGCGTATTGCTTGCGAAATCGAACGTATGGGCATGGAGAACGACCTGAAGGCGGCGGGGGAAAAATTCCTGACGTTAAAAATGTTTTTTGCGGATGTAGAGCGAAGCGCTGCTTCGCTTGGGGCAAAGTAACACTGCACCCCACATTCAATTAGCGAAGCAGCGCTTCGCACTACATAAATATGGATGGCCAAACAAAATACTATAGACGCAATTTACCCCACTATCATCCTGCTCATGCAACGTTTTTTGTAACGTTCAGGCTCGCAGGTTCGCTTCCCTCTGAAGCTATTGCCCGTTTGAGAGCAGAACGAATGCAGGATGAAGAGTTCCTTCTCAAAATCGAAGATGAAAAGGTACGAAAAGAGAGGATGGCCGAACAACACGGGCGGTATTTTAACAAATTTGACGAAATGCTGGACAAGGCCGTAAACAGCCAGAGTTGGTTGAAGGACGAGCGGGTAGCCGATATGGTTGCGGAGGCGATGTGTTTTCGGGACGGGAAGGTTTACAATTTATTGGCCTATTGTATTATGCCCAATCATGTGCATGTGGTTTTTTCTGTAGAGCGAAGTGCTACTTCGCTCTACAAGGTGCTTCAATTGTTAAAGGCATACACGGCAAGGGAAGCAAATAAGATACTTCATAAAAATGGCGACTTCTGGCAGCATGAGAGTTACGATCATGTGGTGCGGGACGGAAAAGAGCTGGAACGGATCATTGATTACGTTTTACATAATCCCGTTAAGGCAGGTTTAGTTTCAAGCCGGGAACAATGGAAATGGAGTTATTGCCGGAAATAACGTTGTACATGGTTTATTGTATATTGCATATTGCATATTGTAGAGCGAAGTGCTACTTCGCTCACTGAATGCAGAATGTGGAGCGAAGTGGCACTTCGCTCTACAAGGACAAGGACAAGGACAAGGACAGGGAATGGAGCATAACAACATGTCTCAGAAAACAATCCTCGTTGTGGATGACAAAGAAAGTGAACGGATGCTCCTGGAAGTCCATCTCCGGGGCTGGGGATTTATTCCCCTGCTTGCACAGGATGGAATTGAGGCGCTGGACGTTCTCAGGAAAAACCACGTTGACCTCATGGTGTCAGACCTGTCAATGCCCCGCATGGATGGCTTGCAGCTTTTGAGGGAAGGGATCTCGGCGGGATACGGTGATATCCCTTTTATCATGATGACTGCCAACGGCAGTATTGAAAGCGCCGTGGCATCCATCAAACAAGGGGCGGCGGATTATATCCTGAAACCACTCAATTTTGAAGACCTGCATGCCTCCGTCAAACACACGCTGGGTTTCAGTCGGCACAAAAAGACAAAAGACGCGCATGGGGAGCCTTTGCCTGATTTCTACCGGTTCCACAACATAACCACAAAGTCTCCGGAAATGACAAACATCCTCAAAATGGCTGAAAAGGTGGCAAAAACCATGTATACCGGCGTCGCTATTTATGGAGAAAGCGGTTCCGGCAAAGAGGTGCTTGCCAGGGCAATCCATCATGCGTCAGGAAAAAAGGATGGCAGTTTCGTTGCCGTTAATTGCGCCGCCATTCCGGCGGCACTGCTCGAAAGTGAACTCTTCGGACACAAGAAAGGTTCGTTTACCGGGGCAGACAGCGACCGGCAAGGCAAACTCGACCTTGCGCAGCAAGGCACCATGCTGCTTGATGAGATCGGCGACATGCCCCTTGACCTCCAGACCAAACTCTTACGGGTATTACAGGTACGCACCTATGAAAGGATTGGTTCCAACCAGCCCATAAAGGCAAATTTCAGAATTATCGCCACTACCCACAGAGACCTTCAAAAAATGGTTACGGACGGCCTGTTCCGGCAGGACCTCTACCACAGAATAAATCTGTTCCCCATCACCCTCCCGCCTTTAAGGGAACGGAAGGAAGACGTTCCCATCCTTGTTGAACATTTTTTAGAAATATTCCGCCAGGATTTTGGCAGGCAACTTCCCGGCATTTCCCCGGAAGCGATGGACGTCCTCTCCGGCTACCACTGGCCCGGCAATATCCGTGAATTAAAAAACTGCCTTGAACGGGCGGCAATCCTTGCTAACGAAGAACTTATCAGGCCGAAGCATCTGAACCTATTGGATTCAAAGGCAGACGGCATAGTCATTAACAGCAACGAGAATATCAGCCTCACCATCACCTTAGGCACCGGTGCGTTCTCCCTTGACGCGGCAATAGACCGTATTTTAGAGATTGCCCTGGAAAGGTGCGGCAATAATAAGGCACGCGCCGCAGAATTCCTGAAGGTGGACCGCAAGATGTTCTACCGCAGAGGCGGTGGAGAAAAAAAGGGGGAAAATAGGGGTTGGGGATGATGCAGCAGATTATCAGGCGCCAGGTCCAAAGGCCAGGCTAACGCGCCGGACGTTTTCCCGGATAATGGTCGTAAAAACCTTCCCCTTAAACCGTTCCTTCACCTGATTGTACACCTCGTTGCTGAGGTTCGTCCTGCCGTCGAAACGGCACGCAAAATGATAGGAAATTGCTTTTTCCCACTTGAGAGCCAGTGTAGCAAAAACGAAGAAGATTTCAAGGTTTTTTATTTTTTCAACAAAATTGAAAATCAAAGGAAAGGGAAATGAGGGAGAGAGGATGGGTAATGTGCAGCACATTACCCGGTTTTTCACAGGGAATTAACAAAAAATGGCAAGACTATCCCTCTATCCTGTTCCTGGAGAAGTGTGCAAGGAAAGGTTTAATTTTGTGCAATACAGGATTCATCGTAGCCGGGCCAATCATCTGTCTGTGTGTTGAATGTGTGCAGGTCATCGAAGATTTCATAAACCGGCTCATGGTTTTTGGGGGAGTATTCTTTGTTGGGCGGGTCTCTGGAAGGCGCCGGCATCCAAAGTCCGAGGTGTTTCAGGATTTGCCGTAGTACCTCCTGATCGGTGATAAAGCTGATAATTTTCATCTCCCCGCCACAGTTTTGGCAACAGAGCGGGTCAGCCTCATAGATTTTCTTGATACAATCGCGCCATTGCTTTGACGGGATGCGTCGAGGTTTGTATTCAGATACATCTATGACCCTGTTGAAAAACCCCTAAAATTGAAAACCGGCAGACACAGTCGTTTTGGTTTTTAAAATGCTAAAATGAGGCGATTTTCGACCAGAGACATAAATGAATGATAAAACATGAAGAAAAAATGAGTTAAGAGCCGTTTGTACAACAGAAACAGCGGCGGAAGAGGTCGTTACCACATTAGCGGACATAACGTACCCGTGGAGAACCCCATGCCGGATGAATCTTTTTACATTGCAAGCAATAGCAGCAAAGATTACTCGCAAACGTGTTCTGCCCTCCGTTCGATGCTTTGACCTTCGTACCCCATGCGCGCGAACCATCTCACTGACGGTCGCCTCAGCGCCGGCACGAATCGCGCACCGTTTACGGTAATCCGTATTCTCCATGTACTGATGATGACGTGCTGCTCCGACATACGACGCCTCGTCTATCGTCAAGGTCGCCACCCCGGCCCCAATCTTTACCGGACACCTCGTATTTACCTTGCCTTCTTCCAACCGTTCCTGGATTGCGGGAAGCTCTTTTACATCCGCGGTTGTTGCCGGGGTCACCCCGACATCGGTTATAAACTGGGTTTTATTGTTCTTGTCACAGGTCTTCGTCAAAAAACTTTTTTGACCACAGACCACCTGCTTTCCCTTCTTTGCATACCGCGCATCCGTATTGTGCGGGGTTGATATGATTTCGTCACCGACGGGTTTTTCCCGAATGACCACCTCACGCACCGTCTTTTCCGGATTCTCTACCACCTCGCACTGTTGTTGGAATACGGTTACCAGCGTCTTAAAACTCTCATACTGATTTACCTGATGATGTTTGTCAAATGCGGTATACACGACATAGAGGTCTTGCGCCATGCGCTTCACCTCACGTTGTGCCTTTTCACGATCTTTCTCCGTCAGGTCAAACTCCTTGTCCAAATAATTTCGGGAAAACCCTTTGCTTACGTCCTCATACAAACCCGGCTTCTGTTTTCGTAAGTTTTGCAGAAACACCCGCAATGTCTCTTTGAATAATCCGTAACGAGACAGGGTCTGTAGCCACCCTTGCATAAAAAATGAGTCTGTCCTCTGTTTCTTCGTCGATGTCCCACACG
>CAYJPZ010000094.1:0-15376 GCA_964372185.1 uncultured candidatus Brocadiaceae bacterium
CGCCGAATGCTATCGCCATCCCCACTACCAATGAACCTATTATTCCTCTTTTCATCAACTTCCTCCTAAAACAGTTAACAGTTATCATCCTAGATACCAACAACTATCTCGTTACATGAGGACATGTACCGGACTTCGTGCAAACTACCTCAAGCGGTACTCCACAGGTTTCACAATCACCCGCCTTTTCCAACTGCTTGCCATAGCTGCCCTTTATCAAAGCAGAACCTTTGCCAGCCTCACCACTCTCCTTGCTGCACTTTGGACATTTAAACATCACCCTGGACAAAGCAACCTTGCTTGTGATGTCATCTCCACATTCGTCGCAAGCACCAGGGGCAGGAAGACACGCGCCATACTTTTTGCAATTCGTGTTTATGCAACTATACATAATTTTCTGGCACGCCCAGCATTCCGGAAGATCAGTGTGAGATTTATCGCCAGAAGCCTTATGCTTCGCGAAGTCCCATATATAACCGATCTCTGAACACTCTGTGAACTCCCTAACCTCTTTACAGACGTCGCACCAATGAGCTTCAAGAACTTTCTTTTTGTCACATGGTTTATCCCATGCCGCGAAAGTTGATTGCGCAACAAATGCAAACAAGCTAAATACACCTGCAACCACTAAAAGACCTTTCTTCATAACACATTCACCCCCTTTCGTTAATTTTCCTCACCATTGCTGAAACCAGACACTCCGCCACAGCGGACTCAACAAACCTAGCACACGATGTACCAAACTACTACTACAAAAATCTTCGTTTGTAGATAACGCCAATATGATGTGTTATACGCTATATGCCTTTATTTCAAAAAACTTGCAGAAGAGTTATTGGCTGTTATCAGCCGCCAATTACACTTATTTGATGTTTTTTAGCGCCATTAACCAAACGTTCAAAATTGTCATACCTAATTTGCCAAGCCATATTTTTGCAACCTATATCGAAATGTGCCTCTCGTCAAGCCCAACAGTTTAGCCGCCTTAGTCTTATTATTTTTGCTTTTTTCCAGGGCTTGCGTAACCAACTGCTTCTCCAAATCATCCAATGACAACCCGTGCGGTGGTATATCGAACTGAACTGGATTAATGGCAACGTGTGATTTGATATTTTCTGTTGAACATGAGTCTTTTGAAATGGACATTGGTAGATGCTCCGGCAGTATTGCACTACCTTTACACAAAATTACAGCACGCTCAATGACGTTCTGCAACTCTCTTATGTTACCATCCCACTTGTGCATCGATAGCAGCTTTTCAACCTCCCGGCTTAAGGTAATCGGAGACTTTCCCATCTTTAGTGAAAAACGCTTTAAGAAATGCTTGCTTAGTGGAATAATATCCTCTCTTCTTTCTCGCAACGGCGGCAATGTAATAGGGAAGACGCTTATCCTGTAGTAAAGGTCTTCCCTAAATTTACCCAATTTAACCAAATCTTCTAAATTTTTATTGGTGGCGCAGATAATTCGAACATCAACTTTAATGGTTTCAGTGCCGCCGAGACGCTCCAATTCTTTCGCCTCAACAACCCGCAAAACCTTCGCCTGAATTGCCGCACTCATTTCCGATATTTCATCAAGAAAGAACGTACCCCCACCAGCCAATTCAAAACGTCCACGCTTCGTCTTTTCCGCGCTGGTAAAAGCACCTCGTTCATAACCGAACAGCTCACTCTCCAGCAGATTTTCCGGTATCGCCGCGCAGTTTAATACAATCAGCGGACCACAAGCCCTGTTACTGTTATAGTGCAGGGCGCGGGCAATCAATTCTTTTCCAGTACCGCTCTCTCCTGTAATCAATACGGTTGAATCGGTCTTTGCTACTTCACCGACCAGACTCAACGCGTCTACTACTTGCAGTGAATCCCCTATTATGTTTTTAAAATCATACTGTGATTCTAACGCCTGACGCAAATACTTGTTTTCAATTGTCAGAGAACTCATCTTCAAAGCCCGTTTAACGGCTAACTTTAACGCGTCCTTATCAAACGGGGCAATGATATAATCAAAAACACCCTCCTTCATAGCATCTATTGCAGACATAACCGAGCCATAGGCAGTTAAAACTATGACCGGCAAATCTGGTGTCTTTGTTTTAACGGCTTTTAAAAACTCCAGCCTTCCCATCTCGGGTACTTTTAGATCCGTCACGAGAAGATGGAACCGCTCAGTATCGAGATACCCCAAAGTCGTCACAGAATTACATGCCGTGACAACCTTAACGTCACTCATATCATCGAATACCATGGAAAGCACCCTTCTCATGCGTTCTTCGTCATCTGCTATTAAAACCTTGTAAGTCATATTACACCCTTAGCTATAGTTTTAATATCGCTTTTAAACGGGCATTCCAACGAACACAATAGCTCAACTTATGTGCACACAAGCAGCTAGACGGCCCAAACGAGCAACGCCGAGAACATAAGGCCAACCATGATTAGCCCCGTTATCAAAATCGGAACTGCAAATAACCTGGTCAAAAAGCTCACGAACAAGGATGACGGAGCAACCCTGTAACTCTCCAAGTCTCTTTGCTTTTCAAGTCTATTAAACTGAATTAACCGCTCATGCTTGAACTCAGCTTCAGTTATCTTACCGGTAAAAATGGCCTCATCAACCGGCATCTTTTCCGGAAGCAAGTGTGTATGAAAGAAATGGATAGAAAAGATAAACCCTGCGGCAAGGATAGCTTCATATCTATGCACAATCAAGGCTATACTTGGAACGTCTATAATGCTTGCGACAGCAACTGGAATTATCTTCGTAAACTGTGCAGGAAACCAAAGGATTATGCCTGTAACGGCCATCACAAGGGTACCCCACATCAGCGACAAATACTCAAACTTCTCCCAGTAAATCCATCGGTCAAAGTTTGGACGCTTTCCAATACCCATAAACCATTTAACATCAGCAATTATATCAAATACATCTCTTGGCTGGATAAGGAGAGAATCCACTCCCCAGAAATACCCTTTCTGCTTTTTCACAGACACGCAGACAAAGAGAAATGCGAAGTGGAGAAAAGCCGCAAAAAAGGTAATCAACGCACAAATACGATGTACGTATCCTGCAGTCGGATACCCGCCAAACATTTCATAGAGCCATCTCGCCCAACCATAGCTCCTAAAGGCCAACGGCATCCCCGTTAAAACGAGACCAAAAAAGCTAATGATTATCAAAAAATGACTAAATCTATGAAACAAACCAAACCTGAGGTAATTAGTGGTGTTCTTCATCAGCATGCCCCTTTCTCGTACGTTCATCTCTAACTATTGCGAACCAACCAAGCAAGGAATGAATTCCGAATGCAGAAAAAGTAAATGCCAATATACCAACGTACATAACAAACACAATACATAAGATGGTTTGTGGATTTAAGATAATCTTCTTAAGCGCTTCAGGATCACCGCCCGACTTTTTTAACGCGGTAAGCAATGTTTTGTAATAATTCAAATTTTTAATTTGCGGATGCTCTATATGCTTTACAAAACTAGCACCTACATTCGCATGACACTTCCCGCAAGTTTCCACAATCCTCTCCTTACCAACCTTCGATTCCGGCTCCGATGAGTTTAATATTGTATGCTTACCATGACAGTCAAAACACACAGGCACATCCGTGGTCGTATGACCAAGAGCCGTAACCTGACCATGAGTATTATCTCGATAGCTGTTCAAATAGTCTGTGTGACAAGACCCGCAAGCGTCTATCGTTATTTTCCTATGCAACGGATCCGTCCCTCTTGGGACATCTCTAGGAGATTTCTCCCCCAGATCCGTATAATGGTAAGTCAAACCGGCATGACAATCTTTGCACGTTGGAACATCCTTATTTTTTTCCTTCATAAGCTTTACATGGCTGCTCTGAAGATATTCTTCGGCAGGGTCGTCGTGACAAAAGGTAATACAGTCTACCGGTTTTAAGTTCGGTTTATGCCCTTCCGCCAGATCCGCCCCATCCAAATCCTGATGGCAATCAATGCAGAAGAAATCACTTCCCCCATGCGCGGAGGTCTTAAATATTGCCTCGTTAACCACCATTGAAACCACCCTGATTTCACCGGTAACAGGGTCAATCTTCGCCTTCTCCTGCACCTTGAGTTTATCCGGTTTTGTGTGGCATTCAATACAAGGACCGTTGTCCCCGGCGAACAACGTCACCGGCAACAAAGCGGCCATCACCGCAGATACAAAAACTGCTATCAATCTATATTTGCCAGGACCCGACAGCCGCCCCATTGTTAAGCTCCCCTCCCGCTTATAATCCATACTTAAATACTCCTTTTCAGGCTTTTCCTTGCCCACTAAGCCGACTTTAGCAATACGCTAAAGCCGGCTCACCCCCGTTAACTTTTATGTACCCAGTGTTATTCCTTCTTCTTTGGCTTCAATGGCGTATTAAGAATTTCATCCTTTGGTAATATCGCCGCCCATTTCTTCTTATCCTCAGGAGACATCTTCTTGAGCGCTACGTCAAGCTCATCTTCGTCCCTGTGATCATCCTTCTTGAAAAACTCTTTATAATCCATTACCTTATCTGTCTTAGGACACCTATTCTTGTCGTCCTTCGTTTCCCAATGACACTTCAAGCACTGTTCTTTTACTGTTGCAGGACCGTTAATTCCAGCCACGATCAAACCAGCACCATACTGAACCTTTCTCGCCTCAAACGGGTCTTTTTTGAGCAATGCCTTGAATGCGTCTTTTCCCTTGCCTTGAAAGTTTTCCTTCAGCTTTTTATATTCTGAACCGGCCCCGTGACAGGCTTCGCATTGAACGTTCGGCAAATACTTAATCCCGGCGCCTTCAATCTTTTCACCATAAGCAGTCGCATGACACTTTAAGCAATCCGGATTCTCGGCATCAGGCGTTCCCTTCAACCTTTTTTCCCAGGTATTTGAATGCAGCCTTTCCTTATACTCCTCACCTTCAAAACATCCTTTTCCCATGTGACACTTACAACCACTATTGCCCGTATAGGTTGCGCCGACCGATACCCCAGGTAACGCAAACGCCAACAAACCTAGCGATACAACGCCGCCAAAAAAGTACATAGAAGCCTTACCACTCATCAAAATCTCCTTTCCTGCTAGTGCTAATATAAATTACGTAAACCTAAACTATTACTATAGTTAGAAATTACACCCACCTACCGAGCGCGCCACGCCTAACAAGCAGCTATTTTGCGAACGGTAAACCTCAAAGGTCCCCCACTAAGACTAGATAAATTATCATGCTTTTTTTCTTGTGTCAAGAAAAAACTCTTCTACCGGGATGCTCAATGCTAACCCCTTGACAATAAACCTTCTACAAAATTGGTATTAATATTCCCTGTCGCAAACTGTGGATGAGAAATTAACTCTAAATTTAGTGGGATTGTAGTTTTTATACCTTCAATGGTATACTCTTTTAATGCCCTTTTCATGCACGCAATTGCATCTTCCCGCGTCTTCTGATAAACGATTAGCTTCGAAATCAAAGAATCATAGTAAGGCGAAACTTCATAGCCGGCATGAACATGAGAATCGATCCGCACGCCCCTTCCGCCAGGGGCGTTATACATCGTAATCTTTCCCGGCTGGGGTCTAAATCCGTTATAAGGATCCTCGGCATAAATTCGACATTCTATTGAAACGCCTTGCATTTGGACTTTTTTTTGTTTCAGGTTTAAACGTTCGCCACAGGCAACCTTTATTTGCTGCTTAACCAAATCGAGACCGGTTACCATCTCCGTCACGGGATGTTCAACCTGTAACCGTGTGTTTACCTCGATAAAATAATAATTTCCTTCTCTATCTACCAAAAATTCAACGGTTCCCGCATTTTTATAATTTACAGCCCTTGCTATCTTAATTGCCGACTTGCATATTTCCTCGCGCAAACGCTCAGAAATGCCAGGCGAAGGAGATTCCTCAATAATTTTTTGATGCCGACGTTGTAAAGTACAGTCTCTTTCCCCCAAGTGTATGATATTGCCATAATTATCACCAAAAATCTGCACCTCGACATGGCGGGTATTTTCAACATATTTTTCTATGTAAATGGATGGGTCTTTAAAGGCTGCCTCTGCCTCCCGCTGCGCAACCGCCAGCGAGTTTACCAGACTTATATCGTTATGGGCAACACGCATCCCACGCCCCCCCCCACCGGCAGAGGCTTTAATAATCACCGGATAACCAATCTTGTGGGCAACATCCAATGCCTCCTGCTGGCTCTTGATAACAGATTCGCTCCCCGGAACGACAGGAACTTTGCTTTCAATTGCAAGTTTTCTCGCCTCCGTCTTGTTCCCGAGTTTCATTAACGTCTCTGCCTTAGGACCTATAAAAACGATATTGGAGGACTCACACACTTCGGCAAAATGACCAACCTCCGACAAGAAGCCATATCCAGGATGAATTGCCTCGATATCCGTTATTTCTGCAGCGCTAATTATACTTGGGATATTCAAATAACTTCCATCTGCTTCAGGGGGGCCAATACACACCCGAATATCTGCTTGCGATAAATACCTTGCGTTTTCATCCGCCTTCGAGCATACGGCCACGGTTTCTATCCCCATTTCGCGGCAAGCCCTAATAATTCGCAAGGCTATCTCGCCTCGATTTGCAACCATTATCCTTGAAAACATAAATCAAATATCCTTCAATCGTTACTTTCAGTCCGCATTCAACAAAATAACGTCATTTTTGTGCCGGTTTAACGCGAAACAATGGTTGTCCAAACTCAACGGCCTCACCATCACTCACATAGGCCTCAGCAACCTCACCAACCATTTCAGCCTTCACCTCGTTCATTATCTTCATGGCTTCAATAATGCAAACAACTGTTTCTTCATTTATGGCATCCCCCACGTTCACGCAAGGATCTGCGCCAGGCGCACTGGCCCGATAAAACGTTCCCACCATGGGAGAAACAATCTCCACAAAGTTTCCACTCTCTTTTGGTGCAGCACACGCTTCTTGTCCTGATTCCACCCTGATGGGAAGTACCGCCGGCGCCGCTATCGACGGTATTGCATGGATGTCGCCTCCATCACTCTTTTTTATCCTTATTTTGGTAACATCTTCTTGAATTTCAATTTCAGACAACTCATTTTCATTCATAATTGAAATTAGTTGCTTTACTTTATCTATAATACTCATTTATACATTCCTTTTTGGTATCTGTTGTTTAATTAGCCAGGAAAGACAAGAAAAGTAGATAAAAACGGTACGTAAAGCCTTCCCCTGTATGGAGCAAGCACGACAGCATAACTATCGTTATGAAAAGAAAAAGACTTGAGCAAAATGAAGGGTTATTATTGACTAGCCGCGCAAGAGTGCTATACGCATCCAGAGTATAGGTAGTAAAACAACTTTCGGTTCTTAGCGATTTATATCAATATATCTTTTAAACTCTTGGGCAAATGACTAAGAACATCACATCCGTCCTGGGTAACCAACACCATGTCTTCTATGCGAATGCCACCCCATCCTGGGATATAGATTCCCGGCTCCACGGTAAAAACCATACCCGCCTCTAACATTTCCTTGCTTCTTTTGTTAATAACGGGATATTCGTGAACTTCCAGCCCAACGCCATGCCCTAATCCATGACCGAAGCACTCGCCGTACCCTTTTGACTCTATATAACTCCTTGCTGCATAATCTACTTCCTTTGCCATTATACCCGGTTTCACGCGTTCAACAGCAAAGCGTTGCGCATCAAGCACTATTTGATATATCTTCTCGAATTTTCGGGATATTCTATCCTTGAAAACAACCCTTGTCAAGTCGGAATTATAGGATTGAAAGGTAGCACCCCAGTCAATTAAAACGGCTTCCTTCTCTTGTATTTTTCTATCCGTTGCCCGTGCGTGAGGCTGGGAGGCTCGCGAACCGGCAGCGCAAATTGTTTCAAAAGAACTCCGCAGCCCCCCTTGTTTTCTTATTTCAAATTCCAATATATCCGATAAATACTTTTCCGATACACCCGTTCGTATCCTTTTTGTTATCCCCAGATACGCCTTTTCAGCAACGATAATAGCTTTCTCTATCTTTTCAATCTCTTCCTGTGTCTTTCGCTTTCTATAATACTCTATTATTCCTTTACTTGGAACTAATTTAATTCTTTCAATGCACTCTTTGATTTCAAGATACTGGCTAAAGGTAAGGTGTGAGGATTCTACGTAGAGTTTTTTCACGTTGAGACGTTTTAGTCTTCCACAGATCGTTTTCATTAAAGAAACTTTTTTTACAACTATCTTGGCCCATGGCACGTCCTGCTGCGCCTGCTCTGCATATCGAAAGTCTGTAAATACGTAATCACGACCCGGTGTGATCAAAAGAATACTTTCATTACCCGTAAAATTTGTCACATATCGAATGTTTACTTCACTGGTAACGAGAAATCCGTCAACCCCATCCTCCTTTAGTTTTTTCTTCAATTCGCTTAAGCAATGCATACTAATTGACTTACCGATCTTAAAAGTGTGATAATCCACCGCGATATCACAAATACCGGCTAAACAGCCGCCATTATTTCTTCTCTTTTTTAATCCTCTCTATCAGCATCTCTATAAACACCCTAAATTGTTTATCGCTATCAATCTGATCTTTTATCTTCTTTATCGCAAACATAACCGTAGAGTGTTTTTTATTGCCAAAGTGATCACCTATTTGCTGATACGACCAATCCATAAGCGTTTTTATCAAGTACATACATACTTGACGCGGAAAAGAAACAGATTTTATCTTTTTAACCGAATGAAGCTCATTGCGTGATATATTGTAATAGCTTAGAATAACCCCCTCTACCGATTCAATCTTGATAACCTGCCCTTCGTCATGGGGAAAATCGCCTAAGACTTCATCTACCAACCGGAGATCAAGCTTCTTTTCATTGAACCTTGCATGGGCGGATAACGTTGTCAACGTGCTTTCAATCTCCCGTACGCTACTGCCATGTTTTTCCGCAATAAACTCCAACACCTCCTCCGAAAAACACATCTCAAATTTTGCAGCCTTTGACCTCAGGATCAACAACCTCGTTGCAAAATCAGGTTTATCCATCTTCACAACCATGCCCGACATAAATCGGCTTGCAAGGGTTTCCTTTATATGCCCAATCATTTTCGGGTGTACGTCGCTGGCAAATATGATCTTTTTTGATAAATCGTAGAGTGCATTGAAGGTATGCAAAAACTCCTCCTGGACACCCTGTTTATTAGAGAAAAAATGGACGTCATCTATTAAAAGCACGTCTACATTTCTATATTTTTGCCTGAATGACTCCATCTTCCCCTTCTGTAACGAATAAATGAACTCATTTGTCCACTTTTCAGCGGGCATATATACTGCGTTTATGTTCATCTCCTCTTTTATATAATTCCATACCCCTTGAAGAAGATGTGTCTTCCCCACGCCAACCGAACCATGTATAAAGAGAGGGTTAAAAGGGGACAGCCTTTCCTTCACCATTTCAAGCGCCGCCGTATGAGCAATTCTATTGTTAGAACCGACTATAAAATCCTCCAGCTTTAGGTTCCTCGCCAATGGCGACAGATTCCTGCCCTTCTCAACAATTGCCTTCTCTTGCTGAGAAACCGTGGTATTGAAAGCATGGGCTCCGGTATTACTATTATTTTTTAGAACCGTGAACTTTAGGTTAAGCCCCTTTTGGTTGATAAGATTCCCAACACCGTCCCTCAGCACATCTGAGAAATTTTCTTGTAACCATACCTGGGTAAACACGTTCGGCACCACTATGTTCGCACAATCACCATCAAAGGATTCCAAACGGGTGTTCTTAAACCACAAATTAAACCGCAGAGGACCGACCTTCTCCCGAATGTCGTGTAGAACATCGTCCCATATTTTTGTGCAAGACTCCATTATCGTTCCTTAATAATTTGTGAATGATGTACAGTTTAGAAGTGAATGAAATTATATATGAAGGTGGGCGATGTTATCAGAAGGACTTGTATGTGTCAAAACAAAAAGATTTTCTTATTTTTGGCATATCATTTTAATACACCTAACGCTTTAAGAGACAATATAATTACAAATACAAAAACTATTGCAACAAAGGACAAATAATTTTCTCTGAAGATTATTAAGAAAAACTTTTTCTGCTTATTAAAAACACCGGCGTTATAATTTCACCTTAAATTAAAACTTACGGCGTACAATTCCATCTTTCTATCCTCACGCAGCCACCCATACCATCAAATATTTTTTTCGATAAACTACTTATCCCTATCAAATTAAATTGTTGATAATATGTGGATTACTAGTCGATTTTTAATTTTATACATAACGTAACATACTGTATTTTTAATATGTTACATTATTGTTAGTTTATCACACAGCCCATGTTTAAATTGTTAATTATTAAGCCGGTCTTATTTGCTTCCTTTTGGTTAACACCAAGTATCTTAAAATCATTCAACATTTGAATTGATTTTATCTGATGATTTTTATAATATTCTAAACAAAGGTAATTACCCTTTAATTATGAGTATTTAATTTCGTCAAAATATTTATACGCTATTATATGAAAACCATTCTCTGCCATTTTATAGATTTCATCATAAAAAATCCCTATAAAATCCCCTCGCTTTTCCTGATAATTTTCATCACCCTTCCGTTACCACTTTCATGGGGTGTGAGCATGGAAGGAACTATCTATAAAACTTCAAAGAAAAAATATAGCGCCAAACGATGGTTTAAGAATGGAGAATCAAAATACAAGCGCAAACAGTACGAAGATGCCGCCAAGTCGTTTCGTAAGTCCATTGGATCGTTCCCCAACAATTTTGAGGCGTGGGACGGATTGGGAAACGCTTTGTATTGCATGGGAGAATACGACGAGGCCATTCAGGCGTATGACAATGCGTTGCGGCTCTCCCCCAACCAGCCAAACACCCTGGTCAATAAGGGAATTGCCCTCTATAAGAAGAAGAAGTATGAAGAGGCCTTACCGTTTTACGATAAGGCCATAAAACGAAACCCAACACTTTCAATTGCATGGTATAACAAAGGCATATCACTAACCGCATTAGCCAGACATAAGGAAGCACTTGAGGCATTTGATAAGGCCATTGCCATCAATCCTTCAGAAGACTTGTCGTGGGTCGGCAAGGGGTACCTCTTACTCGTCTCGGAACAGTACGACAGCGCGCTGCAATTCTTCAGCAAGGCAGCGCAGGTGAATCCGAACAAGGATTGGGTATGGAATAACATCGGCATCACGATGGACAAACTTGGTTTATATGATGACGCAATTAAGGCATTTAACAAGGCGATAGAGATCAAACCAACTAATGCAAAGGCGTGGCACAACAAAGCCAACACCCTTTACAATATGGGAAAATATAATGAGGCGATGAAAACTTATAACAAGGCCGTGGAAATTGACCCACAAATTTATACCGTCTTAAAAAACAACTAAAACATTCAAACATAGTTACCGCTTGAAGCTGAGCTTCGCAAACCTGGAGTATCATCAACGTGAACATAATAAAAAAGTCATATACCGTATTTCTTTACAGCATATTAGGGTTTTCAATCATTGCGAACCATATCCATACCGCCGTAGCGTCATGGTCGTCGCATCCCCAGGAAAACACCCCCGTCTGTACCATGCCGGAGCAACAAGGCAATCCCCAAATGATAAGCGACGGGGCTGGTGGCGCAATAATCACGTGGGAAGACAGGCGAAACGTCCACTTTGACATTTACGCCCAACGCATAGACGCACAGGGAAACATGCTGTGGGAAAAGGGGGGCATACCGGTATGCGCCGCCCTGGAAAACCAAATCAAGCCCAGGATTATAAGCGACGGGGCAGGCGGCGCTATTATTACCTGGCATGACATACGAAATGGCACTGACAACGCAGACGTCTACGTACAGCGCATCGATGCGCAAGGCAAACCACAATGGACCATCAACGGCATAACCTTATGCAACGAGCCAAACGCGCAAAACAGCCCGATCATAACGACTGATGGCGCAGACGGCGCAATCATCATCTGGCAGGACTATCGTACTAATTACGCAGACCTTTATGCCCAACGCATTAATAACAAGGGAGAAGCGCTGTGGGTCAACAACGGCAAGCCGGTCTGCGTGGTTTCCGGCACGCAAGGCAACATCGTAGTTATAAACGACGGCGTGGGGGGAGCTATCTTCGCATGGCAAGATTTTAGAAAAAACTACGCCGATATTTACGCGCAGCGCATCGATGGAAGTGGCAAAATATTGTGGGATAAATACGGGGTACCCGTCTCGACCGCAATTGGCCACGCAAACTTCCCTGTTATCACGAGTAATGGCGCTGAAGGGGCCATCATAGCCTGGGTTGACACCCGAAACGGCAACAACGACGTCTTTGCCCAGCAGGTAGACGGTAACGGGATCGCACAATGGAGAGAAAACGGCATTCCCGTATGCACATCAAAAGGAAACCAAAACCTCCCGGTGATTGCCGGCGATAACGCCGGAGGCGCCTTGCTTGCATGGTGGGACATGCGTAGCGGGGAATTTGACGTCTATGCGCAACACGTAGACCTTACCGGCAAGCCACTGTGGAGAGACAACGGACAGGCAGTCTGCGTGGAATCCGGCATACAAAATTACGTGTCCATCGCATCCGACGGACACGGCAATGCGATGCTGGTGTGGAATGACGACCGTGACCGGTCATTCGACGTCTATGCCCAGTTCGTTGATGCAAAAGGCGTTTCGAAGTGGAAAAACAACGGCGTTGCCTGCTGCGCAGCGCCCGATAATCAAGGTTTCCCATCGTTTATCCTCGACGACAAAGGCAGTGCCATCATAACCTGGCAAGATTGCCGTTACAGGGATAAAAGCTATTGGGACATTTTTGCACAAAAGATCAACGGAGAGGGGCTTTTGGGGGAATAGGCAGAAAATCCTTGTACGATTGCCGTGTGAACTTACCGTTTTTCAAAAAACTAAAGAGAGCGAAGAGCCTCTTCGCTCTACAACAGGCCCGAAGGGGCGGCAGAAAAGGCGCTTAACATGACTTGGACACGTATCTTTCCTTGAATCTACCATTGTTTTTATCCCGAAATAAAATGAAGCTGGAGCTTCCGGCACAGGCGCATTCCCAAGCCGGAGCTTGTGAACGAGAGTACCTTCTGCCTCCCCTTCGGGGCTTGTATTTCTTTATTATCTTTTACAGGGGGCTTCACCCCCCGCTATATCCTGTCGGCCTTTCAGACCTAACTTTGAATTTCCTATACATTAAAAGGCATTCGGCAACCTTTTTGTGTTCACACGCAGGGGCACGGCGTGCCGTGTCCCTACGCCACCTCGTTCCCAAGCAGGAGCTTGGGAATAAGGTGGAAATTAGATTATTCACATCCTACTTTTACTGCCTTTTAGTGTTACAACACATCTCGATTTTTGCATTTTGCTTGTTTATGATCGCAATTTCCTGGAAAAAGCATCACCTTTTATGCAAATCTCTTCCAGAGATTTATCTTCCCAGAGATTTTTTCTCCACTGGGTGTAATCAAATTTATCCTGTTTTATCAAGGTGATGAATTTTTCCGCTTCAAGCATATCCATCGCAGAGAATAGGATTTTTAACCCATCTTCGCAAATTTCGTAATCGCTTCTCATATTGTTTCCTATCCAAATCCAATAATAAAGCCACAAGGCCGGATGTTAGCGGACGTCTGGCATCTGTGGAACTTTCACCCTTTTCTTTGAAACTGCTCTTTTAGGGACTTCATAGAGTCCTTCCCTCTCATTTTCTCGCAGTTTCTGAAAAAAGGTATGCAAGTCATAGTCTGCCTGCCTGGCGAGTTCTTCACCTGCCTTTCGAACCTCTTGAACAATTGGGTCTTTCCACATATTATTGCACCTCCATTAATTCTTCCGGTGTACAAATAACGGGCGTCTTAATACTAAGTTTCTCATTTATCTTCAGTAGCTTCTTGATGATTTCACCATTTGCAAGATGGACACAATTCCAAGTAACAAGATAATCAATACTATGCACAGATGCAACAGCAAGATGGGCAGCATCACGCAGCGCCTTTTTGGGAATACTCAGTTTTTCCATATAGATACGGGCTATTTCCTCCACCTCTTTTGTTAGCTCCAAATACGGAAAGCCTTTTAGTTCATTCAATCTATGTTCAGCGGATTCTTTGTTGCCTGCTGCGGCCTCCTCTATAACAACCTTTGAGACATAAACATCAAATCTTTTAACGGCCTTTGGCCACCATTCCGATGTAATCCGCTGATGAGCAAGGACGATAATGTCACGGCTGGGCTTAGAAACGTAGTAACTCACCACCGATGTTTCGATATAAATTGATTCTTTCATAAGAGTCTTTCTCTGTGATTTTGGGGAATATCAACCGTAATTTGAGGAATCTCCACCTTCAGATCAGACTTCTGCCGACATAGCGTGCGACCTGGACTACCACACGAACGCCCCCGGAGATAGAGGAATCTTAGCCAATTTTCAACACTGGGTCAATAATCAAGTATGCTATCCCCTGAATTGTCCGGATTATTTTAAACCGCGCAACCGGGACGGTTGCGCTACCGGTTTGAAATTCCTGTACACGTAAATTATACAAAAACATTCCCTATTTTGTAACGCCCTTACCGGCTTCTCTTACTTTTTTTACGAACGCGGCTACCTTTTCCAGGTCTTTTACGTTGCTGCCGGTTTTGTCTGTCCTGGTCTTTGAGTCTACGCCAAAGGGGGAAACTTTGCGGATGGCGTCGGCGACGTTGTCTGGCCCCAGCCCGCCCGCCAGGATAACGGGGATTGTAACGGATTGGGTGATTTGAAGACTGATTTCCCAGTTATGGGTCTTTCCCGTTGCGCCAAATTCGGCGTCGGCTTCGCTATAGGTGTCCAGAAGGAGCAGGTCTGCGCACTGCGCGCATTGTTGCGCGACGGCTACGCTCTGTTCGTTTATGACGGGGATGCTTCTCATCACCTTTACATGAGGAAATATTTTTCGTATTTTTCCCACGTCGGACAACGGTATCTTTTGGGGTCTGGCGCCAAGATGCAGGATGTCAGGACGCGCCGTCTCAATGAGCGTTGTCCAATCCTGAAGATTGCACGAAAGGGATAGTGCCACCGACTTTGCTTTCCCGGACAGCGCCCGTGAAATCTCTGCCGCCCGGTCAAAGCTGATTATCCCAGGAATGGCCTCGTTTCCCACCACGGCGCCGATATAGTCTACGCCCAGGTTTGCCACTGCTAATGCTTCATTTGCCGTATGTACTTCATAGATTTGTATGATCATGTGTTAACCTCAAGGGATTCTTGAATTAGGCATTCGGCGGCTTTTTCGTTGATGTAGAGCGAAGTGCCACTTCGCTCGAACGAAGCA
>CAYJPZ010000095.1:0-15374 GCA_964372185.1 uncultured candidatus Brocadiaceae bacterium
CGCGGGGACACGGGCACCGTGTCCCTACTTTGAAATTTCTACACGTTAAATTACTGCCTGTACAATGCCAGGCATGATTCGCGCCACACGGGGAGCCGTTCGGTCATACCTGCTTTGGCCAGGTAATCATTATCCATCTTAACCTCCCCCCCGTTTCTACCGGATACACCTCGTTTGCCAGCACATCCGCCGCATGTACTGCCGTTACTAATGTAAAGGTTTTTGCCGAGCACCTTTCCGGGTTATGGTGAAATGCAAGCGCCTTAATGGTGTTTACACCCAAAATTACTACCGCCTCCGTTGGGCTGGAGATACGACGGCGCAGTCCGTAAAAGGCAGAGTTCACCAATTGGATGACCTTCGCGGTCATCCCGATGTCCCCGGCTATAATCTGTCCTATTTTCCCCATGGAAATGTTTGGCGACTGTAATGCTTCCCTTATTTCGGTATACAGACCTGATTGGCTCGGTAAGGACTCTATCTGCAACACCAATTTCTTGAGCGATTCGTCTTTCAATAAATTTTGCAGCGCGCACGCGCGTTCAATCGTGGTTTTTAACAATTCCGTGTCACATGGTTTCGAGAGAAACTGGTGAACAATGCAGGATGAGGACAGAAAGGCCTCCAGATCAGTCTGGCCGGACAGGATAATCCGCACGAGCAGCGGAAACCGGGAAAGGGTGTTCCTGACCAATATTGACAAGGATTTGGAGTGGTTCTGGATATTGACAGACTTTGTATTGATGAGCGCGGCGAGCTTCTTAACGTCATCAGACAGGATATTGAATCCAATTTTGCATTCCGTGCCGAGCCGCGCGCTCTCAACTCGCGTGGAGACGCTGAGAAACTGGAGGGTATCGGCTATCTGTGTGAAACCATTACAAACAACGTCAAAACCCTCAATAATCCCTAAAATATACTGTAGTTTTTTCATACCGCGGCGGGATTTTGTTTATTGCCATAATGGGAGAAAAGCGCTCCGAAAATACTTCACGGATGCGGCACGTGCCTATAGCACAATCCATATCATTGTGGTATGTTTCTATAGGGTGGGGGATTTTAATTAGCCCTTTTGAATGTTTTGATATTTGTGTCGCCCCTTCAGGGCTAAAGAAACGGTAGTAATCTTGCATGGCATTGTCTGCCTGAAAAGGCTTAAACTAAATTGGTATATTCTTTTCTTGCTTGTTTGCTCATCTGAAATGCCCCCTTTTCTGGTTGTTGGGTTTTTCACTCATCCCTATTTTAACCAGTAAATTCGAGCATTTCAACCTATCCCACCTCTCTTTGCAAAATATTCACGCTTGAATATGGGCTATCACCATTACTCTTTCCGGCTAAATGCCCTTCAGCACCCTTTGCGATAATTCGTTCGGCAATTTTGCCTCCAGAATCTTCCTGGAAGCGGACTCTGTATTGTAAGGCACCCGCTTAAAGGTGATCTGTTTTAACTGCGAATCAAACAGTACGTAACAGGCATGGGGGGTTCCATCCCTCGGTTGGCCTACCGAGCCTACGTTGACGTAATATTTCCAACCTTTGCCTTGCTCAATCACAAAGGATTCCACCTTGTTTGTCGATTGTTTTTCGATAAGCATCAGCCGCATGTCGTAGCTGTCGCAAGGTATAAGCACGGAGGCGTTCACGGTTCTTATTTCTTTGGTATAAATATAGGCCGACGGCCTGTGCGTATGTCCGCCCAGGGTAAGCTGTGCCCGGAGCGAGGTGTATTTCAGCACCCCCGCGTTTTTTACATATTCATACCCTTGCGGGTACGATGGCGTGCTGTGCACGACCTCAAAATCCTCTTTTCGAAACTTCATCCGTAACGAAAGCCGCCTTAAAAATCTTACATTCTCCTTTGTCAATACCCCTTTTGTCCAATCTATGGCCGTCTTTGCCACGGGATTCATTTCGGACGTAAGGGATGGTTCGCCAATCGCCTCCCTGTCGTGATTGCCGCCAATGGTTGATCCCTTATTTTCCAATAGTAGCAGGGCGTTGAGCAGGAGTTCTTTTTGAGACGCGTCGCTATAGGATAGCGCTGCAATGGATTTGATACGTTCTAAAGCCACTTTATTTCTGCCGTATACCAGAAAGCGCACGACGTCACAACATTCATTTGGCGAAGCGCCATAACCAACGATATCGCCGGCGATTAATACCCTGTTGACCCCACCTTCCTTTTCAGCCACTTCTTTTAGCACGGCCAACAGCGCATCCACGTTGCCGTGTATGTCAGATATGATAATGTTTTTCATAGGTTTTTTATACATAAATGCAAATGGTTAGCGAGGCGAAGCCTCAGACTAATAAAAGCGTTTGAAACCACAGATTTTACAGATTACACAGATTTTGTAAATAGGTATCTGTAACTATAGCCACGAATGAACACGAATTCACACGAATAGGCACGGACAAACAGGGTTTGTCCATGCCACCCAATACCCCACATAAATTAATACATCCTTCATACATAATTCCCCTCCTGTATTTCTCTGCCCCTTCTGCGGTGAACTGTTACGGTTTTTAAATGCCGCTCAATGCCTTTTTTAGTTCATCTGCGGACGGCATCCTGTTTGCGACATTTGTTTCCAGGAGTGACTGTACAACCTCCTCCAGCTTCTTTGGCACGGAACGATTCAGTTGGGAAGGGACTGTTTTTTCATTCAACCACATTTTCTTTGTCAATACCAGATAGAGTATGAGGCCTACCGAATAAAGGTCCGTCCTGTCATCCAACCGGATGATTGTTGAAATATCCTCATGATGCACCTTGCGCGGCCTGTCTTTCAAATAGGTGAGCATCTGCATCTGTTCCGGCGATGCAAACTCTTTGCTTATCCCCTTGATAACGCCACCCCGCTTAATGGCCAGTTCAAAGTCGATAAGGCTTACCAACCCTGTTTTCTGCATGATGATTAGGTGTCCCGGTTTTAAATCGCAATGAATGTAACTCTTGCTATGAAGATATTGCAAAGGGTCGCAGATGGTCGTGAAGAGATTGATGATTTCATCAATAACTTCAGGCTGTTCTACGTTTTTTTCGTTGAAGTAATCAACCAGGTCGTACCCGTTAACATGTTGTAGAACAACAAAGTTCTGTTTAATTAAAAATTTTTCGCCTTTGAACAAATCTCCTTGTCCAAAATCGTAAGCAGCAGGTATTTGGGGATGACTGAGTTCCTTTAACAGATAGTATTCCTCTGAAAAATCAAAGTCCGGTGAATACTTTATCCCGCCGTCAGGTATATTAACTAAGACGGCATAGTTGGATTTGTGCAAGTTCGCCTGACATTTAAAATTATTAAACTGGTATTTGTTAATTCTATACATTTTTTAGAAATGCGCAGCTCTATAATTATACTGGATTATCGCCTCCAAATTATGTATTCTGTTACTGTTTATTTGGAAGGGGGAAATTTTTGAGATTATAACTCACTATGGGGAGAAAACAAGGATTTTAATTGGCCGGAGGCTTTGCCCCTCTTGTCTGTTCAATCCGTTTAAACTGTTTTGAATAGGGATTACCGAGTTGCTTCCTAATTTGATTTTAGACGATTTGTATGATTGGTTGAAATAAGCCAGAGGGGGTGACATTTGTTACTCATGTCATACAAAATCATAACATCTGTGTTTACAGCATGTTATAATGAAATTTCATTAAAAAACCATGAAAGTAAGAAGCAACACCATTCTATTCTGATAAAGACGCTTTATTAAAGAAATATCATAATTTAAGAAAAAATTATATACATTTACGCTATGGACAATTGCAAGTGAAATAGCCCCATTAATAACTAAGTACAATACCATGCATAATTGAAAAGGGTATGCTGGTTGCTTATCTGACCAGGTTGGCTTATGTTTTATCCCAACATTATCCTTAACTATGGAAGGAGGTGGTGTTGTATAGGGTTCTTTTGCCGGAAGTGTTCTGAAGTATTGTATTTAATTTGCATACGAGGTAATATTTAGTAAGGAGAGGGATAATTATTATGAAATGTCTTTTTAATAAAATAATAATTTTTATCGGTGTAACGATTGCGGCTGCGGGGTTGTTTGGTTTGGCAGCCGGGATGGTTCATGCGGGAGATCCCAATGGGTCTCAGACTTATTCGGACAGCATTGCAGGACTTAAGCTTTCGATTAACTTCACATGGACGTTGCTGGGTGCTTTTTTAGTGTTTAGCATGCAAGCAGGATTTGCATTTTTGGGTGGTTTTTTGCGGCAGAAGAACATGCTCAGTTATATGGCGCACTGCTTTATAGATTCCACCTTCGGCGCAATGGTGTTTTACTTCTTTGGGTTTGCGCTGATGTTTGGCGGTTCAAAGTTGGCGCCAGGACTCGACGAGGGTAATGCCTGGATTGGTTCGGACGGTTATATGCTCTTGGGAGGATCGTATGACGTTCAAACAATCATGTTCTGGCTCTTCCAGATGGTGTTTGCCACAAAGACGGTTTCAATCATTGCCGGCGCTGTGGCAGAGAGGTTGAAATTCGGGGCATATCTTATCTATAGTTTCCTGATGTGCGGTTTGATTTATCCGATTTACGGGCATTGGGTATGGGGCGGCGGCTGGTTAAGCACGCTTCCTTTTGGCGCGGGCGTAAAAGATTTTGCCGGTTGTGCCTGCGTGCATACGATAGGTGGAGTTATGGCGTTTGTTGGGGCATGGGCGCTCGGTCCGAGAAAGGGAAAATATAATCCCGACGGTACTCCGAACCCGATTCCCGGTCACAATCTGGCCTATGTCGTAATAGGTACCCTTATTCTTGCCTTCGGATGGTTCGGGTTTAATGCAGGCAGCACCCTTGCCGCTACGGATTTGCGCATGTCCGTGGTAGCAAGCAATACCTTTATTGCGGCGGCAGCAGGCGCTACGCTAATGCTGTTCTTAACCTGGGCAATGACGGGCTACATTGATGTGCCGTATATATGCAACGGCGCGCTTGCCGGTTTGGTGGCCATCACGGCGCCTTGCGCTTATGTGGCTCCCTGGGCCGCTGTAGTAATTGGTGTGCTTGCCGCTTTGATTATGAGGGGCGCGGTATGGCTCGTGGAAGTAAAGATGAAGGTTGATGATCCTCTTGGCGCAGTGGCCGTACACGCCGCAAATGGTATGTGGGGTATGCTCGCAGTGGGACTCTTTGCGGACGGCACGTATGGTGGTGTAAGCGGATTAATCACCGGATCGGGATGGCAATTGCTGGCACAGTTCATCGGAACCGTTGTTGCGCTGGCATGGGCATTCGCATGGGGTTGCGGCGTATTCTTTGTAATCAAATACCATATCGGTCTCAGGGTTTCAGACCTCGTGGAATTTGAAGGCGTGGATAAGCATATTCATGGTTCTCCTTGTTACCCTGTGGAAGAAACCCTCGTGTCGCTTTCCGGTGGATTTGTTGCTGAAGAAAGAGAGCAGGAAAGGGAACAAATGTCTTTGCTTGAGAAGTCGATTAGCAGCGACGCAACACGCGAAAAGATATACTCGGAGAAGCTTGGCCGTTGGGTATATGCATTGGTAAAGCCGGAGAAGAAAAAGAGATAATTGTGATGAATTAACCGTTTTTACAGGGTTTGGATGATGGAGAATCGTTATGAAAAAAATTGAAGCGATAGTAAGGCCGGAGAAGTTTAACATTGTCAGGGATGCCTTGACAGAGTTGGGATATCCGGGCATGACCGTCACGGAAGTAAAAGGTCACGGCTGCCAGAAAGGTATCAGCGAGGTGTGGCGCGGAAGAAGGTACCGTGTTGACCTGTTATCAAAGATCAAGATTGAAATTATTGTGAAAGATGATGACGTGGAAAAAATAGTCAACACAATCATCAATGAATCCCAAACGGGCAGCATTGGCGATGGAAAGATATTTATTTTCAACGTCGAAAATGTTTACCGCATCCGCACAAAAGAGGCAGGCGAAGCGGCTGTTTAGGGTAAGCGTTTTGTGGGTTTGTTTTTTTCTGCTGATGTTGTCTTGCGGAAGCGGGGCAACATCAGCGATTTTATACGGAATACCTCATTGAAAATGCGCACTTTTCCTATCACCATCCTGCTGATAAGCTGCATCTCTTTCCCCCTGGTTTCGGATGCCGTTGCCGGAGACCCGAGTGGCGCCCAGACCTATTCCGACAGCATACAGGGACTAAAATTCTCGGTAAACTTTGCATGGACGTTAATCAGCGCCTTTTTGGTTTTTAACATGCAGGCGGGTTTTACCTTCCTCGGCGCGGGTTTTGTCCAAAAGAAGAATACGCTGAATTATCTGGCTATGAGTTTCGTAGGGTTTTGTGTCGGCGCGTTGGTTTTTTGGCTCGTAGGTTTTGCCCTGATGTTTGGAGGTTCCAAACTATCTCCTGGACTCTCAAGCGGAAATCAATTTATCGGGTATAGCGGATTTTTGCTGTTTGGGGATTCCTATGACGTGTCAACGGCCGTCCTTTGGCTGTTTCAAATCATGTTTGCCGCCACTGCCTGCACCATTCTTACCGGCGCCGTGGCGGAACGGTTTAAATTCCACGCGCACGTGTTTTATAGCGTTTTTTTGTGTAGTGTGCTTTATCCCATCTTTGGCCACTGGATGTGGGGTAAAGGATGGCTTGAGATGCTGCCGTTTGGCGTTGGGGCAAGAGACTTTGCCGGTTCAGGGGTAGTGCATGGTATGGGTGGTTTGCTTGCATTTATTGCTGCGTGGGTCGCAGGACCACGATTTGGAAAATACAATCCCGACGGCAGCCCAAACGTAATACACGGCCATAATCTCCTTTATATCGTCGTCGGAACGTTAACCCTGATTTTCGGATGGTTTGGCTTTAATGCGGGGAGTTCCCTTGCCGTTACGGAACTGCGGGTTTCCATCATTGCAGTAAACACCTTTTTGTCAGCCGCATCGGGGGCTATTACCCTCCTCTACCTTTCCTATTATAAACCCAAAAAATCGGACGTGATAATGACTTGTAATGGCGCATTGGCCGGTTGTGTCGCAATTACGGCGTCAGGGGCTTATGTGCCGCACTGGGCCGCAATCGTAATCGGTATCATCGCAAGCCTAATCACAAGAGTTTCCCTCCATTTTATAGAAAACAAGCTAAAAGTAGACGATCCGGTTGGCGCCATTTCGGTTCACGGCGCAAACGGAATCTGGGGACTCCTTTCCGTCGGTATCTTTTCCGACGGGACATACGGAGGGGTATATGGCCTGATTACCGGATCGGGGTGGCAATTACTGGCGCAATTTATCGCCTGTATTACCTTGATCGCCTGGTGTTTTACCGTTGGTTTCGCGTTTTTCTACACCTTCAAACGTCTGTTCGGATTAAGAGTTCCTGTCAATATAGAACGCTCCGGAATCGACGTCTACGAACACGGCACAAGCTGTTATCCTGGCAGCTAACGTTCATGGTATTCAATAATCCGTTGGGTTTCGTTCCTCAACCAAACCTTCCGGACTGCCACAGCACATCAAACGAATAAAACCCATCTTTACCGGATGACGCAGCAAAAACAGAAACTACTTTTCACGGCGTAAATTATAAACATAACTTATAATGGCTGTAAAAAAGGTATCTCTTAAAATACTACTCCACGATCACGATTAAGTAATGCTCATTTTTAAACACCGTGCGGGCGAGGCGTTCCACGTCTGCCGTTGTTACCTTCTTTAGCTTCTCAACCTCTTCATCATCGGCCTCCGGCGCCTTGCCGTCCAGCGTTGCCATGCTGATGTAGTAGGACTGATTTACCCGGTCCAGCCGGCGCATGCCCCTGCGGCCTGTCATGGCATTGATTACCTTCTGTATTTCTTCCGCGTTAAAGGTGGCCTTCCGTATAGCGTGAATTTCTTCTTTGATGCCGGTTATGGCGCGTTCAATGTTTTCCGGACGGGTACCCATCGTAACGCGGTACCATTGCGTCCCATGGTAGGTATAAAATGACATGCCGAGGCTGTAGGCCAGCCCTTGCTTCTCACGCAGGTTAAAGGCCAGCCGGTCATTGAAAATATTCTCCAAAACGGAGAGTGCCGGTAGGTCGCCTTCGTCCACCGCGCAGACGTTTGCCACGGAGATATGCGACTGCTGTTTGCCCGCCTTTTGGCGTATCGTTGTGCCGAGTGGTTGAAATTGTGGTTTAAACGCGGGCGGCTGCCATCCCGTTTCTCCCCAATTGTCGCCGAAATGTTGCTTTATCAGCAATTGCGCCTTTTCCAGCGGCACGTTACCGGAGATGACCAGCAGGACGTTGGCGGGATTATACAGTTTCCGGTAGAAGTCCTGGACGTCTTTCAATTCAAAGGTTTCCAGTTGCTTCTCATCTCCAAGCAGGTATCCAAAACCGGGGTTTTCCTTAAACAGGTTGCTGTAAAAGATGCGTTCCGCCATCTTTGGCGCGCTCATCTCCGCGTGGGCTGCAAGCACTGCAACCTCTTTTTTTGCCTCAGCTAAGGATTCCTCAGTGAGGGTGGGATGCAAAATCAATTCGGAAAGCAGTTTCAACCCTTTTTCGAAAAAGGTGTCGATGAGTTTTAAACGGATATAGGCAAAACGGGGTGTGTGGTAGTAGTCGTCAAAGGGAATAGAGGAGTCATCGTAGGGCTTCAATTCCGCGCCGATGGACTCAAATTCCTGAGAAAGGGACCCGTCTGCGCCACTACCGTTCAGGAGCATCCGTTGTAAAATCTCCGTCATACCCCACCGTTCTTTACCCTCGCACAAGCTGCGTTCCTTTGCCAGGAGGTGTATGCCGATCACCCGGCTGTCGTCGTTTTCCTTCACTACAATGGTGAGGCCGTTTTTCAACGTTTCGCGGTAATAGTGGTTGGGCGAACGTTCGGCGCCAGCCTCCGTTTCCTTTTCTGTGGGAGGGGACATCAGTGTAACTACGGGAACCTGGGCGCTAAGATACTTTTCAGCCGCTCTTTGAATATCTTGTGGCGTCACCTTCATTAAACCATCCCGATAATTACGCAGCAGGGCATAGCCGCCGGCGGCCAGATAACCCGATTTCATCATACCGTAATAATGCAAATTTTCCTGCAAATAGATGTCCTGCGTAGCCCTGGCTATCAGCGAGGATTGAAGCTCGCTAAAAGGCACCGGATTTTGGGACATCTCCTTCACCGCCCCGGCAATCAACTCCACCACTCGTTCCGCACAGACGTGCAAAGGAAGTTCTGCCGATATTTGCAAGGTGGAAAAATCGCGGTTGAACTCTATACTTGATTCGATGCTATCGGCCATGTCCTTATATTGTTCCTGCTTGAACAGCGTCGTGAGGACGGAGTTTTCTCTACTCCCAAGAAATTCCGAAAGCAGCACCAGCGCCTGGAAATCGTCGGAAGCGGGCGGCGGCAGGAGATAGCCCATGCTCAGGTATTGCTTGTCGTCCGGGAACTTTCCTACGCCATTTGCGCGGATGATACGCAGTGTTTGCGGCGTGGCGACGTTTATGGGCCTCCGTTCCGGCAGGGCGGCTGCCGGATAGGGGCCGTACTTTGCCTTGACCAGCTTTACCATCTCCGGGGTAACAAAATCTCCGATGACCATCAAGGTCATATTGTTCGGCGCGTACCATGTTTGGTAATATTCCCACACCTTTTCACGTTTTAAATTTGAAATGGTGGAAACCGTTCCTAATACCGGGCGTTCGTAAGGGGTACGGGCAAAAAAAGTTCTTAAGAAGTGATTGTCTACCTGTTGCCCCGGCCGGTCGGCGCCCTTGCCTATCTCTTCGATGACAATGCCGCGTTCCTTTTCAAACTTTTCGTCAGGTAAGGTGGCGTTGAAAAGCATGTCTGCCTGGATATCCATTCCCTGGCCGATGAACTCTTTGGGCATGAGTATCATATAATTGGTGTAATCTGTGCTGGTGTGGGCGTTATTGTAGCCGCCGTAGAAATCCATTTCGTCGTAAAGCTGTTTCTGCGTACGTGTTTTTGTGCCGTTGAAGAGCAGGTGCTCAAGGAAGTGGGCGGAACCGTTGCTGGCGGCGTCTTCGTTGCAACTGCCTGTCTTGACGACGGCTACTGCGGCAATCATCTGGCTTGCATGGTTTTCTATCAGGATAACCTCCATGCCGTTATCCAGGTAGAACACCGACGCCTGCTGGGTTTCCTTGAACAGGGGCAACAGGGGGGAGTCCTGCCCGTTGCCGTAACAGGGGAGACGCCCCACGCAGAGTGATAGCATGATAATCGCTAAAATAGATATGGCGCCCTTTGGTGCAAGACGCCACAAGCGCCACATGGGCAGCCAGCAAGGGTTTTTGTACAGATATAGCATGTCATCCTCCCCGTATTCGGTGTAAATGATTTTAAGAGTTTCTTGTTGTTGCACAACGCATGATGAATGAGGCGTCCCTATTTTATCAGGAAGCGGACAAACGTCAAAAAACATTTGACAAAAGGGGTCGATGTGTTAAAATTTGGCTTTAGCCTGCCCATCGTTCCACTTGGTATATTGGCAATCAACCGTCGCACAGCGATTTACGGAGAGGTGATATGTGATTCGTATGGAACTCTCGAAAATTATGATAACGGAGACGAGCGATCATCAGGTGATAGTTCTGAAGGAAAACGAGGGAGAGCGCAGTTTTCCGATAGTTATTGGGCTTAACGAGGCGTGGGCAATTGATAGGGCAGTTAAAGGCATTACCACTCCACGTCCTTTAACGCACGACTTGATTGGTAATATTATCGAAGGATTGAATGCGGGAATCGTAAAAATCCTTATCAATGACTTAAGAAACAACACTTTTTATGCGAAAATTGTGTTGCAGCATAACGGCGTTACGGTTGAAATTGATTCCAGGCCGAGCGACGCGATAGCCGTGGCAGCGCAAAAAAGTATTCCCATTTTTGTGGCTAAAAAGATACTGGACGAGGTTTGCGGTGGCAGCGGAGACAGCCTGTAAAATCTTTGTCTGTTGTTTTTTTGATGCACGATACACGATGCGGGATGCAAGATACAGGATGCACGGTGCTGAATACTCGAATACGAGCATCGTGTATCATGTATCATGCATAGGTACGGAGGGATGGCCGAGTGGACTATGGCGGCAGTCTTGAAAACTGCTGGAGGCGTAAGTCTCCCGTGGGTTCGAATCCTACTCCCTCCGCCATAAAAAATTCAAAATAAGCTAGAGGAGAGGTGGCTGAGCGGCTGAAAGCGACGGTTTGCTAAACCGTTGTAGGGCCTAAATCCCTACCCCGGGTTCGAATCCCGGCCTCTCCGCCATAAGTACTATATCAAAAAACACTTGTGGCTTTTTATAGTTTATAAAAAACACCTCAAATTATGCTTCCGATATAATTAAAAAGTTCTTACAAATTCTTACACCAACTCTAAACGCCAATCTCCAAACCCCAAGCTATCCTACTCCAACAACAATTCTACTGAAAACGACTCCCTGTTTGTTGCTACGGGCGACGATTGGAGGTTGTCGCTGTTTATGATGCGTGCGGTGTGGGTAAGGCCGTCGCTGTCGTAGTAGGTAAAGTTGTATTTCGCGCCTACGACAACGCCGATAAAGGTCATGAGGTTTGTGTAATCGGTCTTGGCGTTGTTATTCCAGGTGAGGGTGACGAAGTCTTTGGTAATACCTTTGTTGTATATGTATACGTCCCCGCCGTCGCTGTAGTCTATTGGCTGGAAGTATTTTTTTTTGCGCTGGAGTCCACGACCGGTGATTGAGGGGTTCCGGGTGAATTCAACCGAGCCTGTCGGGGCGCTTGTGCGTTCGAATTTTATTTTTGCCATCTTAATTCATTCCTGGATAAGGGACACGGTTGATGTGTCCATACACGCCTGTTAGTATTCCTTTACGATAAGCAGTATCCGGTCATTACGCATGCTTTGCCCGCTACCGGGAAAGTGGTTTACTTTTTGCACTTCGACTAAGAGATTGTTTTGTGGCACAATTGTCAGGGCATCCGCAAATTCTATTTCACAATTATCAAGAAATACCTCCATGGATAATAGTTTTTTTCTGGCCTTGTAACGTGCTAAATAAAAACTACTAATATGATTCGCCATGGATTGTTCAGTAACGAAATCGAAAAAGAAGACGTAAGGATTTTCTTTTTCACCGTAAGTAGTAATGCTTGTTGAATCCGACGCGCTTGATATCGACGCGTAAGCCTCTTCTCCCGTTTTCAACCAATCGCGATTATAGTAGATTTTGATTTTGTTGATTACCTCTTCGAGTGGGGAACGCGCAAGTTTTAATGTCGTCTTGTTATTTTCGTCCATTCGAATCATGTTTGACGTGATTGATTTTTGCGACGTGAGACTGTCTGGCCGCAAGGTTAAATACGCGCTACCGCTTGAAAATCGGAAGAAAGAGCGGCATTGCCATGCCATAGTCGCCAACCATGTCTTTAATTTCTTCCGTTCGTTTATGAGAATGGAAAATTTATAGTTATTTGTGTTGAAATAGTTGTTTGTGTTGGTTGAAAACTTTGATAGATTGACGTTGGCGTATGTATTCAGGAAGTGCTTGATGACGTGGTTTGGCCGTTCAATGAGGGCATTTGGAGTGCCAGTGTAGGTACCTGACGCATCGTCCTGGTAGCCGTCCACCGTTGCTACAACTTCCCTTCCTAATACGGTGTCTGCGACCGAGCTGCCCTTTAAAGCAACGCCCGTGGCGTGAGAATACCCCGATGATTCTAATTTTATTTCGAGCCATATTTCATACACGTAAGTTGCCGCGAAACGATCGCTGCCGCCATACCACAGCCCTACTTCCACGGTGGTTGGCACGACGTTCCCGATTGAAAACCCCTGCGTTACTTTTGTGTTTGATGAATCAAGGGGTATACCCGCGATTGTCACTCTTGATTGGGAACTACTCAGTTCCGTTTTATGGGTAATCCATACTTTTACGTCCGCTGGAGTTATCCCGGTATACGGGAGAAAATACGCCCAAATGAAGCAGTTCTCACCACTGGTGTGTATATAGAGGTACGTATCGAGCGACGAGTCTCTGATATTCGCTTCAACTCCAATCACCGTAGCATTTGAGGGCGCCGAATAAGCGGCGGAAGAGGGTCTTATTATCTCACTACTTGCATTATAGTGAGCATGGAGACCCGTGCTGACATCAAGATTTACTTCTTTGTATATCGCCGGTTTGACAGTAAAAGACACAACAGCCTTATTGGGATAGCTATCGTGCTGGCTGCCAGATTGTCCGGTATACGTAGTATAATCGACTGTCTGTAGTACCCCATCAACGAGGACGTCGCCGATGGATTTTACTTTGTGGTCAGCAATGAGATAGACAAATTCAGTTAATATTTCGTAAGCAACAGCCCCTGCATTGTGGGCTGTAGCCTGTGTGCCGTTATACCCTCTCGCCCTTGAATTGGCCAAGGTAAGAGTTTTCCCGCTCCGGGACGCGATTCTTATCTGTTCGTAATCAATCTGAATGGTGAATGCTCCGGAGTTGGGGAATTCTGAGGCGGCGGAGAGTTTTAACGTACCACCATTGCCCGGTGACGTCGCTGTAATATGGGTGGTTATTGTGTCAACGCCTCCGGCTTGGATTGCCTGGCATCGCACTAGCTTCGAAGCGCCGTACAGGATGTTTGCAACTTTGCCGATTTCGTCGGGGTCGGCATTCGGGTAACTACTTTTATCGATTACCGTTCCAACATATTTGTCATATCGTATTGATTGATCGGCAAGTTGGAGGTTGTAGATCAGTTCATCTTGCTTGTCAAATTCTATGATGTTTCCTCCCCAGATTAATTGTGGCGGGTCGGTTGCGGGATTCAAGCCTATAAACCACAGATAGAGTTCGCAGTCAGTGGTTTCTATTTTGTTTGCTTCCGTCCAAAGTATGGTGTTCATATTTGGGCTTGAGCTAGGGTCGTCTATAACGGATATTACAAAGTCTGATACTTGCGATATTGCCAACTCAGAGCCGAAAAGATTTTCGTCAATCTGCCCCCATTTTTGCACCCATGGTTTCGTTGTAATTCCACCATCCCATCCGGTAATAATTAAAACCTGATCAGATAAGTATATTGTACCGGTATTGGGGAACGGGCACTTGAGTATCCAGATTGGGCTTGCGCCTTGTTTTTTATTTTTTTCCGTTATAAAGTTTGTGGGAAATGATTTCATGATATAAGTAGTGATTCATTGGTTGTTGCGACAAACAATTTTAAATACCCCTGCGCTGCAGTGGAATTAACAAGGCGTACTCGCCCGTGTGGTTGTGTAACATCTATCCATATTTTTATTGCAATATTCGGCTCTAAAACTACCGTGGACACCGTACTCCATGTTGTGCCATCCGACGATTGTTCGATATAAACCGTCCCACTTTTATCAGTATTTACAGACACAACCAGTTTCTTTTCAGGCGGTAAGTCAACGACTTGACTGGTAAAAGTTGAACTACCAGGCAACGCTGCGGTTAATGTTTCAAGTATTGATATGTACATATTTTTTCCCCTATTTTAAATTTGCATCCTTGATACCAATAGGCTATTGTAATTGAGCAAGCTTTCGCAATTCATCCCTGATGGGTTTTACCAATTTCTTAGCAAGCGCATCAGGGGTATCTGATGGGGTTGTAATAATCTTAATGTCTCCCATGTAAATATGATAATTATTACTGCTTTTATTATTGTTCGTATCTTGTTTCTGTAATGCATTATCCTTAAAAATATTATACTTTTCAGGCACGATGGCTTCACCTTTATGTATTCGAGCGACCATGTCTTTCTCAACATAGGGTGTGCCGGCTGCAAATTGAGGTAAATAGGAAAATTGCAAATCGGAAAAACTTAAATCTTGGAAATACAGTCCTGACCCTAACTGTGCTATCTCATCCCGTGCCCTGGATATGTTTGAATAAATGCTGGAGAAATCCGCGGTGATACTCGGATGTATGTCACTTAATGCCGAGATGTTGCCCGAAACGTAATTAATTCCTCCTGTGACGTTGGAGAAATCTGCGGTAACGGAAGGAATTAGACTGCCGATCAACCCGAATGCATTGTTAATGTCGTTTATTTTCTCGCTTATCGGTTTCACTTCCGAACCTTCTCCTAATATGTGAAATACAATATTTTTATACGTTATATCAGGAATGCTCTGTATTAACGCTTGCACTTCCATGATTGCCCGGATTGCATCGCTGGTATTGATGGATAGTATCGGTGCGCTCATTTGATTGCTTAGGTTGGTTATCTGCGTTGCAATATCAACTATTGTAGCTAACGCCCCGCCGGTGTTGATAGAAAGTATCAGTGTACTCATTTGGTTGTTCAGGTTGGTTATCTGCGTTGCAATATCAACTATTGTAGCTAACGCCCCGCCGGTGTTGATAGAAAGTATCAGTGTACTCATTTGGTTG
>CAYJPZ010000096.1:0-15346 GCA_964372185.1 uncultured candidatus Brocadiaceae bacterium
GGATATAGCGGGGATGAAGCCCCCTGTAAAGATAATAAAATAATACAGGCCCCGAAGGGGAGGTAGGACGTTTTGTTTTCGCGATCAAAACAATAATACATTTTAGAAAAAATAGTCGTTCCCGCCATGTTGTGCCACCTTTTCTGTCGCCCTTTCGGGGCTGGTTCTCTTTTGTTTCTTTACCAGGGGTTTCACCCCTGGCTATATACTTTCTGCCCTTCGGGCCTGTTGTAGAGCTACCGTTTAGGGTTGCAATCACTGGTGTGTATTCGGCGAGCGGCGAGGCTGAAGCCTTGCCCTACTATACACGGATAGGCATAATGACAACGGGGAATCCTTTGGTATACAACCTTCTTTGCACGGCAAATATCGTGTAATTATGCAATACTCGTGAAAGAAAAGAATCGTTCGGGAAAACAAGCTGTCCGCCGAAGAAAACGGGATTGGAAAAACGTTCTAAAATCTTCAGGGTAATTTGAGCAATTTCTTCAACAATGTCGACGCCTATCGCATGGAAGCCTTCCGCATAATATCCGTTCCTTTGCATGAAATCTATGTAACGGTCCAAGTCACCTTTTATCTGAGTCCTGAGATTCTCCATCTCTTCCGCGCCCTTGAAATTCCCTGCATCAACCATTCCAACCTCAACGAAGACAAAATTCTTAAACGTCTTTTCAAACGTGCGAAAGACACTAAAGAGCGTGTGAAGTTCTCTTCCATTAAAACCGCTCACCAGCAGGACCGCTGTTTTCGCTGTCGGATCAAACCCTTGAAGTGGCTTCAGTTCCTGCGATTTACCGGAGGTGGAGCCTGAGCCGGAATATTCAGCCACCTGGACGAGGTTGTCTAGTTTGCTCAAAAGACGACCTGTTTTGTAGTAATGTCCCTTTATAACAATTGCTATCCCTGCTAATGAGCCGGTAACAATCAAGGTAATCCAGCCCCCTTCATGGAATTTGAGTATGACTACCGATACCAGGATAAAAGAAGTCAGCACCAATCCGAAACCATTAATAAAGAGTTTCCACCATCGGTATTTAATAATACCATAACGGTTCTTCCACCAATGACGCACCATACCCAATTGGGAAAGAGTAAACGTGATAAAGACGTTAATGCTGTAGAGGACTATCAGGATTTGAATGGAGCCGCGCGTAAAGACCATCAGCAATAACGCCGAAATACCCATGAACAAAATGCCGTTCTTTGCAACTAACCGGTCACTCAGCACGGCAAAACGGGTGGGAAGCCAGCGATCAAGCGCCATATTGGCGATTACACGAGGCCCATCCAGAAACCCCGTCTGGCCTGCGACAAAAAGCAGCATTGCCTCGGAAGCGAGCGCCACGATGAGAAACCAGCTCTTCGTACCGGATTCCCAATTCATCGTAACTTTCTCAAAAAGGACGGCATTCAAGGTTTTTCCTGATTGTGGTTCAACCCCATGGACGAGATAAGCAAACATTAATCCCATCACCATGACGGCCAGTGAAATCGCCATATAGCGCATGGTGCGTTTGGCCGTCCGCACCCGTGGTTCCCGAAGTATCGGGAGACCGTT
This sequence comes from uncultured candidatus Brocadiaceae bacterium, assembly GCA_964372185.1. GTDB lineage: Bacteria > Planctomycetota > Brocadiia > Brocadiales > Brocadiaceae > JACVXV01. The sequence goes on from CAYJPZ010000096.1 coordinate 1,562, forward strand.
ACTGACGGCTTCTATTCCGGTAAAGGTGCCGGCCCCCATGCTATATGAGCGTAAGATCAGTAAAAACATTCCTAATAGTCCAATTTTTGAACTTACATGGTGGACATTGGAAACGGTCTCTTTGATAACTCCCTGAACGTGCGACAAATGCGTGACCGGTGTATACACGATTACAAATGCATGGGTAATGATAAAAACTAAGAAGATGGGTATTAAGGGTGCAACTGCTTCTTTTACCCCACGCAGGTTCAATAGGGTGAGCATTGCAATGCCGGAAATTGCAAATGGAAGTTTGTATGTGTGCCACTCTCCGGGTAGAAAACTGAAAATAGCATCAGTGCCGCTCGCAATGGAAACGGCAATCGTAAGCACATAATCTATGATAAGTGCGCAACCGGAAAACATGCCAAAGGTAGGAGAGAGCAATTTACTGGCAACAAGATACCCGCCGCCGCCCGACGGAAAAAGCTCGATAATTTGCGAGTAACTGGCGCTAATCACAAAAATGGTCAACGCAGAAGCCAAAGCCACAAAGATGCTCAGGTAAGGGTATTCCTGCAATGCCCGAAAGGCTTCTTCGGGGCCATAGCAAGAAGAGGAGATACCATCCGCGCCTAACCCAATCCAGGCAAAAAAAGCGACTAGTGACAGCTTATGAAAAATTGTTCTGTCATGAGGGCTCCGGGCATCTCCTATAATCAAAGTTTTCAATCGTCGAGCTAATGACGTTTTAAATTTCATTTACGAATCAACCTTTCTTCGATACTCCTGATGATTAAATACGATTCAACATGGAACATGGCGCAAGCAAGAGAAACCCGAACACAAGGGCCATGGGTTAAACGTACAGGAATTCCAAAGTAGGGACACGGTGCCCGTGTCCTTGCGTGTGAATACAAATCAGTTGCCGAAGGCCTAATTAAAAGACTGGTAAGGCAATGCCTCAGACTAATAAAAAGAAATTGAAACCACAGATTTCACAGATAAAAAAACTGTGAAACAACCAACGTGTCCCACTTTTTCGTGGGAGGTTTTATATAATCCTCTAAATCCTGGACAAGAAGGGGGGTATCCGGGTAGATGCAACAAGGTTTTTATGCTCTTAAGCGCCTACCTGTTCTTTTCCGGCGCAAAGATGGTTGGGGCTACGATTTTTTTCAAACCGGCGCCTTTGGCTGCGTCCATAACCTCAACAATAACGCCGTAGGAAACGTGCTTGTCTGCACGCATGGTAAGCGTCTTGTCGTCCTGTTTGCTGAACGCATTTTTCAATACCGGAACAAGGTCTTTCATTTCCACGGGGTTATTTTCAAAAAATAACACTCCATCCTCAGAAATGACTAGGACACGCTCTTCCAGTTTGCTCGTTGCGGCATATTTTGTCGAGGGCAGTTCCAGTTTGATGTTCGGCTGTTCTGAAAAGCTTGAGGTGACCAGAAAAAACAAGAGTATCAGAAACAACATGTCCACCATGGGAGTAAGGTTTATGATAGATTTTGTAATACGTTTTTCTCGAAATTTCATAGTTTTAAAAGACAAAGGTTTTTAATTGTTTTTAAACCTTTGTGCAGGATAAAGTTTATTGAGGATTTGCATGGAATATTCTTCCATTTCAAGGACAAAGGTATCGACCTTTTTATCAAAGTAACTATAGGCAACCAGTGATGGAATTGCGATAAAAAGCCCGAATACCGTAGTTCTGATAGCTTGAGCAAGCCCGCCAGAAAATGCCTTGGCCTGTCCCAATCCTAATTCGGATATAATTCCAAAAATACTTTCCAGACCGATAACCGTTCCTAACAATCCTAACAGAGGCGCTACCGCGGTAATAACCTCCAGTACGAGCAGCCTCTTTTCCAACTCTTTTGTTTCTTGCCGCCCGGCAGCTTGTATGTCTATGAACTTTTCTTCACGGCTAAGGTGGTTGTTTACGAGAATCCGTTTCAGCAAGTTTGAAAACGGACCGGGGATCACCTCGCATTTAGAGATTGCAAAAGGGATATCTTCCTGACACCGGATTGACGCTATGGTCTGGAGTATTTCCGGCTTCAGTATCTTACTCCTGCGAAGATTGAAAGCCCGTTCTATTATTACGGCAAGGGACAAAATAGAGCATATTAACAATGGTATCATGATGATACCACCGCCTAGTAACCATTCCAAAGTATCATTTCCTCCTTAATTAAAAAAAGTAAAAGTTAAACCGCACGTCAATTGACGGCTCCTTGATTTTCGGTGGAAAGGGGTTTATGGGTGAGGCTTTTTCCACCGAGGAAATCAGTCGTGACGCCAGGTTGAAATTCCCCGCGTCATCAACGATTTTCACGTCACCAATAGAGCCATTCGGATACACCTTAAATTCGATAATGACGGGTTTGTCATCCTTTGTTTCTAACTTTATTTCAGCGCGGGTGCCATAACCGAGAAACCAGTAAAGTGATATCCGGTCTCTGATGTGTTTAAAGTAGTCGGCATATTCGTGCTTCTTAACGTTAAACGTTGGCGCGCCCGGTATTGCTGCATTTGATATCGTGTCCTCAAAAAGGACGGGGTCCTTACCCGTCCCCTCCGGCTTTGCATTTACGTTGAAAAAGACCTTTGGTTTTGCGGTTTCACCAAGACTATCATCTTCGTCCAGCCCTCTTTCTTCATTCCGGGAAGGTTCATAGCCGGGTAATTCCGACGCCTTTGCCGGCGGTTCCATCTTAACCGGCGGGGCGTTCATTTCTTTTATTACTTCCCTGGGTTTCTCTGCCTTTGCTATCTTTTTTTCTTCCGCTTTTATTTCCCTCAATGGCGGTAATGGCTTTTCTTCCGGTTCTTTGGGTTTTTTTTCTATCCCTGCCCGTTCTTTAGTAACAAATACTGCCTCATCGTCCGGCAAGGTCTCCATTACCTCTTCATCCTCAACCTCCTGCCCGATGACCAGCCTCTCCCGTCCGGGTGTTTGTGGCGGCTTTTCAGGCGAAGAAACGGCGTCCAATGCGGCCTCCTCCATTTCTGCAATTACCTCCGCGCTCTTAACGGTTGGCGCTTGCTGTTGTGGCGGCTGCGGCTTATTAGGGGAACCGGTTTGCTGTGGTTGGCTGATCCCTTTGGGTAAATTGGCGTATCTTGGAGGGGTGTTCTTCGAGGCATTGCCTTCAGCGTGATCCGGTTGTGGCTTGTTCTCTTCTTTCTGTGGCTGTTGCTGTTCATTTGCCGGAGATAATGCCCCCCCTTTGCCTAACAGAGGCGCTTGTGAATGTCCCTCTGCGTGTGGCTTATTATTAACCGGCTTGCCGTCATCGGGAAAGAAGTCCTTTGCCACAGCACTTTTTTCACCGATTTTATCGGTATCTTCATTGGTATCTTCGTCTGCAGTAATGTCAGAGGTGTCGGTGAAGATTTTATACTTCTTTACCTCCTCTTTTTTTTCCATCTCCTCTTCTTTTTTTGAGCTTGCGTCGACCTTTTCTGCTTCAGGTGGGGTATTGTCAACAAGTTCTATCTCAACGATATCACTACCCGGCTCCCGAACAACGGAGTTGCGAAGGCTCAATTGGCTGATAAAGTGTTTTGTTTGTGGAGACAGGCTTATGGCGAGACTATGGATGATTACCGATACTGCAATAAGGACATAAAATTGATTTTTACTGAAAAATTCAGCGCTACGTTTGAGAAACATATCTTTGTGTTATCTATGGACGAATAGTATTTTAATTTCATAACTAGACGTATAGGAATTTTAAAGGGACACGGTGCGCCGAGTCCCTACGTGTGAATACAAAAAGACACCGCAGCCCTAATTTATGGGGTTAATATTTGGCACATACCTTCTTTAACCGTAAGTATTTAGCACTACCTTTAACGGATAAAAGTGTACTGCATATACGGTTTCTTGTCAATGAGAATCTCAGTCGCCATCCATACCGAAAGCCGACACATAATTCAAAACGGACGGGTGAATCTCTACATCATTAGTTGACATATAATGTGTAAAATGATATATATATTGTATATGCAGTACCGGCGAAGTGTTAAACAGAATAGTTGTATAAGGGGTACAGGCACACATTGATAAGATTCGCCTATTCCATACATTGAATTGAGGAATAAGGAAAAATCACAATCTGGTGGCACAGGCAAGAGGCCTGCGCCACCAAGATTTTGGCCGTTGCCGGCCACAAAGGTCGGCGCTACAAAGACAGGCGACCCAATTTGGTTTATTTGTAAAGATACCTGTTTAAAAAAGGGGGGGGATAGTGGTCTTTTCTTGTATGTCTGCAATATTATTAACAGACTTCTTTGGTGGAGGGGGTTTATGAATGCGTCTTTCCTTGCTTACATTACGCCCGAATATTTGAAGTCAACAATCAATTCAGGTGTTTTCAGCCGTGGATTGTCCTATTATAAGACCGGACGTGTCTTTAACGTAAACTGCCGGGGTGGAGAGTTAAACGCGACAGTGAGGGGCAATGGTTCCGTGCCCTACCACGTCACCGTCCTTTCCAACAAAGAAAAAATATGCGAAGTGACGTGTCCCTGTTTTTACGCGTCTGACGGGGAGATGTGCAAGCATGTGGTAGCCGCATTGCTCAAGTGGATAGAGCAAAGGAGTAAAATTATTCCGCAAAAGACGTCGAAGCCGGTACTGCGCCAGAAGTCGCTTTTCAACGCAAGCGATTTTATTCAGAACGCATTGTCCTTTCTTCAGCAAGAACAGGCGCCGCCCACTCTTTTGCACGAGATGCTTTCCGAATTTCACGGCTTGGATATCCACGTGGATTTGATTGACGGCGGACCGCGCCTTGAACTTAAGCTTGTTTCCAGCCAGGGTGATGAAACCATATTTCGTATTTCTGCGGACAAGAGCCCTCAAATCCTTGAAAAATTAGTTAGCGAACAACGGCATAATGTACAATTTTCCGAACGGGCGAAAAAGACAAAGGTTTACAAGACGCCCATTGTTCCCTATCTCCATGCCGATATAAACGCCGAAGGAAACGTGCAACTGACTCCGGTCTTTCAATTAAAGGGTACTAACAAGAAAGAGGATACGACCCTTCATCCTGACCAATTTGCCGGATGTAAGATTAACGAGAATTGGGTGTGGCACAACAACAGCTATAAACCCGTTGAATCCCCTTCTCCGGAGTTGAACCCCTATTTTGTCAAAGAAAGGCCATTGGTGTATCAGGGGAGGGAAGCGATTGAATTTCTGAAGCGCGACTTTGGCATGCTGGCGGCAGAACCTGCATTTAAGCCGTCGGAGCGTTTAAGGGACGCGGAAATTCACGACGACGTTGATGTGTCCCACGTGCAGGTGGAGACCTGTGATTCTGACTGGCTGTGGCTCGACCCTACCTACACCGTGGGAAACCACACCATTACCCTTGCCGAAATCCTGGAATCCATTGAAAAAAACAACTGCATTCAAAAAGATACGGCATTCATTGAAATTCCCCGTGACATTTTAGACCTCTGGCAACGCGGCAAGGGCGTCATTGAAAACGGCAGGATAAAGATGCCGAAGCTCGGCTACCTGCGCACCCGTGCGGAATGCGGTAAAAAAGTGAAGATAGCCGCGTGTGGCGAAACACAAAATTTTCTGAAGAGTTTTGACCGCATTAACCCTCCGCAGCCGGCCCCTGAAATACCAAGCTACAAAGGGGAACTGCGGCTCTATCAGCGGTCCGGCTACGACTGGCTCTGGTTTCTGCACACCAACAATTTTAACGGCATCCTGGCTGACGAGATGGGACTCGGTAAGACGCATCAGGCCATGGCCGTTATCCTTTCCGCCTTACAGACGGAACCCGGCTTGCCGAACCTGGTCATCTGCCCGACCTCAGTGCTGGACCACTGGGAATCAAAATTTCGTCTGTTTGCGCCGGAGATAACGATAGCCCGTTTTTACGGTAAGGAGCGAAACAGCCTGCTTGCGGGCAATCTCCCGCCCGTCATGGTAACTACCTACAGCATTCTTTCCCGTGACGCGGAAGCCCTTGCCAACGTTCAATGGAATTACGTGGTGCTGGATGAGGCGCAAAAGATTAAGAACCATAGTACGCGCATGTGTAAGGCCGCAAAGCTCCTCAACTCTAAACGCCGCCTGGCGCTAACGGGAACCCCTATAGAAAACAGGCTGTCGGAACTGTGGTCGATCTTCGATTTCCTGATGCCCGGTTACCTGGGCAGCGCCGATGATTTCAGGAGGCGGTATGAAACCCCCATTACGAAACACCAGGATATCACCCAGCGCGACGCGCTGAAGAAGGTTATACATCCTTTCAAACTCAGAAGGCTCAAAAAGGACGTCCTCACGGAACTCCCGCCAAAGACCGAAGAGAAACGGTACTGCACCTTGCAGCCGGTGCAGATCGTCATGTACCGTGATCTGATACGGGAACAGGGCAGCAGGCTCATACAGAAACTGCGGGACGAAAGCCAGCCGGTGGCGTACATACATATTTTTGCGCTTCTTACCAAATTGAAGAGGCTCTGTGATCATCCTCAACTGGTTTTAAACGGCAAGACCCTCAGCCAGGAATCTTCCGGGAAATTTGAGCTTTTTAAGGAGATTATGGAAGAGACGCTGGAGTCTGGGGAAAAGGTGGTCGTATTTTCACAATACCTGGAGATGCTGGACATGATTGCCGATTGGCTGGAGCGCAATAATTACCGGTATGAGAGTTTGCGTGGAAGTACGATGAACCGTGGCGAGGTGGTGGAGCGGTTCCAGACGGACCCAAACTGCAACGTCTTCCTGGGCAGCCTAATGGCCGGTGGGCTTGGTATTGATTTGACTGCCGCGTCGGTGGTCATCCACTACGACCGTTGGTGGAACGCTGCCCGTGAGGATCAGGCCACAGACCGCGTACACCGCATCGGCCAGACACGCGGCGTCCAGGTCTTCAAACTTATCACCAAAGGCACCCTTGAAGAAAAGATCGACGCCATGATCACCACCAAGGCAAACCTCATGAATTCCGTAGTCGAGTCGGACGACGCCGTGTTTAAGTCGTTTTCGAGAAATGAATTGATTGAATTGTTGACGTTTTGAGGTTTGGTTGCCTGGTTGTAAATTTATCGTATTGGAATTTTCTCAATTTTGGAAATCTCCTCGTTTTAGGCCGTGTTTGACATTGCCCTGCACTGTTCCTGCGCGTCGTGCCGACGCCATACGTTGCGGTTCAATCTGCAAGATTGAACCGGCAGAAAATTTGTTGTTCACGTATGGCGAACCTTTAGGTTTGCCGCACGCTTTGCATATCGTTGGGTTTTGCGTGAACACATGCATGTTTGTACCTAATCATACGTTCCAAAGGCAAGACTAAAGCCTTGCCCCACATTTGCTATGCCCCGTGAGGGGCAACACAATCGTAGCCCACTGCGTAAGCGGTGGGAAGGCGTTGTTAATGTGTTTGAAGCCCCGGAGGGGCGGCACAATTACCAGAAGACATCAAGATTTATTCCTTTAAAGTCGGATTGAAGGCACGCAATGGTAAATTTTCCAGAAATGAAGCAGGGCATAACCCAAAATGTAAAAATCAGGCGCGTTGTGGAGGGTGATTTAGACGCGTGCTTTACCATTGAGTCCACGTGCTATACCACAGATGCGGCCACAGGGGAAAAAATAGAGAAACGCATAGCATTGTTTCCTGAGGGCTTTCTGGTTGCCGAAGTGGATGGACAGGTTGTCGGCATGGTTAACAGCGGCGCTACGGACAAGGATGATATAACGGACGATGCCTTCAAGGACATGACCGACCACACAAATGACGGCAAACATATCGTTATCTTTTCTTTGGCTGTATTATCTGAGTTTCAGGGCGTTGGAATTTCCAGAGAGCTTATGGTAAAGTTTATTGAGGTATCGAGAGACCTGAAAAAAGAAAAAATCCTGCTAATATGTAAATCAGGGCTGATTTCTTACTACCTGAAATACGGCTTTCTTTACGCTGGAAAATCAAAGTCGACACTTGGCGGTTTTGAATGGCACGAAATGTATTTACCGCTGTAATTGATCGCCAATTGGTAGTGAAGGTATGCTGGTAGGTCGGGCGTTATCGCCTGACATTATGCAGATAAGTGGGCACGCTTGTCTTACCTCATTTATGTATAGGAATTTCAAAGTAGGGACACGGCGCGCCGTGTCCCTACTTGTGAGCAAAAAAAGTCGCCAACGGCCTGATACATCATGTATTAACAGGATAATCTTGACAAAGGTTATTACGATACTTATAATCCAGCCTGTTTTGGGTAAAACCACAAGATTTTAATGATTTCATTCACTGGTTATCTCCTAAGTATACATACCGGTAAATATCATAAATAATTTATCAGCGTTTTATCTTTATAAAATCTGTGGTCCCAAACGTTTTTAATCAGTCTGAGGCCATGCCTCGCTAATATATGGACACCATTACATGAGTACATTATTTGAAAAAACAAACATCGGTCAAATGCCGTTAAAAAACAGGATTATCATGTCCGCTATGGACCTTGGTTTTACTTCTGATGGCGCCATCAATGACCGGATTATCAATTTTTATGCCGAGCGTGCAAAAGGGGGGGTAGGCCTCATTGTCGTAGGAGGATGTTATCCGGAGATGAATGGCAAGGTATGGAAGAGCATCATTGGCCTTGACAATGATGCGTTTATCCCCGGATTAAGACGGCTAACCGACGCTGTTCACGCTTGCGATGCGCGTGTGGCCGCGCAGATACTCCATGGCGGGCGGAGCGCTTCGTCGTTTTTTACCAAAATGCAGCCCGTCGCGCCATCTGCTTTGGTGCATAGAAGTATAAAACAGGAGCCTCATGCCCTGTCCGTTTCAGAGATCAAAACGGTTATTGATAATTATGTGTCTGCCACGCTGAGGGCAAAGAAATCGGGCTTTGACGCCGTTGAGCTACACGGCGGCATGGGATATCTTATCAACCAGTTTTTGTCAAAGGCCACGAACAAGAGGGATGACGAGTACGGAGGAAGCCTGGAAAACAGGACCCGATTTGCCAGAGAACTGGTGGTTGCCGTAAAGGAGACCGTTGGAAAAGATTATCCCATCATCTTTCGATTGTCCGGCGACGATTTTGTAGAGGAAGGCCTTAAGATAGGTGAAAGCATAGAAATCGCTAAAATACTGGAACAGGCAGGGGTGGATGCCTTTAATGTGTCTCCGGGATGGCATGAAAGCAGGACACCGATCATGCTGATGGTCATACCCCGTATGGCCTATACGTTTCTTTCCGAAAAAATCAAATCACAGGTGAACGTCCCGGTAATTGCCTCGGTGAGGATAAACGACCTGAAGCTTGCGGAAGAGATATTGAATAATGAACAGTCGGATTTCGTCTCCATCGGCAGGCCGCTTATCGTCGATCCTGAAATGCCGAATAAGTATAAGCATGGACAACGGGATGATATCAGGCGGTGCATTGCCTGTAACCAGGGGTGTTTCGATTCGCTGTTAAACTTCAAGTCCGTGTCTTGCACCTATAACGCGATGGCTGGGCATGAAGGCGAGTATACCATAATCAAAACAGGGAAACCCAAAAAGGTAACGGTTGTCGGCGGGGGGCCGGCAGGCATGGAAGCTGCGCGTGTGTTGGCGTTGCGGGGACACAAGGTTACTTTGTATGAAAAGGAAGACCGGTTGGGCGGGCAGTTGTGTTACGCATACATACCGCCCGGACGCGAAGAAATACAAAACATCGTAACCTACCTTGAAAAACAAATCGTGAAGTTGAACGTAGCGGTAAAAACCGGGTACGAGGTGGATTTGAAAACCCTGGAAAACGAAAAACCTGACGCGGTAGTGGTGGCTACGGGCGGAAATCCTATTATGCTTGATTTGCCGGGGATAAAAGGGCCGCACGTATATCCTGCAAATAGCATATTGGATGGAAATGTTCCCATGGGGAAAAACGTCGTAATTATCGGCGGCGGAACCGTTGGATGCGAGGTCGCCTTGTACGCAGCCAAACAGGGGGCAATGAGTCCCGACGTTGCTTGTTTTCTGGCCAGACACAAGGTGTTTAATGATAAAGACATCGTGGAATACACAACACGGGGAAACCGGAACGTTACGATGCTTGAACTGAAAAAAAAGATTGGAGGCGGGTTTGGTATTTCTACGAGGTGGGTTATCCTTCAGGAACTTAAGGCTGCTGGAGTAAATGAATTAACAGAGGTAAAAGTGAAGGAAATCGTTAATAACCAAAACGATTACGGCAGGCAGGGTAGGGGGGTGGTATATGAAAAGGATAGCCAGGAACATTTCATCAAGGCGGACACCGTTATCGTTGCCGTTGGTTATCGTTCCAACAACGGGCTTCAGAAGCAGATTGAGGGGAAATTCCCTGAGATATATTCAATCGGTGATTGTGTAAAGGTGCGTACTGCGCTGGAGGCGGTTCATGAAGGGTTTCAGGCGGCGTTAAAGATATAAATTTTCCTGAAAATATAAGAAGGATGTTCAAGGAATACTTTGGTATTCCAGGGGCTATATCGAATTATGACAAATTTGAGCAAATACACCGAAGAGTTGTTTAAAGAGATGTATTGGAAAGAAATAGAGCGGAAGGATAAAATAAATTCTCAACTTTCGTTACCTGCTGGAATTTTATTAGCACTTGCTGGTGTTGGGGCATATTATATACGAAATTCTCCTTTTTCACACAGTGGATTATGGAACATTTCTTTTATCGTTCTGTCCGCATTTTTATGCATAAGTATTGTAATTGCGGTATATTATTTTTTTCGAGCTTATCATCTTGGTTATGCTTACAGATATATCCCAACTCCCAATGAAATTTATCGATATGCGTTGGATCTCAAGAGTTATTATGAATCTATTCAGGAATCCAATATAGACAAAATGGTTGAAAATGATGTACGCGGATTTCTTACTGCAAAGTACAGTGAACACTGTACCGAAAACACCCTGAACAACGATGACAAATCAAAGTATTTATATCGCACTAATGTAGCGATTTTAATTTCACTTATAATTTTGTTTTTTAGTTTAATTCCTTTTTATAAAGTCTGCCACTCCGGTGTAAAAATTCAAAAATCGGAAATAGTAGAGAAAGAATGAGGTGTGAAATGCAACAACAGCAACAGACACGGCAAAAATCAATACCACGGAAGCCGCAACCTCCCGAAGGAAGAATATTAAAAGAAGGGGAATCCCTTCCGAGAAAAAAACAAACCGTTAAATAGTGAAGTATTAAAAAAAGGGTAGAGGTCATGAAAGACATCCGCATGAATCGTGGCGATAACTCCGGTTATAACCACATTGAATTTGAAGAAATCAAGGTAGAAAATGGAAGGGCCGTTGGAGTTATTTATATGAATAAACCGTCAAGAAATTCCATTGGCTCCTGGTTGCTTGACGCTATTTACGACAAAATGGACCAATATGAGGGCGACGATTCAATTGGTGCCATTATTATTGCCAGCAAACTGCGTGGCGTTTTCAGTGACGGCGCCGACCGTGACGAGCTTTTCGGCTCCTGGATTTCCGGTCTGGTGGCAGAAAAAAACTATGAACGGTTCCATCGCGCCCATGAGATGTTCGTAGAGATTGAAAATTGCAAAAAACCCGTTATTGCGGCCATTAACGGTGTCACCATTGGCGCCGGTTTGGAGCTTGCCATGTTGTGTGACCTGCGGGTTGCTTCGGAAATATCATTCTTTAGCCTGCCGGAGGCAAAGCCGGAACTCAGTATCATTCCCGGTCTGGGCGGTTCGCAACGTCTGCCGCGCTATATAGGCGTAGCCCGCGCAAAGGAGATGCTGTTCCTGGGCAAAATGATTCGCGCTGAAACAGCGCTGGAATGGGGACTTGTTAATCAAATTGTTCCTCATAAAGAAGTGTTTGAGCATACCTTAGATATTGCTAAAACCCTCCTGGAACGCGACGCGCGGGCGCTTAAGGAAATGAAGAAATGCATCAATTTCGCGGTTGAAAACGATATTTTAAAAGGCATTGAATACGAAGTAGGCCTTTTTGCGGAAATGATGCGGTTGAAGTTTTTGAATAAAAATAAATAACGAGGGGGGATGGAATTACATGGCCGATGACTACAAAAGATTTGAAAGGCTGACATACAATGATTACAAAAAATTGGCTAAAAATGGAAATTTGAGTTGTTATGAAAAAATCGGATATCCTGACAGTTATAGAGAGGGTTATGAATGGCACATATTTGAGGACATAAAACGTAAACTTACTGCATTACGTGGCAAAGGAAAAATAATTATGGATATAGGCGCAGGATGTAGCGGTTTGCCTGGAATGTTGATTGATTTGTGCGAAAAGAACAATCACAAACTGATTCTGATCGACTCGGAAGAGATGCTCTCCCACCTGCCAAACAAGCCCTTCATTGAGAAGTATTATTGTAAATTTCCGGACTGTAGTGAAATGATTGAAAAATACAAAAACAAAGTAAATGCCATCCTGGCTTACGGTGTTCTATCAGTAGTTTTTTTGGATGCCAATCCTTTCCGGTTTATTGATGCAGCGGCCGCGCTGCTTGCTGAAGACGGAGAGCTTCTGTTGGGAGAAATTCCTAATGTAACCAAGAGAAAGCGGTTCTTTTCGTCGAGAAAAGGCATTGAAACACATCGGAAATTTACGGGGACTGATGAAAAACCGGTAGTGGAATTTATGAAACTGGATGAAGATAAAATTGATGATGGCGTTGTGTTTGCAATATTACAGAGGTACAGAAATGCCGGCTTTGAAACCTATTTGCTGCCGCAGGGGAAAAATTTACCCATGCAAACAAGGCGGGAAGATATATTAATTGTTAAAAGATGATACACATAAAACGATACAACGCCGAATTGAAGCAGGTGTGGGACGATTTTATTGAGACCTCAAAAAATGGATATTTTCTGTTTTGTAGAGATTATATGGACTATCACTCAGATAGGTATCTCGATTATTCTTTATTGTTTTATAATGAAAATAATCAATTGCTTGCGATTATGCCTGCAAACATAAAAGACGATCACGTTTACAGCCACGGCGGGCTGACTTATGGTGGTATCATTTCAGATACGAGTATGAAAGCGGCCATAATGATCGAGTTATTTGAGCATCTTCTGCTTTTGTTAAAGGAAGAGAAAATAAAAAAGTTACTCTATAAAGCCATCCCTTACATTTACCATAAATTTCCGTCCGACGAAGATTTGTATGCAATATTTGTCAATAACGGGAAGCTTATAAGGAGAGACGCCTCATCGGCAATCTTTCTTTTTAATAAAATAAAGGTTTCACAATTAAGACTGAGAGGGATAAAAAAAGCAAAAATCAATAATCTTGCCGTAAAGACAAGCAACGATTTTGCATCTTTTTTTGAGATTGTTCAACAAGTGCTGTGGAGTAAATATAAACTTAAGCCTGTTCATACCCACCAGGAGATCGAATTACTCTCCAATAAATTTCCTCAAAACATAAAATTATTTGCTGCGTATGATGGGGATAAAATGTTGGCAGGGGTACTGGTTTTTGAATCTGAGGTTGTCGCTCATTGCCAGTATATGGCAAATTCAGCGGAAGGCAAAGAATTGGGCGCTCTGGACTTGGTGATTGACCACTTGATTAGTGAATATTCCGGTATGAAAAGATATTTCAGCTTTGGCGTATCAACAGAGAATAATGGCACATTTCTTAATGAGGGATTAATTAACCAAAAAGAGACGTTTGGGGCAAGGACGATTGTGCATGATTTTTATGAACTGGCTATTAATTAGGCCATCGGCGACTTTTTCGTTGATGTAGAGCG
>CAYJPZ010000097.1:0-15295 GCA_964372185.1 uncultured candidatus Brocadiaceae bacterium
AAATGAAGCAGGAGCTTCTGGTACAGACACATTCCCAAGCTGGAGCTTGAGAACGAGAGGCAACAGCTTTTTCATGTAGAGCGAAGAGCCTCTTCGCTCTACAACTCGCTTAAACAACGGTTACGTTATTTTGTTTGCAGCAATGTTGCGCTAAACTATATAATACACAAACATAGCAGGGCATCAAATAAATTACGAAATGTTGTTTAATACTCAAAACACTTTTCGGGAGTTGGCATACTCTCCATTAATCTGCAAATTACCAATATTTGGGAATGCGCCCCCTTAATTTCACCATTACTACCCGTACACGAGATATCCGCATGGCAAGCTCAAGCCTGAAATTAAGCATCGTTTACATAACGAAGCGTCCCGGCAGCTACGACGTCCTCTTCAATAGCATCCTGCAGCAAAACTATCCCCTTGATTACGAACTGATTTGTATTGACGACGCCTTGCCCCTGGCCAAAGGACGCGCAGAGGCGGTCATAGACTACGCGAGCAAAAAGGGCGTTCGCCTGAAGGCGTTGCGTACCGGCAAGGCAAAGACGTCGCCGGACGCGCGGTTCGGCTATTGCAATGCACTAAATACGGGCATCCTGGAGTCCACCGGCGACGTCGTCCTCTTTCTCCAGGATTATTGCTGGCTGACGAAGGACGTGTTCAGGGTAATCAACGGTCTCTACCAAAACCCCGTGAATCGAAAGGTACTGCTGGGATTCCGGGAGCGATTTTTCGTCTGCCCCCCCGGCAAGATTAACGCGGAGAAGTTTAACGACCACCAGTCTTTGAGCATCTTTACCGAAGAGCTTGTGCGTGCCCCCGAAGACCTCGGATGGCCGGCCAAAGGCCCCGTCAACCCGCCCGGTATTGACGAATTGGCGCAAGACCTTAAAAAGCATGGCACATACAATAACCCTTACGTAACGTTTAACTTCTGGGAGTGTTTCTGCGGCGTCATACCGAGGGCAATACTGGTAAAGCTGAACGGTTTTGACGAAGCGCTCGACCACGGCGACGATTGCAACGAGACGAACGTGGCCGATAGGGCGTCGCTGCTCGGTTATTCAATTGTTGTTCACGCGGAGGTATACGTACAACAGATAGCGCACCAGGAGTGGGTCGAAAATGACGTGTGGAAGCGCTTTGCAAGAAACACCAATATCCCCAAATGGGGGGAAATGCTGAAGGCCATTATAGAAGGGAAGAAGCCGCTCCCGGCCGTTGAGAACAATTTTAACCTGAAAGCGCTTGCAAGGAAGTCCGTAAGAGAAAAGATTTCCCGGCAGGGTGTTGCCAGGATTGCCTTTGTGTGGGACTGGGATAACGAGCCGTCCCAGTTGGCAAGCTGGAACGACGGTTTGGCGGCGGCGCTCAACCTCCTGCAAAAACAAAAGGGTATTGAATTGCGGGTCTACACGCAGTTAAAAAACCTCCCCTGCACAGCCACGGTATTTCCGCACGGATACTTTCCCATCATGGCGTTTCAGGACGAACCGGCCATGTCCGGGCAGATTATAGCCGACAACCCTGACTTTGTCCTTATTTGGGGAGATTTGACAAGACCGTGTATCCCGCTCCTGACAAGCCTGTATCCATCCGGTATATGCTATGCCGGCGGGCAATCAATGCCAACCAAATGCCATTTGTTTGACATCCTGATGGTGGAGAACGAATCCTACAAGGAGCTTTATGCCTCCGTGATGGGACATAAAAACGTCCATATTGCATTCGGGACAAATACAACCCTCTTTAAACCAAACCCCACCTTGCCGAAGGTGTGGGACGCCTGTTTCCCGGCATCATTTATTGGCTGGAAAAGGCAGCATCTTTACGCGGATGCGTGTGTGGAGCTACGGAAAAGGATACCGGAGACGCGGTTCATGGCGTGCGGAACGATGAACGCGCACAATATGGACGCCTACAACGCCTGCATCAAGGCGGGCATCTTTGCAACGCAGTATCTGCCTGCCTACATCCTGCCTGATTTTTATAATGCCACCAGGGTTATCGTTATTACCTCGCACTGGACGGGCGGCAGCCAGCGTGCCGTACTTGAGGCAATGGCCTGCAACGTACCCGTTATCGTGATGGAAGACAGCGACAAGACCTCCGAGTACCTCCTGAAGGCCGGTTTGCCTGAATGTATATGCAAGCCTGACCCCTGTGCAATTGCGGACAAAATGTATGAATTTATCTCGCAGGATAAGAAGGTCAATACCAGGGATTGGGTGATAAACAATTACAGTGAGTATAAATATGCAGATCAAATGTACCGGCACATAAAAGAGACGTTGATGGCATGAATGAAAATTCCTATACAATTAAATTAGGTTCTGGCAATAGATTATGCAAACAAATTATTGCAACAGGACTTGATCGTACAAGAAGTGCAAGACAGGATAGGGTTGTTTACTGAAATAGTATCCCTTGACACAAAATGTCTCACGACTCCTTTTGGGAAAACCGGAATTCCAGAACGCCTGAGTAGTTACCTTTGCAATTGAATTTGTTATCCTTTGTTGATACAATTCTTTTTATGTAAGCGGGTTATTGGATAGCAGGATAAACTGCGTTTTTCCGTGCCTTGTTTAATTCAATCGTATCTGATCGAATCATTCATTTGTAAAAATAAATTGCAGACGAAGTTTTTTAAGAAAAGGGTATTTTCATGTTACATGTTAAAAAGAATTTGGGTTTTCTGATCGCGGCGGCGATGGCTTTTTCCGTTGGTTGCCTTGGATGCGGCAAGAAGGAGGCCGGCACACAACAAGCAACGGCCTTTAAGATGGAGGGAGATACTCCCTCTATTCATAAAAAGACGCCGGCAGACGAGGAGATTGAAAAACAGAAGAAACTCCTGGAGACGAATCCGGACAACCCGACAACGTATCATCGTCTTGGCTTGCTTTATGAAGAGAAGGGCAAGTTCGACGAGTCTCTTGCTGCTTACAGGAAGGCGTCTGACCTGAATCCCTCTATGGTAGAAGCCTACGTTGGACAAGGCAACGTCCTTAATAAAAAGGGGAAATCGGACGAAGCCATCACTGTTTTTCAGAAGGCATTGGAGGTTAGCCCTCACTACGCGGAGGCGCACGAGGGGCTGGGCCTCGTTTACATCCATAAGGGGAAATTGGACGAGGCCGCTCAGGAATTTCAGAAGGCTATCAATATAAACCCGGGGCTGGTGAACTCGCGATATAATTTAGGCATCCTCTACTCGAAAAAGGCGCAGTTCAACGACGCCGTAGCGGAATGGACAAAGGCCCTGGAGATCAAGCCGCAGAAGACTGAAATCTATTACAACCTCGGCATTGCCTATACCAAGTTGGGAAAGCTGGACGAGGCTATCTCCGTTTGGCAAAAGGCGCTTACCATACGCCCCGACATGGCAAATATCCATTACGCTATCGGGCTTACCTACGTGGAAAAGGGAGACAATGACAGCGCCGAGGCGGCCCTTAAAAAGGCGCTGGAGGTTGATCAGAATCTGGTAGATGCGCACAAGGTGCTTGCGGACGTGTATCGTTCAAAGGGCATGCTCGGTGAGGCAGACCGTGAGGATGAGATATATAAGAGCAATTCCAGTCCGCATCATTAACAATCTGTGGTTCCCATTTTTTTATCCGTCTGAGGCATTGACTCGTTAACCATATTTCCACAAACCCAATAAAATTATGATTACCGTTGATACTGCAATAAAAATCGTTACGGAAGCGGTAAAACCGCTTTCTTCTAAAAAAGTACCCTTTGAAGACGGTTTAGGATTGTGCCTTGCCCAGGACGTCCAGTCGGATATCGACATGCCGCCCTTTAATCGTTCTGCGATGGACGGGTACGCCGTTATTGCTGAAGACACGGCAAATGTGCCGGTGGAATTGGCGGTTATTGAGGACATTGCGGCGGGTTATGCGCCAACAAAAAGGGTACAGCGGGGGCAGGCATCGAAAATAATGACGGGGGCTGCCACGCCTGAAGGTGCCGACGCCGTGGTTAAGTTCGAGGAAACAGAAAGCCTGGCGCCGGATGACCGGGTGAAAATTCTCAAGACGGCAAAGAAGGGCAGCAACATCTCAAACCGAGGCGAGGATATGAGGATTGGGCAAACGGTGCTTTTTAAAGGAACACCTATCAGACCTCAGGAAATCGGTATTCTGGCTACGGTGGGAAAATCCGCCGTCGAGGTATTCCCGGCGCCAACGGTAGGCGTCATTTCTACCGGTGATGAATTGGTGGACGTAGAGCGTAAGCCTTCCTACGTACAAATCAGGAACAGCAACGGTTATTCACTGTCCGCGCAGGCAAGGCGATTGGGGGCGGACGTCGAATTGCTGGGCGTCGCCAAGGATACGAAGAAAGAGATTTTTGACATGATTCAACGAGGTCTCAAAAAAGATATTCTCATCATGTCGGGTGGTGTTTCTATGGGAGAATACGATCTCGTTGGAGAGGTCATGAAGGACATAAACACCCGGATATATTTCGAAAAGGTGGCGTTAAGGCCGGGAAAGCCTGTGATTTTCGGCAGAAAGGACGACACGCTGATTTTTGCCCTGCCGGGAAATCCCGTGGCCTCGTTTGTCACCTTTGAATTATTTATCTATCCGGCGATAAGAAAGATGATGGGGTTTACGACAATACACCGGAATATGGTGAAGGCGGCTCTCGAGACGGAGATCATTGTTAAGAGAAAGCGGCGTGAATACCGCCCCGCGCTTTTTCGCACGCAAGACAACGTATCGTACGTTTCACCGGTAGAGTGGCACGGATCAGCCGATTTGCTGTCAACGACAAGGGCAAACAGCTTGCTTATCGTCCGTGAAGACGTTGAAAAATACGCCGTTGGACAACTCATTGACGTTATGCTGCTTCCTGACTAAAAGTAACTGTTCAGTTCCCCACACACTTTGAACACGGTAGGTGAACTGTTACGGCTAAAACGGAGCGAAGGTAACGGCAAGGCGCTTCCAGAAAAGTATCTGTATCAAAACAAAAAAGGGCATAGGAGTATGAACTCACTATGCCCTTTCAGACTTACTTATTATTATAAGTTTTGCGGCGGTACTATTTTGCTGCAAAATTCCTTACAATTTCAACCATCTTTTCAATCATGTCAGGAGACATCTTTCCCTGGAAGCTTGGACATTTCCCTTTTCCTGCGTTGATGTGCTTTACCATGGCTTCGTCTGTCCTTGATGACTGGAATGCTGCATCGGTAAAATCAGGTACGCCATATTCGTGACCCTTTGCGGTGCCCTTGCCACCGTTTCCGTGGCAGTAGTAACAGCTTTCCTGTACGGCAAATCCAAGTCCTGCAAAAATGGTGTATGGACTCTTTGTGGTATCACCTGCTTCATGATGAGTCAGCGCAAAAGCAGCGCTTCCTGCCGACAACACCAAACCAGCTACAACAGGTATTACATACGATAAACGAAACTTCTTCATTATTGAATACCTCCTCTGTTTTAAATATTATGATATAGTATTTAGGTACACTACGGAACGAGCTTTAGCTCTGATTTGTAAATCTTATGGCAATTCCTGCAGGCAATGGTTAGCCTTCTGAATTGCACCTGGATTTCTTCAAGATCTTTGTTGGCAGCAGCCTTTACTGTTTCGTTTGAATGATAAAGAACCTCGTCGTTCAGTACCTTGTAGTTTTTATCAGTAGCAAACTTCTCGGAGGACGTTTTCGTATCGGCAACAATCGCCTTTGCGTAATCTCCAAATTTGCCGAACTGCGCGTCATCCGCTACTGAGAGGCCAGTCATAGCCCTCATCCCCTGAAAGTTATCCCACATCTTCTTGCATAAATCGCCCTGGGTCTGCCCGTAACTAACAGACGTTACCGCAGCAATGAACAATGTAACCGTTCCTGCTAAAATACCGTTTCTTAGCCTCATTTTCCCCTCCTCACTTTCCTTAAATTGATAAAATAATTCTAAACCTACCCACAATCGTCCAACAAGATTATGAAATAGCTATGCAGCATACATCACTGCTATAAAGCTACCTTTTAATAATTAAGAGGGCGCGCCTGACCATATCTATCGAAGAGCGAGCCAGAAATAACGAAATTTTGCCCTCCCTCTCAGCTCTTTTGCTTCACCTCCCTTCGTACCGTAAATATTACAGAATAGCATGTAGCAGTATATCGCAATTTAGCGCGTCACCAACGTTACACACGTTTACTGAATGTTTTTGCCAGTTTTGCAAAATGGTTGCGTTAAACTATCCGCGTGTCCACTCTTTGAAAGGGATTCTCGCAAGCCAACGACTTTGCCTTTAACTCAAACGACAAAGGAATGCCAATATATCATTGCACAGTAAACGAGTCAAGCAAAAATTTCATCTGACAAGCGCGCAAAAAACTTCAAAAATCTAAGCGCTTACCACAAAATGTTACATGGGAATCCTTTATTGCGCCGGGCTGCAAGTATTACCAATCTTTAGGGACATCCGACGTCTTTGGCGCAGGAATTTCCTCTTGCCCCGGATTCAGCTCGTCTTTTTTACCCGGATATAATTGCGGGTAGAGATGGATGCCGAGATGCTTATGGCATACAGCGCATGTCTGTCTTAACTTTCTTACCTGCCACTGGGCGTCCTCCAACGCCCCCTGCTCGTCTTTGTGGCCGACGACATCAGACATCTTCTCCGATTCGGCGAGCATCATTTTGTTAAGGTCCTGATATTTTTTGTCATCTGGACGGGGGAATTTACTGACGACGACCTTTGACAACTTTATCAGATTGCTGCTAGCCTCTGCAATAATCTTCCATTCGTTGCTGCTATATTTATAGTACCCTGAGATTTCTTCAACGGCTTTATAGCTTTTGTCTATCTCAGACATTATTTTTGCCAATTCACTCTTTTCTTTTTCATTTTTAGCAGCCTCTTCAGCAATTCCTTGTGACATTATTCCACAAATTCCAAAAATCAACCCTACAAACAAAAACCTTTTTACCACTGCCATTACCTCCGTTACCATTGAAATTAGCCCATAACGAACAAGCCTACTCTCTGCGTAGCTTTGATTTCACGAAAGACGGCTAGTAGGGCGTTTCCAAAAGAACCTGCACTGTAGAATGCCATACGATGAACAGAGGAATAAAGGTACTCTTCCCGCAGTAAACTGGTAAATGCATTACTGAAACGATGAACTAGCACATGTCGTACCAAAACCACACCAACGACGCAACGTGTTAAGTTTTAATTAGTTACGAAAACCGGCACAAAGCCATCAAAAGTGGTAGGCACCAAAAACTGGTTTAAATCAATCACTCGCCACATTCAAACTTCAAAAAAGATGCAGTCTATTTATAAAAAACGAAAAGATAGGCAGGCCATTATAAACAAAAACGACATCATGTCAAATACTTAATTAATCGTATAGATTGCAAATAAAAATGTAGCTCCGGGATTATACCGCAAATAATAATGATATAAGTGTGCGCGGCCTTAGGTTCGAACAATGGCACGTGTGTACTTGCCGGCGACCTCTATGCTAGAAGGTCGCCCAATGCCCCACCAATTTCATAGTTGCGGCCTCTCTTACCCTTTTTATCTGACGTCCGAAGACAGAGAAATCCCTTGCTAACTCCATGACAAACTGATACCATTGAAACGAAAATCTGAGCAAATAATTAAGAAGGGATTACACTTGAAACCAACCATTTTGTCTACGACAATTTTAGCGGTAAGAAAAGATAAGCAGGTGGCTATTGGCGGAGATGGCCAGGTTACTATGAATTCAGCCGTCGTGAAACAAGACGCAAAGAAGATCAGGCGGCTGTACCACGACAAGGTCATCGTCGGTTTTGCCGGTTCGTCTGCCGACGCCTTTGCCCTTATGGAGCGGTTTGACGCAAAACTTGAGCAGTATCAGGGGAACGTGTTGCGTAGCGCGCATGAACTGGCCAGGGAGTGGCGAACGGATAAGGTGTTGAGGAGGCTGGAGTCACTGCTTATCGTTGTTGATAAACAGCACTCCTTTTTGATTTCGGGCGGCGGGGACGTTATCGAACCGGACGACGGGATTATTGGCATTGGGTCGGGTGGCTCGTATGCGATTGCGGCAGCAAGGGCGTTGATGAAGCATACTTCTATGGGTGCAAAAGAAATCGTGGAAGAGTCTTTGCGTATCGCGGCGGATATTTGCGTATACACGAACAAAAACATCAAGGTGGAGGAAATCACGTCGTGAAGGAACTTACCCCGCGTAAAATTGTAGAGGAACTTGACAAATACATTATCGGCCAAAAACACGCCAAACGCGCAGTGGCAATTGCCATCCGGAACCGCTGGAGAAGACACCAACTCTCCGATGAATTGCGGGAAGAGGTTCTGCCCAAGAACATCATCATGATTGGCCCTACGGGTGTTGGAAAAACCGAGATTGCCAGGCGTATGGCATCCCTCGTCAGGGCGCCGTTTCTGAAGGTCGAGGCGTCAAAATACACGGAGGTTGGCTATCATGGCCGGGACGTAGAAACGATGATACGTGATATCACCGAGATCGGCGTTAACATGGTTAAATCCGAAATGATCAAGGGTGTCCAGAAAAAGGCCGAAAAGATGGCGGAAGAAAGGCTCCTGGATCTATTGCTGCCCCCTGTATCCAAAAATGCCGACAAGTCCAACCCGGAGGTCGAGGAGCAACGCGCAACCACCCGTGAAAAATTTCGGAAAAAATTGCACGATGGAGAGCTTTCCAACCGCACCGTTGAACTTACCGTTAGTGAAAAGCCTTACGTGCTCCAGGGTTTTGTAGCAGGTATCGAAGAGATAGGCATGGATTTTCAGAATATGCTGGAGAAGATGGTGCCACCACGCGCCCAGGTACGAAAGGTTTCCGTAGCCGAGGCAAAAAGGATTTTAACGCATGAAGAGGCCGAAAAGCTCATTGACAAAGAAAAGGTCATTCAGGAGGCTATTCAACGGACGGAGAACTTTGGCATTCTCTTTATCGACGAAATAGACAAAATTGCGGGGAGAGAGAGTTCCCACGGCCCCGACGTTTCCCGCGAAGGGGTTCAAAGGGACCTATTGCCCGTTGTTGACGGCACTACGGTGCATACACGTTACGGAATAGTCAAGACGGACCGCATCCTGTTTATTGCAGCGGGCGCCTTTCACGTCTCAAAGCCATCGGATCTCATTCCGGAACTGCAAGGTCGTTTTCCCATCCGTGTGGAACTGGAGGATTTGGGGAAAGAAGAGTTTTTACGCATCCTCACGGAGCCTAAAAACGCCTTGATCAAACAATACAAGGCGCTCCTGGAAACGGAAGGCGTCAAGGTGCGGTTTGAAAGCGACGCCATAGAGGCTATCGCCGAAATTGCCGTGCAGGTTAATAAACACACCCAGAATATCGGAGCACGGCGGTTGCATACGGTGATGGAAAAGCTCGTTGAGGAATATTCTTTCGATGCATCGGATATGGATGGCGCCGAGATTACGTTCGATGCCAAATACGTACACAAAAAATTGCAGGCGATAGCAAAGGACGAGGATTTGAGCCGGTATATTTTGTAATGTTGGTAGATTAGACCTTTTATCGCTTTCTGAGAAAATACCGACATTCACTGCTGACCAATGAAAATCACAAATCCCGTAGCGATTCAATTCCTCAGAAAAACTCTGTAGGAGTTTAATATAATTGTTTTATGTAGAGCGAAGAGCCTCTTCGCTCTACAGTTTTACGAAGCCATATACGTATACTATGCAACAACGGATTTTTGCCGGCCAAACGCCGGAAACGGGCTTTAACGGAGAGGTAGGTTCATCGCAAACTTGAGCAATTCATCTTTAGCAATGTCTGAAGTAAGGCAATAGGCTTGTCTTTCATCTTTCCATATCACCGCATTGAACCCCTTACAATTTCCTAAATAATACTCTTTGTTGCCCAGGACAACTTTCTCGAGGTTCCTACAGGGGATATTGCCGTTGCCGAGAACTTGCAGCGACACTTTATAACCATCTTTGTTAAAAACGACGCAGGGGTTGCCCGTTCCGGGTTGCCTGGCGGGAACTCCCCCGGGGATGCTGATGAGTTCCGTATCTATCAGGGCTGACGTATTTCCCATAACGGAATAATTCCGTTTTTTGTTAATATTGCCGACGATTGAGGTGGTCTCATTGAACACCAGATTGTCATTTACGGCCATGACGTGGTTACTTACCACCGCATCGACAACGGAGGGGATACTGGCACCCTGATAGTTTGCGTAATAAAATACTCCGCCTCCCAAAAGAATGAGGATAGAGGCCGCAATTGAGTAGAAACGCTTGGAAGCAAAGAGGCGAATGATTTTGGACTTGTTTGCAGGTTGTTTTTCTTCAATGTCCGGCTGGTAAATGCCGAAGGAAGTGAGGCTTTTGATAATTCTGTCGTGAAGGTATGCAGGCGCCACCGTGTTTACACAATGCGCCTTTATAAGCGCCCGCAATCCCATTTCGAATTCGTATCTTTGCCGGCAATCACTACAGGCTGTTATATGATTTGAAACGACAAGGCGACGCGTCACATCAAGCTCCTTATCGAGGAACTCGTGGATATGTTTCACGGTTTCAGCACAAGACATCATTTTCTCCTATCAATAAAACCTCTATCTTTCGCATATTCCCAAAGACTTTTTTGAAGTAATTTTCTTCCCCGGTTAAGTCTGGATTTCACCGTCCCTACCGGCACATTTGCAATTTCTGAAATATCCTTGTACGACAGCTCTTCTACGTCGGAAAGCAAAATGACCTCCCGATATTCAAGCGGCAGGCTTTCTATCGCATGTTTTATATCATCTTCCATGAGACTGCTGATATCATTGCATCTTGTGGCAAGGGTATCCGTTAATTTCCCGGAAACTCCCTCTTGTACCGTTGTTTGTTCCGTATTGAGCGTATCGATATCTTCATAAAAAACCTCGCCAGGCGCGTTCGTTGCCTTTCGATATTTATTTATAAAGGTATTTCGAAGGATTTTAAAGAGCCATGCCTTAATGTTCGTTCCCTGTTGAAAGGTACTGAAAAACCGGTATGCCTTTAAATAGGTGTCCTGTACAAGGTCTTCCGCTTCCTCTTTATTAAAGATATACCGTAATGCCATATTATAGAGGGAATCTATGTGCGGCATTGCCAGTTCTTCAAATTCCTTCTGTTTGTTATCGTCATCCCTCATTGGATACCATTACCTTTACATTAAACATCCAAATAGCATATAAGGTTCCTATTTTTTAAAATTATAGAGCGATAGTATATAAATTCCGTTCAACAAATTCAACTACTATAAGATTTTATGTAATAAATTATTAGTTGTTGAATTTGCAATAGAGATATGTTTTTATATAGTGATTAATTTGCCTTAGATAACGTTTCACCGCAAAAGAACGTAGTGAAACGGAAGGGAACCAAGGATATTTGCATCGTTTTCCGGCTACCCTCTATCCTGTTCCGGCAACCCCTTTGTTTTCTGCAAGGGGGATTTTGAAATTACCACTTGAAAATCTGGTTGCATATTGTATAATTCATCCCAAATCATACTATCTGTTGCAATAGGGAACGGAGTTGTGCTATGAAAAAGGTACTAAATAACTATAGACGTTTCAAGGTAAGAATACATCAGCCGCGAATGGGAAATTATCGGTTCAGGCGTCCGCAGGGGATGTCTGCCACGATTTTGCAATGGTTTGCGTTAGACCTTGAACCTCCGTCGTGTGGCCAGGGTAAACGCATCACCTCACTAGGAGAGAAACCATTTTACAACTCATAGAAAAGAGTCTCTCGAAAACTACTGTTGAAGTTGAAGTTAATGTTAGTAACGAAGAAAAATGCAAGCAACTCGGTTTAAAGCGGTTAAAAATTGAGCATAAAAAGCTTTTTGATAAATATGTAACAGAAGAAAACGTTAATTTATGTGATTATTCTTTCGCCAATAATTATATTTGGAAGGGTTCAATAGAATTATTATGGAAGATAATCAACGGTAATTTTTGTCTCTTTGGCGTGACCACCAAAGGGATGTGTATGATGCTCCCGCCTTTGGGGAAAAACAATATCCAAAACACCTTGGATGAATGTTTTTCATTGATGCGCGCAATTAATGATTCAAATGGCTTTGAGTCTTACATCAACTATGCGCATGAAGAATTCCTGAGTTTTTTCGATAACAGTTCCTACCGCATCGTAGAAAGCTATCCTGATTATATTTACAAGACGTCCGACCTCATAAAACTTGCCGGCAGAAAATACGAAAAGAAGCGAAATGAAATAAATTATTTTAAAAAGAATTACACCGTTTCTTTTGAGAAATTTTTGCCCAAACATATAGCCGACGCCCTCCTCATGATTGATCAATGGAAACGTGAGAAGGTTCACGAATCAAATCTTTTAAACCACGGCGAATCACATTACGGATACACCCTTATTCATGAAGCAGAGGCGGCCAAGTGCGCCGTTATTTTTTCGGAAGAAATGGGGTTGAATAACGGGGCGGTTATTATCATCGGCGGCAGAATTGAAGGAGTCACCCTCGGTGAACGGATTACGGCCAATACCGCGTCGGTGCTCATAGAGAAGACCAATAACGACTTTCACGGCATGCCGCAGTTTATTTATCAGCAGTTTTGCGCCGCCCATTTTTCCGACGTGGAATATATCAATGCCGGTGAGGATTGGGGAATAGAGGGGTTGCGCAGGGCAAAGATGTCGTATCATCCCTGTTTTCTGGCAAAAAAGTTTCTCATTTACAAAAAATAAGCGCGTGCTGCGTTACGGTAAGGCAAATCTTCTGGACCTATTATCCCTGGAACGGCTGGAACGAAGTTGTTTTGCCGGCGAAGCATTCAGCCGCCGTCTTATTAAAAATCTTTTAGTTAATCCGAAATCGGTTGTTTTCAAGGCAACGGCCCCGTCAGGGGAAATTGCCGGTAATATCATTGGCGTCTTAAAAGAAGAACGTGGAATTATAACCGGACGAATATTCTCTCTCTGCGTTTTAGAACCCTATCGTAAAGGTGGCATAGCCACGCATCTGCTTCGTCTTCTGGAAGAAGAATGGCGCTTGCTGAAAGTCGGGCAAATCCGGCTTGAGGTTGGCGTCCTCAATACCGTTGCACAACGGTTTTATATACGACACGGATATCTCCAGACCCCCGTCATTTTGCCTGACTTCTACCGCAACGGCACAGCCGCCCTTATTATGATCAAGCGCCTTGCCTAAGAAGGTTACTACTACATTACTTTGCAAAAAATTAAACGGTACATAACTTACTACCATTTTCGGACTTAACAAATTGCTTTTTAATTATTATCAGATTAAAATTATGTTTACTCTATTTGTGAAAACCTTGTATAATGCGCATTATGGTTGAACATTTATTATTTCAATAATCCTGTATTTAGCAGGTTCGTTGTTTTGCTTTGTGTTTTTATGGATGGTAGCGGGGTGGTAATTACCTTTCTCTCATTCTTGCGGCAATTGGCGTAGTCTTTTACCTGACTTCGCCCTGAAAAATATACACCAGGATTTATATTTGAAGCAAAATACACAATGCTCAACCGTTTTTCACCCTTTATTCATAAGGTGTTCCAGGTTTTTATGCTCATTGGCTTTCTAGTGTATAAAAAAGAGGACGAATTCAGGCTTTTAGTATTGTAACGTCCGTGATTGTTCTTCGTTGAAGACGCCTGTCCACGTCGATTTTCACCTGTTTCCCCCCACAACATCGAACATTAATCTTGAAAGAATAGATATTTTTGACTTTTGACCTTTAGGGTGTATTAAAAACGTGACTTTATATAACTTTATACATAAATTTTGAGGTGAACGCCCATGTTTGAGCCTGTGGTATATTGTTCTTGCGGGAATCTAAAAGAATATGGAGGCAATTGGCAAATAACATCTCGTTCTTTTAAGGCGGCATTTATGCCGCTTAAGGAACGCGGGTCTATTATTCCAAAAGAAAAATGTCCTATCTGTAGATGTATAGACGCGGGAGAAATTTTAATATCTCTTAAAAATCTTTAAAAACGGCATGCACTTGAAAGAATGATGGAAATTGGATTGCAGATGCCATCGCAGCAAAACTAGAAAAAATCGTGAACGATGCACGATGGAAGCATCACATAGTAGAAGTTACAACACTTTCCACTTAATAAATATCTCCGTAAAATCTTGATCAAAGAACCTGTTTAACCTTGATTTAAGGTTGTGAAAGAGAATTCGATTATAAGCAGAGGAGATGGAGGGGGTCGCATCTTAAATCTTAAATAATTGGCAAGAAATCACTATAATAACGCAAGAGAAAATATCAATATTTTAAGATGTGACCCTCGCGATCCCTCCGGGATATGCGATTCAAGTAATCTAAATCGTAATTTATTAATCTATCTGGTTCGAAAATACAGTCAATTGTCTAAAAAATAAACATTTTCATAGTTTCAGGGTGTCGTCAATGCGACATGACGACTGACTTTGTTATTAAAATAGTTGCGTAAGATTGGGTTGAGGAACGAAACCCAACAACAACCATCTGACGCAGTAACGATCTCACAAATTATATGGTGGGGTAATGGTATTGCAACGTTTTTCGCTTTATTTACATACACATCATGTTTTCCTGTTCGGACAGGCACAAATCCTGCGCGCCTGAGTTTTGCTGCAACTTCACGATAAGAGAACGAAGGAAGTTTACTCATGTCTTCAGTAACACACGATAGACATTTTTTCCTCTATACGCATCGTTACCAATAGGCATTTTCAGTTCCTTTCGTACCTCCAGGCAACTTTCAATTGCTTCTTTAACGTGCCGGTATGCATCTTCAAGTGTCTTTCCGCTTGCAATACAGCCAGGTAAAGCCGGTACTACCGCCGTAAACACACCATCCTCATCCTGATAATAGTCAATAAAAAATTCGCAATATGATTGTTTCACAGCCGCCCCCCTCTCATTCTTTTAGCCGAGCTGATAGCTGATAGGAAATTGCTTTTTTCCACCGGCAGGCCATTATCGCAAAAAAGAAGAAGATTTCAAGTTTTTTAATTTTTTTCAGCAAGATTAAAATATGCTTAATCTATTTGTGCAAACCTTGTATAATACGCATTATGGTTGAACATCTGTTTGTTATATCGATTATGCTGTTTGCCGCCGGTTCGTTTTTTGCCTTATGTTTTTATAGATGGCAAATGGTGGGAAATTACCTATCACTTATCCTGGCGGCCATTGCCTCCTGTGTTAACATTGCAATAGCCACGTCTGTATTACTCAACCACTCTGCCATACGGTTCCATTTTCTCTTA
>CAYJPZ010000098.1:0-1547 GCA_964372185.1 uncultured candidatus Brocadiaceae bacterium
ATGGCATGACTTCTTCACATTATCGTCAGTGATATAGACAATTTCTATTTCCATCTATAACCCCAGACTAAATGCTGGGGTTATTGAACGAAAATGACACCGTAGCCATACACGAACCGGCCATCATGAACCGCAGTACAAAGGCTGGGGCAATGGCTGGAGGACTTGGGCGCAAGCGCTACGGAGTCATCCACGTACTACTCCGAGCATTAACCCCAGCCTTAAGGCTGGGGCGCCAGACACGCGCAAATCCGGGCTTTAGCCCTGACGGCACGCAACTTGGCATTGTTTTGTTATCATTTTAATACTGATGGGTCGCTTCCGTTTCATTTATCGGGCGTTTGAATTGGTCGCTCGTGAGTTCGGCGGTAAAGCGCACGTCGCCGGGTGCAAGGGACTTCACGACAACTTGCCATTTGGCGGTGTCTTTCGGGGAAAGCCCGGCCAGCGGTGCCGTCGTGATGATGTGTTCCTGCGCCTGGGCAGTCGTTGCGCCGGTGCATGAGACGAACTGCTGGCTGGATTCCAGTGTGCAAACGATTTTTACGTTGGTGAGGGTGGTCAAACCTTGGTTGGTCACGCTCAGTTCGTAGGTATCTTGCTGGCCGACCTCGATGGGGTCCTCAATGTCAACAACCTCAAAGAGAACCGCCGGGATGCCGGAGACGCGAGTGGAACACCATGTTTCCACCGGACGAGCGACGGCGCTGCGCGCGGAGGATTCGAACGTCAGAGAACCGGGTTGCGGGGCGTTGAAGTCTGCGCAGAGTTGTTTGCTCGCACCGGGCGCAAGATTGGAGATGCGCCAGACCACGCGACGTGCAGCGGCGTGGGTATCGCCGGTCGGCCTGACGAATATCGCACCCTCTGGAATCGGCAGCGTTACGGTGACCAACTCGTCCGGCGCATCACCGACGTTCTTCACCGTCAGACAAACCCTCACGGGACGGTAAATCGAAACAGCGTCCGGCGCGTTGCACTCGATTGTCAGGATGGGAGTGCGAAGGTCAGGGCCAAGGTCTTCAACCCAGAAATTGCAGCATAGTTTAGGCGTCACACAGCGGTAACGGCGGCCTTTCGAATAAAAAGAAAATTCATACGCGTCTATCGGTTCGCTGCCTCCCCAAATCAGGTCACGGATCAGCGTTGGTTTACCCTCCTTGCGCGTGGACATAGCCTGCAGACGGGCGCCGATGGGAATCTGCAGCGACGTAATCGGCGCGGTTGCAGCGGCATGGAGAAAATCAGAGAGGTTGCCCCGCCATCCTTCGCACAGGTTTACGATGACGGCAACGTCGGCCTTGAGCTTTTCAGAGGTCAATCGGTCACGCAAGTCCTCAGGGGTGTGGAGTGGATCGGCAAAGCGTGTGGTGGGATGCCCCAATCGGCGCGCAATGTGTTGTTGGGCGCAGAGTGGTGAGGCCGCCAGTATTACCAGCGCCATCAACGGCAAAATAAAGGTGAACAGCTTTTTGATCATAATTATCAGAGTTTCAATAAGCCGGTAAAACGATCCGTAGCGGGGGCGTTACGCCGGGGGGTTGGTT
>CAYJPZ010000098.1:1557-15243 GCA_964372185.1 uncultured candidatus Brocadiaceae bacterium
CCGTAGCGCTGGCTTCCAGCCTGCTGTTCGTTTCTTGCAGGCTGGAAGCCTGCGCTACCTTACTAAACAGATGCTTGCTCCGCAATTCTAAACAACACGGTAATAAGCTGGTCTATTTCATCCTCCGTATTAAAGCAACCCGGACTCACCCTTACCATGCCGTCCGGGAAGGTGCCCATCCGTTGATGGGCAAAGGGGGCACAGTGCAGACCGGGACGCACGGCTATATCAAAGGACTGATCCAGTATGGCGCCAACCTCGGCGGGGCGAAATCCTTTTACATTCAGGGAGAGTATACCCACTTTTTTTGATACGTCCCTTGTGCCGTACAAAACAAAACGTTTGTCGTCCTGTAAAGCAGCAACCAATTTTTGTAGTAGTTTTTGCTCATGTATTCTAATCGCGCTGATTCCTCTCGACATGACATATTCAATTCCGGCCCGCAACCCTGCAATGCCAACCGTATTGGGGGTGCCGCTCTCCAGTCTGTAGGGCAATTCTTCCGGCTGAGAGAGCGAGGCAGGCTCGAACCCCGTCCCCCCCTCCCGCCACGGTTCCAGCGTAGCACGTTCTCCGACATACAACCCCCCCGTTCCCGTTGGCCCAAGAGTGCCTTTGTGTCCGGTGAAGGCAAGCATATCAACACATAACGTATCAACGTCAATTTCACAAACACCCGCCGTTTGGGCTGCATCGACCATAAAGACAACCCCCCTTTCCCGTGCAATCTCGCCGATTTCCCGGATTGGCTGGATCGTTCCCAGGACGTTGGGCGCATGCGTCATAACGATCAGCCGTGTCTTTGGCATTATGGCGTTCTTAACGTCGTTCGGGTCAATAAAACCTTCCATCGAGTTCCCGACCTTCGTTACCGTAACCCCCTTTTTTCGCTCAAGTCCGTCCAGCGAGCGGGAGACGGCATTATGTTCAAGGTAGGTCGTGATAGCATGGTCACCGGGCTTGAGTAGTCCCTTAATCCCCATGTTTATGGCATCGGTGGCGTTATAGGCAAAAATAAAACGTTTTACGTCCTTAATACCGAAGAGCCGTGCGGCGGCCAGGCGGGTATCTTCAATCTCCTTCTCAGCGGCCACGGCCCTTTTGTGTCCGGAACGTCCTGGGTTTGCGCCCAGCGTCCGGTAAAAGGTGTCCATCGTCTTGTATACAATTTCCGGCTTTGGAAACGTCGTTGCTGCGTTGTCGAGGTATATCACAATATATAGTCCTTAAATGAGGCTATGCCCCCCCCAGTCGGTTAAAATCGCTTGGAGCATTGTAATTTGCAGTAGCTACCTGTGTCAATAACATTAATCGTGAAATTATAGTATTACTCAGCAATTATCTCCTCAATCTGTTTTTTGATATTTCGCGCTTCGACGGCAAGATGATACAGGTGTTTTTGGGAGAATTTATGTGTGGCTTTGGCAATCTTTTCCAAGCATTCCATGACGAAGAGGTAAACACCTTTTCTGGGCGCTTCGTGTCCGACGCTTTCTGCATGGACTCCACACGATGATATGCGCACCTGTGCCTTGAGGGCAAGGATTATTATGTAATGTTCCAGTGGCGAGCGCATCACGTATTCTTTGCTTTCGCTTTCTTTAACCCTTTGGAGATAGTCGTGTTTCAGGCATTCAATAAGATCATGCACGAAAGGATTAAGCAGACGGTAAACCGGGTCATCCTCAAAATCCTGACGGAGTCGTTCTGAATCGTCATATAATGATTCATGGGAAATCTTGTTCCAGTTGCGTAGTTCCGGCAACGAACTTGCCCAGGGTTCCAGCGGCTCTTCTTCCTCTTCTTCGTAATGGAGGTTTATAGCTCTGACTTCATAATCGCCGTCGTCTTCCTCATCTTTTATGTCCGGAATCTCCGATAGGGCTAAGAATATCTCAGGATGATCCGGGTTAAAGGCGGCATCCCTGTTTTTCATTAGGTTATGAGTAATAAAAAATCTTTCCATCATCTTGTCTCTTCGTTCGCTTTCCTCCATCATCCGTTTTACACCTTTTTCAAGGCTTGCCTCGGAGAGTCCTTCGGCGTCAACAACGGCGATAAGCGGCTCTTCAAGCCTGGCTTGTTCCCGGTAATAGTCCAACCAACACTCAGGCGACCACGCTGCGTTCGTTTCCATCTCTTTGGGGCTTATTCGTCTGTTTTCACGAAATTCTTCAAACATATTAAGGATAATCTGAAAGTCCGGCGCTATTCTCGCCATGTCGCGGAAGACGCGGATGCCGGATGGGGGCTTTTTATTTGAAAGATTGTCGATCTTTGAATGGACTTTGCCGACTAAATTGAGGGCGACTTCAACGTCGCCCCGGAGATAATAGGCCAATACGCCCTGTATGCCTTCTTGTATCGCCTGTAGACCTTCTATGATGGACGTGATATTTCCACCTTCTTTACTCTTAGAGATATCTTCCTCAAGGCGGTTTATCATACAGGGTATGAGGCACATCAACCGGTCAAGGCCGGGTAAAAGGCCGATTCCCTCACGCGGATCATCCGGATCGTTTGAGATATTCGTATCTGCCTTGTGGAAGAAGTTATCCAGTTCGGCCAAAACATCCCTGGCTTTGGAAATCTCTGCGAGAAGCTGTTTTTGATTTGTCATGTTTTGTTTATTCATTATTTAACCGGAGATTACATTCCTATATATTTTGCGTAAAGCCCCTTCGCTATTGCGGGGTCGTTGGTTCCAGAAATGATTGACCGGCCATCGGGGAAAACGGTTAGTTCGTACTTTTCCAGTTTTAATCTTAATAGAAAGCTATTATAAGTAACCCCCCCTACCCTTTTCAGGCGTTCTGCCAGGTTTTCAAGGTCCAGTTTCGTGCCATTCTGGTGTAATATTTGCACGGAGCCTCTACCGCACAGGATGGTTGAAAGGGAGATTTTATCTCTTGAAAGAAATTCGTAAGAACGCTGTTTGCACGTGACGCAATTAGTGTTCTCGCTTAGGCCTTTAACATCCACCCGGGTCATTTTATTTTGCCAGAGGTCCAGCGTTAAAAGGTCGGTATTCAGGGCGTCGAGGTTGTTTGTTAAGATTTTTAAGGCCTCTGCAGCCTGAATAGAGGCGATGACGTTAGCAATGGGGGCTATGATCCCTTCGGTATCGCACGTCTCCGTTGTGCCAACGGGTGGAAGGTTTTCCAGTACACACCGGAGGCACGGAGTCTTTTGCGGAATGATGTTCATGGTCACACCCCTGCTTCCCACACAGGCGCCGTATATCCACGGGATTCCCTGCATTACACTATAGTCGTTGATGAGAAATCGTGTCTCGAAATTGTCGGCGCCGTCGATGATGAGATGCACGCCTTCCAGGAGGGTTTCAATGTTTGATGGGTTAAGGTCGGCGACGGTTGCGTCAATAACAACGTGGGAATTGATCTTTTGCAGTTTTCTTTGGGCAGCAACGGACTTGGGAAGGTTTTGGGTTATGTCCTCTTCGTCAAACAACAACTGGCGTTGCAGGTTGCTTTCTTCGATGTAATCACGGTCGATGATGCGCAGGCGTTTGACGCCACTACGGACAAGCAGATTTGCTGAAGTGCAGCCCAAGGCGCCGCAACCGACGAGTGCAACCGTCTTTTCCATAATGGCCGCTTGCCCCTTACTTCCAATACCGGGAAACAACGCCTGCCGCACATAGCGTTCTAACATGGGTAATTTAACCAGAATGGGTACGAAGGGTAATTTTTGATAGGAAAAGCTTTGAAACTACAAATTTCGACGATTAGTTAACGAGACAAAACAACAAAAGCGATGGAACCACAGATTGCACAGATTACACAGATTTTTGAATTGTAAAAACCACGGATGAACACGGATAGACACGGATAAAAAAGGCATCAAAAGATTTTGTGCTTACAAAGTAAACTGCAATATCCTAACCCGAACGAGTCGGAAGGGTAAAGTCAGAACAATCTCAGGCATATTGGATACACTTAAGTGTATTGAATATCAAGTATCGAGAACAAGGAATTTCGAATAATGAATTTCTCTAATCCTTCGATATTCGATATTAAGGTTCCTCTGCAACCAAAAGTTTGACAGTATTATTTGATTTCAAATACGCTCAAACAGGATTTGTCTTTCGTGGCAATTGCCTTTTCACGCCTGCATCCGATCTTTTGGTTAACGCCTTCTCCGAAACCTGAGACCCATTCATGGATAATGTTGCACATGGTTAAGAAATCAGCCCCTGCGTTCTTCCAGTATGCTTCATGGACGCAACTTTCATGATCCCAGGCCGTTCGTTTTGGCGACTCTGATACCACCTGCGCCCCACGATCACAAGGCATTCCATCGCAATGGTAATCACCCATTGCCTCAAACACCTTGGCGGTATCGCTGCAATCCGCGGTTGACAACCCTTTGGACTTGATGGCTTCCTTTCCGCAGCTTACTCCGTGCTTGCGGGCGGCATCACCGGCTACTTTTCCTGCGTCGTCGTGTTTTGCACAAAATGCGGCGATTATAGAGGCTTCTCTTGTTTCCGTCTTTACAATGAGTTCCTGGATTCCCTGGTGAATGGCTTTGTTGCCCAATAATTTCTCAAGGGGCTGATTTATGTCTGCCTTTGGATGCTTTTTATACACTGCATCCAGGATTTTATCCGCATCCGCGTCATATTTTGCCTTAAAAGCGGCAACAATGGAGGCTTCCCGTGCCATCGTGGCCTTTATCTTGCCATACATCCAGTGGTGGATCGGTCCTAATACCAAACTCATTCGGAAACTCCTTTATGAAATGTGTCGTTCAATGATCCCCCTTCCCTATTTCTCACGGGCAATCGAGTATTTACTTTTTCTCTTGGGAAGGTAAAAAAGAAGACCTACGCAAGCACAACGGATTCCACTTCGGGGATCTCTTCTTTCAAACGCTCCTCAACGCCGTATTTTAGCGTCATCAGCGCACTCGGACAAGAGCCGCACGCTCCTCTCAGACGCACCTTCACCACACCGCCCTGCACGTCAACCAATTCAATGTCGCCACCATCAGCCTGTAATGCAGGCCTGATATGATTCAATGCTTCTTCGATTCTTTCTCTCACAGCAAATACTCCTTTAATTAGGCCTTTCGGCGCCTTTTTTATATTCACACGTAGGGACACGGCACGCCGTGTCCCTACTTTGAAATTCCTATACATTAAAAACTAACCCTTTTTCTTTTCAATCACCTCGTTCAGTTCCTTGATAATGGCTTCCGGGGCGACGTTGTGCATCGTGGCCCCAAAGGCGATGTCCTCCGTTTTTGAACCGGGACAGGTAAAACAGCCTGCCCCAAAATATTTTTTTATAACCGGCTCCGTTTCCGGATACTTTTTGATTAC
The DNA here is from genome assembly GCA_964372185.1 of uncultured candidatus Brocadiaceae bacterium. Lineage (GTDB taxonomy): Bacteria > Planctomycetota > Brocadiia > Brocadiales > Brocadiaceae > JACVXV01. Next base: position 6,905 of record CAYJPZ010000098.1, read on the forward strand.
ATCTCCAATACTGGTCTTTTTTGTTATCTTTAGCTCTTCTGCCATATAATCCCTCTCGAAAACGTGGCAATGTACTGTTAAAATATACCGTTAACCGTGCCAAAAATGCTCAGAAGTAGGTTATCGAACGATAGAGTTTTTGTCAATGAAAAAAATCCATAACGGATGGCCTGGTTTGTCATCTGCAACACCTTTTAGTAAAATTAGAAAATTTAATTGATTAATGAACTGCTATTTTTTACACTAATGCGACTCTATGTTTACACTATCTCATATTCCATTCATTGTTACCATCATATTTTACTTTACGTCTACCGTTTGGTCGATAGGGTCTATTATATACCCGCATTTTTTTAACAAAAAAGTGGCCAAATGGACGATGATGATGGGGTTTTTTGTCCACAGCGGTTTCCTGGTATTTCTTGGCCTTGAATCAGGCAATATTCCCATAACCAACGTCTACGAATCGTTCATATCGCTTCTCTGGTGTGTGTTGTTTGTTTATATCAACCTGGACTATCTTTACAAGCTGCCGTCTTTGGATACCTTTTTAGTACCGCTGGTCACCGCCCTTTCTATCTGGGCGATGACGTTTGACGGTGGAAACCTGATAATAACCGTCAGCCTTCAGAATTTTTGGCTCGTAGCGCATATCATTCCCATCTTTGTCGGATATGCCGCTTTTACCATATCGTTCAGTCTGAGCATTATGTATCTAACCCAGCAGCGGCAACTAAAACTTAAACTGTTTGGGTCGCTATTTAACAAGTTACCATCACTTGAAGGGATCGATAAGCTTATGTGGAAGACCATTTCGTTCGGCTTTCCATTGCTTACCCTGGGGCTTGTTTTCGGCGCTTTTTGGGTCAGGACTCAACATATCCTGGGGGAAATGTGGTATCTGGATTACAAGGTTATCCTGGGATTGGCCACGTGGCTTATTTACGCGGCATTGCTCCACATGAGGCTGGTCGCTTCTTTTCATGGCACGAAAGTCGCTTGTATGACTATTGCAGGTTTTTGCCTGGTGCTTTTTACCTTTATCGGCACCTTTTTTATGGGATCGAAGCACGCTTTTCAAAAAGTCAACGAGCAGACGCATATTGAGGTTTTAAAGGATTTTCAGGTAAAATGAGTATTATCGTCGTTGGTCTCAATCATAAATCGGCACCCGTTGAAATACGGGAAAAACTGGCATTTAATGCTAACAATATTCCCGCAGCCCTGTCTCAGTTTCTCCAAAAACACCCGTCGGCTGAGGCGGTCATTTTGTCAACCTGTAACCGCGTCGAGATGTACGTGTCGTCACTGGAAGGTACTCTCCAATTTGAAGACATACTCGCGTTTCTTTCCGAATTCCATAAGATAGAGCTAAACTATCTATCTTCGTACTTATATCATTATACAGATGACCGTGCGGTAAACCACCTCTTCTTCGTTGCCGCCAGTCTTGATTCTATGGTACTTGGGGAATCGCAAATCCTTTCGCAGGTGAAGGAGGCATATACCATCGCATCGGTCGAAGATGCCACCGGAAAGGTTTTAAACCAGTTGTTCCAGCAATCGCTTAATGCCGCGAAGCTGGTGCACACAAAGACCTCCCTGGGGAAGGGCAAGGTCTCGATAAGCTCGGTCGCCGTGGAATTTGCCGAGAAGATATTTCAGGATTTTACGGGCAAAACGGTACTCGTTGTGGGCGCTGGCGAGATGTGTGAGCTTTTAATAAAGCACCTCTACGAAGAAGGCGCGCGCACCTTTGTCGTTGCAAACCGAACCTTTGAACGCGCCCAGGAACTGGCTAACGCGTACCAGGGCCAGGCCATCAAATACGAGCTGCTTGGCGAATATCTTGCTAAAGCGGATATTATTATCAGCTCTACCTCGGCACCCCATTACGTAATTCATGTCGATCAGGTCAAAGAGGCCATAAAGCACCGGAGGGGCAATCCTATGTTCCTCATTGACATCGCCGTTCCCAGGGACATAGAGCCGGGTATTGCCAATATCGATAACGTATACCTCTACAATATCGATGATTTGCAATCGGTCGTTGCTCAAAACATTGACGACCGGACGCGGGAAATCGAGAAATGCCGATCCCTTATCGAAGAGGAAGTGGAACACTTCATGGCAAGGCTCGAAGAAATGAAGATCGAGCCGGCAATAACCCACTTACGCAATCATTTCCACAACATCGGCAAGGAAGAACTCAATCGTTTGAGACCAAAGCTAAAGGCAATAGGCAGCGAGGACTGGGAACAGGTTGTCTATACCATGGAACGCACGATTAACAAACTCCTCCATCACCCCGCAAAGGTGGCCAAACAGGAAGCAAAAAACGGCGGCGGGTATCGCTATGTAGAAACCATTAAAAAACTATTTGGAATTTTCCATCACCACTCAAACCCTCCACATCAATAATTCCGATAATGAAATTTCCACTCATAGACAGTGAAAAAATATATCGGTTAATTACAGAAAACATACCGGACACGGTATGGATATCTGACTGCGACGGTAATTTTGCATTCATCAGTAACAACGTAAAAAATATTTGTGGTTACACGCCTGAAGAGTTTTATGAAAGAAGTTTTGCCCTCTGGTATGAAAGGATTCACCCTGATGACGTTGAAAAGGTGAGGCTTGTCCACAAATCACTTTTTAACCCGGCGGGAGAATCAAAAGGCTTTACTATCGAATACCGGGTAAAAAGAAAAGAAGGCGGGTGGATTTGGTTAAACGATAGGGCAACGGCAACCTACGAAAGTAACGGCAAACGCTATGCTACCGGTATGCTTTCGAATGTTACCGAACGGAAGCAACTGGAAAAATCATTACGCGAAAATAAGCTGCAACTACAGTCCATCCTCGACAACACCACCGCAATGATCTACGTGAAAGACGTCATCGGCCGTTATCTCTTCGTAAACCGGCAACTTGAAAATATTTTCCATTTGTCCGGAGACCACATTCTGGGTAAAACCGATATAGAACTCGGCATAAATGAATTATCCCGCACATTTTACACGAACGACCTGAAGGTCATTGAAACTAAAGCCCCTATTGAATTTGAAGAGGTGATACAGCAAGAAGACGGTCTGCACACCTATATATCCCTGAAGTTCCCCCTTTACAATACCTCTGACGAAACGATCTCTGCCGTTTGCAATATTTCAACCGATATAACGGAACGAAAACACGTGGACGCTCAGCTTGGAAGGCTTTTCGCCGCCGTCGAACACAGTATTAACGTGGTGCTTATTACCGACGTAAAAGGACACATTGAGTATGTAAACGCCATGTTTGAGGAGGTAACCGGATATAGCAAGGAAGAGGCTATTGGCAAGAATCCCAGCATACTCGCATCAGGGGAAACTACGCAGGTAGAGTACGAGGAGTTATGGAATACTATAAAACGTGGAAAAACCTGGCGGGGTATTTTTAAAAACAAAAAGAAAAACGGACAACTTTACTGGGGCAACGGACTAATCACCCCCATTCGGAATGAAAGTGGGGAGATTACCCATTTCCTTGCGATACAGGAAGACGTCTCGGAAAAGGTGAAAGCTGAAGAACGGGTAAAATACCTCACGGTGTATGATGAATTAACCAATCTTTGCAACCGCACCTCTTTTATGGGGCAGATGAACCACTGGCTGATGGATAAGGCAAACCATACCCGGATGGCAATACTTTTCTTTATCGATATTGACGGATTCCGGCTCATTAACGATACCTACGGGCACGGCACCGGAGATATTGTCTTGCAACGTATTGCTGAAATTATTAGCTCAACGTTTTCAAGCAGAGAGAAACGATTCACAAATTCGGACAAGGACAAACCTCTTTTAGGCCGTCTGGGAGGTAATGAATTTGCCATCTTTCTACCCGCCTGCAATGAAAACGACGGTGTGGAAGTTGCCGATGAAATCAGGGCAATGTTGGAAAAGTACCGTTTTGTGGAGATATCCAGCCACTTAACGGCAAGCATAGGCATGGTGCTTTATCCCAAAGATGGGGGCACGGTTAAAGAACTGGTTACCAAGGCGGACGCTTCTCTCTCTTATGCGAAAGACCTTGGAGGCAACCGAATACACACCTATCACAGCGAAGACCTCGTGCTTGAAAAGATACATACACGAATGGAGTGGAAAGGGAAAATCCAGGAAGCCATCCGGGAAGAACGCCTCGAACCCTGGTTTCAACCTATTTTAGACCTGAAGGACAATCAGATACATCACTTTGAGACCCTTGCAAGAATGCGCGGCACAAATGGGGAGATAATCTATCCCGGCTCGTTTATTGATACGGCAGAGGTTTTTAGTTTGATTACCGATATTGACCGCATAATCATAAAAAAGGTACTATTGAACCAGTTGAATTTATGCAAAGGCGGCAGGTCGCTCGTCCACAGCATAAACCTATCCATTCTCGATCTGGAGGATAAAAAATTTCTCCAGTTTTTGAGATCGGAAATAACAAAAAATTCAATAGACCCTAAACGCCTGATCTTTGAGATAACGGAGACAGCGGCAGTTCGCAACCTGGATACGGCGGTTAACTTTATCAGAGAATTACGATTGATGGGATGCAGTTTCTCTTTGGATGATTTTGGCGCTGGTTTTACCTCTTTCAGGTACTTGAAGGAAATGGACGTTGACTACGTCAAAATTGACGGCTCTTTTATCAGGAAACTGCCGGAAAACAAGCACGACCGCTTATTTGTTAAGGCCATTGCAGACGTGGCAAAAGGTATGGGAATCAAGACGGTTGCAGAATTCGTCGAGAATAAAGAGACGTCCGAAATCGTCAGGGAATACGGCATTGATTATGCCCAGGGCTATTATATAGGCAAGCCGTTGCCGGTGGTGTGATGTTATTAAAAACGTAAAAACAGTTTACCGCAGAGGACGCAGAAGGCGCGGAGAAATAAAGCCTTGTATCTCTACAACAGGCCCGAAGGGCTGAAAGTATATAGCCAGGGGTGAAGCCCCTGGTAAATGGAATGATATAACAAGCCCTGAAGGGGCGACAGAAAAGGTTTTTTTATTCCCAAGCTTCAGCCTTTTGTGTTTCGACTAAGGATTTGCCTCGATAGCCTTTGAAGGCAGGACTATATGGAAGATTTTTTTATTCACAAGAGTTCATACATAGATGCGGGCGCGGAGATAGGCGAAGGCACGAAGATTTGGTATTTCTGCCACGTCCTTAAAGGCGCCAAAATCGGGAAAGACTGCAACATAGGCCAAAACGTCATGGTAGACAGGGACGTAGTTATCGGCAACAGGTGCAAGATTCAAAACAACGTCTCCGTGTATAATGGAGTCACCCTTGAAGACGAAGTCTTCTGCGGTCCTTCGTGTGTATTTACCAACGTATACAACCCGAGGGCTTTTATTGAGAGAAAACATGAATTTAAACAAACCCTTGTGAAAAAAGGCGCCACGATTGGGGCAAACGCCACGATTGTGTGCGGTGTTAGCATTGGAAGATACGCAATGATAGGCGCAGGCGCCGTCGTTAAGCGTGACGTGCCTGACTACGCAATTGTGGCGGGGGTGCCTGCGCGGCAACTGGGGTGGACTTGCAAGTGCGGAACTTCATTGAAATTCTGCGGTAGTTATGCTATATGTAACGATTGTAAAAATGAATACAAATTAAATAACAACATTTTCGAGGTTTCAAAAGAATGATAATCCCTTTTGTTGATCTGAAGGCGCAATACTTTTCAATTAAAGAAGAAATTGACGGCGCTATACAAAATGTTATCAAAGACACTGCTTTTGTTGGCGGTGATTACTTAAAAATTTTTGAACAAGACTTTGCCGCCTTTGTGGGCGCAAAGCATTGCATCGGCGTTGGTAACGGCACGGATGCGATTTACATCGCTTTAAAGTGTTTAGGGATTAAGGAAGGCCACGAGGTTATAACCGTTGCGAATTCTTTCATAGCCACTTCCGAATCCATCACCCAGACCGGGGCAAGGGTTGTCTTTGTCGATTGTAATAAAGACACCTACAACATTGACGTCAGCCAAATCGAAAAACGGATTACGCATAAAACCAAGGCAATCGTACCCGTTCATCTTTACGGGCAGCCCGCTGCAATGGACGAAATATTGAAGATTGCCAAAAAACATAATCTTTTTGTTATGGAAGACGCCGCCCAGGCCCATGGCGCAAAATACAAAGGGACAAATGCGGGGACGTTAGGCGATTGCGCCACGTTTAGTTTCTTCCCGGGTAAAAATCTGGGCGCTTATGGAGATGGCGGTGCCATCGTGACGAACAACGACGACCTGGCAAAAAAAATCAGGATGTTTTCGAACCACGGAAGGATAGAAAAATATAACCACGAATTTGAGGGTATAAACAGCAGGTTGGACGGTTTACAGGCAGCAATCCTTTCAGTTAAATTAAAACACCTGGGAGCCTGGACTGAGCGAAGAATTGCTATTGCCGCAAAGTACACGGAAAGGTTAAAAAATGTTGTTATTACCCCGACCATCTCGCCGGAGGCAAGGCACGTCTATCATCTTTACGTTATTCGAACAAAAAACAGGGACAAGGTAAGCGAATCTTTGAAGGAAAAGGGTATTTCTACGGGCATTCACTATCCCATTGCACTGCCGTTTTTAGAAGCATACCGCTATTTACAACACAAACCTTCCGATTTCCCGGTTGCACATCAGTTGCCGAATGAGATATTAAGCCTCCCCATTTACGCAGAGCTGTCACATGAGCAAGTAACGTACATAACTGAACAAGTGCGGATAGCGTGTCAATCAAAGTAGTGTGTAACCGGCAGATAGGCAGTCGTTTTTTTAACTTTTGACATTATTCATAACCTGAACGAGTCGGAAGAGCCACAAAAAGGAAAAGGGAGAAAAAAACAACCCCGGAGGAGTGAAATATAAATAGCTAAAATACCAAACACGATAATAAAGCTCCAGAGGAGCGATATATTGTTTATGCGCCTTCTATGCCGCTCCTACCGGAGCTTTTCAGGGTATTTTCAAAAAATTAACGTGTTACTATAATTTTGATATGATTTTGAACGGTCAATCGTTACGAGGTTGAAAACATGGCTTACAGAAAACAGATTAAAGTAAAGTTTGCCTTGATAGGATGTGGCAATATAGCTTCCAAACACATAACGGCCATTAAGAGATTAGATGATGCAGAGGTTGTTGGCTTGTATGACATTGATTTTCAAACATCAAAGGCCTTAGGTGAAAAATTTTCGATCCCCGCGTTTCCCAATATCGAAAAGATGGTGGAAACGACAAACCCGGACTTTTTGAATATCCTGACACCCTCCGGTGACCATTTCGAGCGATTAATGGATCTGATTCGTTTTAACAAACACTTCGTGGTCGAAAAACCGCTGGCTTTGCGAGTAGAACATATTGACAGGATTTTGGAAGAATGCGATAAAAGGTCGTTAAGGATCGCGGTGGCACATCAAAATCGCTTCAACCCGCCAATCGTCAAGCTCAAAGAGGCCCTGGACAAGGGGCGTTTTGGAAAACTGGTGTTAGGGACAGTTAGGCTTAGATGGAGCAGGGACCAGGCCTATTATAACCAAAAATCCTGGCGTGGGACTTGGGCTATGGATGGAGGCGTTTTAACCAATCAGGCCAGTCATCACATAGATATGCTGGCCTGGATGATGGGCGACGTGGAAAACGTTATGGCTAAGACTGCCAGGCGGTTGGTTACTATAGAAGCCGAGGATACGGGTGTGGTTATACTGAAGTTTAAAAATGGCGCGCTGGGCGTGATCGAGGCAACCACTGCAACAAGACCTAAGGACTTGGAAGGTTCACTCAGTATCCTTGGTGAAAAAGGAGCGGTTGAAATTGGCGGCTTTTTTATGAATGAACTGAAGACCTGGGATTTTTGCGAGCCGGACGATATGGATACCAAAGTACGGGAACAGTTCGCAAAGGTGCCGGATAAGCCTGCATGGAATGTTACCGAATTCTATAAAGACCTTATAAATTGCTATTACAGCGGGGTATCCGGACTCATTGACGGCATTGAGGGCAGAAAAAGCGTTGAGCTTATCAACGCTATCTATGAATCGGCAGAAATAGGCAGAAAAATTTTCTTACGCTTTTCACCGCAAAAATGCCGTCTTGGTGTAACAAAAGAACAGTATAATAAAAATTGCCAATGACGTTTGAAACCACAGATTTCACCGATTACACAGATTTTGTAGATTCTTACAGAAACAAAATAATGGTAAATTTTCGGACAGATACGTGTCAAAGCCATGCTAAGCATCCTTTTCTGTCGCCCCTTCGGGGCTGGTTATCTTTTGTTTCTTTACCAGGG
>CAYJPZ010000099.1:0-15186 GCA_964372185.1 uncultured candidatus Brocadiaceae bacterium
GGGAAAAAGAATAATGCCCACAAGCGATAAGAAAGACGATGAGCTAACTGATTATCAGTTTCATTGTCGATATTGTATTTTGTACGGCATGAAAATGGATGACGCAGCTAAACTGTGGAATGAAAACTTTAAAAAATTGAAGAAATATGGCCTCTAACAACCAGATGGACATGAATGAGTGCTACAGGATGCTTTTTGAGCTGACGATGTTTTCAATCTGCAAATCGTCTTTTTCCTTTCTCATGTCTTACGGTGGCACTCGTCCAGTCATCAGGGTGTTATGCCTAGCAGCCAGATGACAGGATGATAATATATGCCAATATACGCACATTCTAATGGAACACTTTCTCCAATAAAGACGATGCCTTTTCTGGAGAAGCAGATACAAACCATTACGGAAAACAATCTGGAAATTATATTTGGTTTCCAGTTTGTCTGTTCTGAGTTTTCTACTGGTTCATTCCGAAGAGAAGCTGCTAGGTTCAAGGATCTACCACTGGGGCTATGTCAGGTGCATTTGTACTCCAATAATACTATCGGTTATTCAATGATAAAGCAGCCTCAAAGCACTGCCAGCGTTAAGACTTTTTCTCAAACTAGCGACACCATAGCCAGGGTAAGTTCGGAAATTGATGTATATACCGAAGAAAGATTACTGGCCGGGAAAGATGAAGATATCAAACAGGCGTTTTGGGCAATAAGAGACATCATTCAACAAATAAATCCTGATGTTGAATCTCGCGTAAAGAAATCGATGGTATGTTACTACACTGATGGTCGGGGTCTTGTCTGGGTGCGCCCTGCAACTAAAAAGATCACTCTTTGGCTACGGAAAGGCATTTATGATGGTAGGTATGCAAAGGTCAAGCCTGAAGGCTGGGGAAAGTATCCAGAATTGAGATTGTCAGCTCAAGATATCGATCTTCTGTATGTACGTGATCTTTTGCAGCAGGCAAATTCAAAATGATCTTGAATCTACTCAGCCGTTGAGCATAACAAGCCGTTGAAGCAGACGAGCGAACCAGTGGTTGCATCAAGGTATGTAGTTTTCCATTCATGCCCATAGTGGTCCGCGCGGCGGGTTTAGATAATTGGAAACGTATCCACAAATATGATAGGTTAATAAAAACGCGACTAGGAGAGTAATAGAGATGAAAATAAAAGTTATACTAGAGCAAGGAGAAGATGGTTACTTTGTAGCATATTGTCCATCATTAAAAAGCTGTTGGAGTCAGGGAAGGACAGAAGAAGAGGCATTAAAGAATATTCGAGAAGCAATCGAATTATATTTAGAACCTGATGAAAAGTTAACAGAAGACAGTAAGCATAAAGTTTATGAAGTGGCAATATGAAACTCCCGATATTATCAGGACGAGAGGTGTTGGCATCATTAAAACGGATGGGATTTATTGAAATCCATCGGAAAGGCAGTCATGTAAAAATGAGGCACCCGGATGGTAGGAAGATCGTCTTTCCCTTTCATGACGAAGTTGACAGATATACCCTAAAAGGTGCTCTTAAAGATGCGGAGATTGATATTAAGGAGTTTGTGAAGAATCTGTAGGGTTAGTTTTTTATGAAGGGGGGATAGGTAAAAGTTTCTAACCTAATAAGGTACAAGGATCACAAATAGAAAAAACGCCTAACAATTCAATGCAGCGGACGGCAAAAACCGCCGCCGCTGATTTCAAGCGTTATTGGCGACACGAGGTCGCTTTAATTACTGTTTGGCAATGGATTACAGCCGTTGACTAAACCCGGTGTTTCACCACCGGTATCTTAGGAAGGCATGCGTGTATGGTGCATTCATACGGGTATGAAGCCCTTCCGACAATGTATCGAAAACCGTAAAAGGTTGGGGTGGAAATCGTGAGACGGATACCCTCCTGATAGTCTGATTCGGGTGAGGACTAAGATTGGATAATACGATTAGCATACGCAAACATCTTTAAGCGTCGTTATGAAGACAAGCCAAAAAGACTGACAGGCTTGAACCAAACGGTAAACGGACAGGTTATGGTGGTCTAACGTCACCATACGTGAATACAGCTCCGTCGGCGTATAGGGTGAATCTAAATTATCCGTTAGGTAATTAAGCGGAACGTGGTAAACCTGAATTCCCGCCTGCAAAGGCTATGTGAAACCGCAAGGCACACGGAAGGGGATGCAGGTAAAAGAATTCGGAGAAAGCGAAAGCCGTCCTGTAATGGGGTGGATACAGGTTGAAATATTATCTGACTTGAAAGAGGGCAGACTTCCGAAAGGTGTCTGATTGCAAGAAAGTTTGGAGAACCTTTTTAACGGAGCAAGCAAATGACGGGGGTTGCAAAACTCACTGGTGCTACTACGAACTTGGGCAATTACTGGAAAGCCATCAATTGGCATAAAGTAGGAGCAGAAGTTAAAAGACTGCAAATGCGTATTGCAAAGGCAGTGCGGGAAGGGAAAAAGAATAAGGTTAAGGTCTTTCAATGGATGCTTAGCCATTCCTTTTCGGCAAAATTATTAGCAGTAAAACGGGTTACCTCCAACAAAGGAGCAAAAACACCGGGTGTGGATTTAACAATCTGGAACACTCCGGAACGAAAGATGAGGGGAGCAGTATCGCTGAGACGGAAAGGATATGTTGCCTTTCCATTAAGGCGTATCTTAATCCCCAAAAAGAACGGCAAGAAAAGACCGTTGGGAATACCGACTATCAGAGACAGGGCAATGCAGGCATTATATCTGCTAACCTTAGAAGCGATAGCAGAAACAACGGCTGACTCAAATTCTTATGGGTTTCGATATTTTCGAGCCTGTAGGGATGCGATAGCACAATGTTTCTGTTCGCTGGCAAAGTCATATTCCCCGCAGTGGTTGCTTGATGCGGATATTAAAGCCTGTTTTGATGAAATATCCCACAAATGGTTATTGGAAAACATACCCATGGATAAACGGATGTTACAACAATGGCTTAAATGTGGTTATTATTTTCAAGACAGCAAACCATTTCCGACAAATGCAGGAACTCCGCAGGGCGGAATATTATCACCAACCCTGGCAAACATGACTCTTGACGGACTGGAAGCAGTCATTAAAAAATCATGTCCTCCCCGTAGAAAAGTGAATTTCATCAGATATACCGATGATTTCATCGTTACTGCGGAAAGCCAGGAATTACTGGTAAATAATATTATTCCAGCCATAAATGAATTTCTTAAACCGAGAGGTTTGAAATTATCAGAGGAGAAAACTAAAATTGTCGGCATAGAGCAGGGTTTTGATTTTCTCGGTCAAAACTTAAAAAAATACCGCAATAGGCTGATTATAACGCCTTCAAAAGAAAATATAAAAAGTTTTCTGGATAAGGTGAAAACCGTAATCAAAAAATGTCGAGGACGGAAAACAGCAGACCTGATTAACCAACTCAACCCAATGATCTTAGGTTGGGCGAATTATCAGAGATATGCGCAATCTGCCAAAGCATTTTCACATGCGAACAAAATAATCTTCCAAGCGCTATGGCGTTGGATAAAAAAAAGACATCCCGAAAAAAGTTGCGGATGGAGAATAAAGAAATATTTCAACCATCCGAAACGGAAATGGGGATTCTGCTGTATTATTAAGGAAAAAGGCGGTAATAAGAAACTGCTTGAATTAATAAAGCCTACATATATAAAATTAGTCAGGTATATAAAGATAAAGGGTGAAGCAAATCCCTTCAATCCGAAATATACCGGCTATTTTAACATGAGGCGAACCTACAGCAATATTATCCCGATAAGCTGATAATTTAACTACCGGGTTTTAGTAAAATAAAACCTTACAGAGGCTTGAGCTGTGTGCTGGGAAACCCGCTCGCACAGTTCTTAGAGGGCGAGGGAGGCGTGAGCCTCCCAATCTACTCGGTATGTAAATTAAAACAGGAGATAAAAACTATGAAACAAATAACAGCAACAGATGCCCTTGCATTATCAATACCAGAAAGAATTCAACTTGTAGAGGACATCTGGGATACTATAGCAAAGGTCGTATTCATAAAACCTCCTATAATCGTGAATATTACCAGACGCAATAACAGATATGCTTTTGTTTTGTAACGCATCTTCAGCCTTAAGACGGTCATTCAAATCTTTTACGGCTTTTTCCCCACCAAAACCGCCAAAAACCTGTCTTCAATAAAACCTCTATCAAACTCAAAAGTGGTGAGGATGATATTGCTGAAGTCTCTGTCAAAGTAGTCAAATATTCTTTTTTGTGGTTTAAATTGCAAGCTCATGTATCATCTTCCATGCATTATGTGTCCTATAACTATGAACTGCCATTTCGCGAATTCTTTCTACCTCTTCAGGATTTTTCCGATATTGTGTTAGAATAACGGTACATTTACCGTTTTTGTGATCGATCCAGGGGGCTTTAGTCTTCTGTTTTTGATTTTTGACATGATACTCTATAATAGTCTTCATACATTGTTCACCATTGTTTCTGTATTCTTTTAATTGTATAAAAAGTTCGTAAGGGCGTTTATCATATTTTCCAAGGAATTGCTCATTGCCGGCATGAAATTCTATATAATCATCAAGGGTCTTGCCTGTCATGGTGTTTAAACTATCCTGAATGTTGGACTTTCTCAAAAAATCACGTATATCAATCTGGTTTGCATCAATATTCATTAGTGAATAAAAGATATAGTGTACCTCACGATTTAGTCTTTCAAATCGTGTAATATAATCGCAGATGTCAATAACCCTTTTCTCAAATTCATTCACATAATTGACTTTTGAAATTTTAGAAATAGTATCAAATTCACGCTCTTGTATATTCTTTTTGATAAGCATAAAAGTAGTTTTTCTCATATCATTGGCAAGCAGACCATGTCTTAGACGTATTTTTTCAGATTCTTTTAAATTATCAGTTTGATTATCATCCTCGTTTTCACTGCATCGCTTGACAATGCAATATGCTGTGAGTTTCTCAAGGTTTTTGATATGTTCAAGAATCTCATCCGTATTATCTTCTTGCAGTTCTTCTCTGATAAACTTTAGCCATAAACAAATAATCGTTAAGTATCGAATCCGCCATGTTATTGTTGTAAGTCCCGGAAGTATTAACTCTGCAAGCTGTCCGGCAAACGTCTCTGTTCCAAGTGGGTCTCTGCTGGATGTTTCGTCATTTTCCAAATCATCTCTTTCAGTCCAAAATAACGTTTCATTAAGATACATGGTTAACCTCAGCGTTGTCCGGATAGGAAAACAAAGTGACGGTGAAACAATATTAAAGAAAACCCACGCGCTACAACATCCCGCATGTAGACACGCGGCACAAACACTCATGACCACACCTTAAATCGCCGAAAGATACCCTTCGTAGTTGCGTTCAATCTCGCTTAAACAATCACCGCCAAATTTCTCCAAAAATGCCCTGGCAACCTCAAAGGCCACCATCGCCTCGCAAACCACGGAGGCGGCGGGCACGGCGCAGACGTCAGACCTTTCGTATGTTGCCGCAAGCGGTTCTTTTGTCAGCAGGTTCACCGACCGTAGCGGTTTTTTTAAGGTGGGAATCGGCTTCATGTACGCGCGGGCTACAATTGGTTCGCCATTGCTTATACCACCTTCAATTCCTCCGGCGTTGTTTGAGTACCTCTTAAACCCGCCGGTCAATGACTTCTTAACGGGCTTTTCATAAAAAATCTCGTCGTGAACCTCCGACCCCAATCTCCCTGCAACGCCACAACCCATGCCCAATTCCACGCCCTTGATTGCCTGGATAGACATCAAGGCGTAGGCAAGCCTCGCGTCTAATCGCAAATCCCACTGGGTATGATTCCCCAAGCCCACGGGCGCCCCGGAGACAATTACCTCGATAACGCCTCCGATAGAATCCCCGTTCGCAGCAACCTCCTGCACTTTTTCGGTTATCTTTTTTTCAATATCGGCGTCCACGCAATACATCGGGCTTAGGTCACGGTTCTGCCTTGCAGCGTCCATATCGGTAATCGTCTTATCGGAACTAATGCCGCCCACCCCTTTAACGTAACCGAACACCTCGATCCCAAAATGGGCGAGCAGGATTTTTGCCACACCGCCCGCAGCCACCCGCGCAGCCGTTTCCCTGGCGCTGGCCCGCTCCAATATCGTGCGCGCATCCTCCTGGTGGTACTTAATAGCGCCCGCAAGGTCTGCATGACCGGGACGGGGTTTGGCCACGGGAGGCAGTTCGTCGATCTTGTAATCGCTGTTTTTCACCATCAAACAGATCGGGCTTCCCAGCGTCACCTTTCTTCTCACCCCGGAAAAAATCTCTACGTGGTCTTCCTCGATCTGCATCCGCCCGCCCCTGCCTATTCCGCCTTGCCGCCGCTTCAGGTCCTTGTTAATAACTGACTCATCAATAACCACACCCGCCGGGAATCCCTCAACCAACGCAATCAGACATCTTCCGTGCGATTCTCCCGCCGTTTTAAAATAGAGCATTATAAATGCCTCCCAAAAGATAACTTTAATTATTTCGTTGCCTAATATAATTTCATTGTGCTAGAATCGCAAAATTATATATTTAACACCCTTAAATAACAATGTAAATCCATTCCCCTATCAATGTACAAACTTTTCATCAGTTTACGGTATTTACGCACCAGAAAGATCGTCCTCTTCGCCGTGGCGGGCGTTGCCGTCGGTGTAATGACCTTGATTGTGGTTCTCTCCGTCATGAACGGCTTTGATAGAGAACTCCGCAGCAGGATACGAGGCACCCTGGCACATATTATTGTCTTAAAGGGCGGCATGTACGGGATCGGGGATTACCGGCAGGTGATCGAGCAAATAAAGACCTTTGAGCACGTAGCCGCCTGCGCGCCTTACATAGAAGGCCCGGCGCTCATAAAATTAAGGGGAAGCAAGGAGTTCGTTTACTTCAAGGGAGTCGATCCCCTTGCAGAGGCAAGCGTTGGGGATTTAGGGGCATTTCTGACCCCCTTTGGAAACCGGCCTGAAGACCTGTTGAAGACCCATGGAGAAAAAAACACCGCCAGTATCATTGGCGGCGCCGAACTATTCAGAACCAGACCCGGTGAACCGGAAAAAAACCCGGAAAGCTTTATTAAAAACGGGGAACAGGTGGTGCTGGTCACGATTCGGGAATGGGATAAGATCAGCGTAAAGGCCTTTATTGTGGCGGGAAAATTCAAATCGGGGATGTATGATTTTGACAAAAATTACGTCTATCTCCCGCTTACGGTGGCACAAGAACTGGTCGGCTTGAAAGATAAAGACGCCGTAACGGGCATAAGTATAAAACTGGACGATTATCGCTACGCCAACGAAGTGCGCGATAAACTACAAGCCGCGCTGGGCTTTGAATACTACGTGCAAACGTGGGAAGACGCCAGGAAGACATTCCTGACCGCCGTCATGATGGAACGGCGGGTGATGGCGTTCATCCTGTTTTTTATCATCGTCGTGGCCGGATTTAACATCCTGGCCATCCTGACGATGGTCGTTCTTGAAAAATCCAAAGATATCGGCATCCTAAAAGCGCTGGGCGCAACCACACAGGGGATCATGTCCATTTTCCTTTTAAACGGATTGCTCATCGGCAGCCTCGGTGCGTGCATTGGAGTGACTGCCGGTTTATCGCTTGTCTTCAGGATTAACTGGCTGGAAAACGTGCTGTACAACGTATCCGGCTGGAGACCGTTTCCACCCGAGGTGTATTACTTCAGCCAAATACCCACCGAAGTCAATCCGGGCAGTATTGTTATTATTGCCGGCGTTGCCATCTTAAGCAGCGTCGTGTTTAGCATTTACCCCGCCTTGCGGGCAGCCCGGCTCAATCCGGTGGAAACGTTGCGCTACGAATAAGGGACGCAGACCGTTTAAAACCATTGGGAACCACAGATTTCACAGATTGTTTTGGATTTGTGATAACAGAAATCGTTCCGGCTGTCTGTATATGCCCCGTAGGGGCAAACGAATCCATGTCCTTACTTCATCGTCAGACATGCGGCTTTGCCGCGCTAGGATTTTTATCTGTGTAATCTGTGAAATCTGTGGTTTACCATTTACCGCCGCCCCTTCCATGAAACCTATTGACAGATTGCATAATTGCTGTTAGCATAAAATCCTGACTTTACCAGGAATCATCTTAACCTTACAGAATTTTAACCGTGGTTGATTATTACGACGTACTCGAGCTACATCAAGAAGTAAGCATCGAAGAGATTAAACAGTCGTTTCGAACGCTTATTAAAAAATACCATCCCGATCTCCACATCATCAACAAGCACTGGGCAGAATCGAAGACGAAGGTAATTATCCAGGCGTATAAAACCCTCTCAGACACAACAAGACGGGAACAATATGACCGATTATATAAAAACCACAAACAGACCAAAAAAACTCACGTATCCCATGAAACGGAGACAAGCGAAACGACGTCCAGCAACGTTAAGTCCAGGATACGGGTAATCTTTACACACCTTTTAGACGGGCAGACCCGTAAGGCCACCGAAAAGTATCAATTCTTAATAAAAGATTACGCAACGGACGATCCCCTTTTACACCTTAATCACAAGGACTACGTCGACTGCAAATTCCTCCTGGCTGAGGCTTATGAAAAAAGTGGGGAATACGAGCCCGCCATTCAACTCTACGAGGCCACCCTTGAAAGCATACAGAAAAATGGCCATCGCAGCCATCTTTCCAGAGAAATCAAAGAGCGGCTAAGAACCATCTACTGCCGCAAACTGGTGAAAAAAACCACCCACAGAAAGGCGCTTGATTATTGCAAAAAGGCGCTCGGGCTAGACCTCCCCAAACAAGAAAATGCCTTTATTTACAAAAAAATGGCAGAGTGTTATATCGGCCTGGGGGAATACGAAAACGCCCTGCAATACTTAAACAAGGCGTTGTTATTGAAACCAAATATTCAAGGCACCCTTAAACTGAAAACGAAACTGAGCCAATATACGTCAAATACGGTTATTTAAATTAGGTTGGGTTTTTGTCTTTTAAAACCCAACCTAATTTAAAAAGTTCAGTTTGCCAACCTGAACCCGCCGGAATCTCATTCCCACGCTATCAAATAGGGTCAAAACCTTTCATTTATCAGCGTGCCTTTGTCTGGCACACAAACCGTTACCGATACCTGGGAGATGTTTACCTGAGGCAGTTGGACTGTTTGATCGGGGGGAATGACGGTAGTGCCGCCCGTAGCGCCCCCAATCGTAGTCCCTGTGCCTACGCCACTGAACTTAAAGGATGGAATCGGTTCTTCCACGTCAAAAACGGAGGGGGTTACCTCCAGATAAATATATTTTCTATCAGCGCCTACAATGGGCCTTACGTCAAAGGTCGTGCCTTCGGGGAGTGTGCCGATAACCGGGGTTACAACGCCGTCTTTCACTGACGTGCTTTGGACGTAGTTCATTGTTTTATGTCTGTAGCTCAGGGCTTCAGCCTTGATGTACGTTTACGTAGTCCGCCACGCTGGAAGCCACACATACAATGCCTACGCCACTATCCATCAAACCTGAAGGTTTGAGCTACAAACCACAAGGATACGTTTTCCATTTTTCCACACAATATCATCCGACACTACCTCTGTATGGTATCCCCGGCATCATTGGGTATGTTCGCAGTGGTGGGCGTATTGTTTGTCTGACCAAAAAATTTCTCCTCTTGCTCTTCTCTAATGATGATAGTGGGCTTTAAAAGGATAAGCATGGTTCTCTTTTCATTATTCTTCTGGTTTCTGGAAAATAAGGTTTTTAATATTGGTATCTTAGAGAGTATTGGGATACCGGTTGTCAGATTGTCTTTGTTTATAGAACCTAGGCCACCAATCAGAAGCGTACCTTTGTCTGGTACGCTAACCGTTACAGATACCTGCGATAGCGTTACCTCAGGTAATTTAATATCCATTTCTGTTTCAGCCTGAGCACCACCTGCAGTTGAAGTAATCGTTGAAACAATTGTTATAGGTTCCACCTCAATTGGTTCTTTAAGGTCATATACAGAAGGGGTTACTTCCAGATAGACATACTTCCTGTCCGCACTCACTATAGGTCTTACATCAAATGTAGTCCCTTCCGGTACAACAGCAATTTCTGGAAGTGCTCCCCCCGCGGCGGCAGTAGCCCCTTTGATATAACTAAGCATTCTGACAACGGCTATATTCCCACGCTGTGTGTTTGAGAGCGTTATTCGTGGAGAGGTAAGGATTTCTGAGCCTTTGCTTTCCTGAATAGCACGTATGAATCCTTCTACCATGGTGTTATTCAGAATAGAATAGTTGAGGTTGAGTCCGCCGGTGATGCTGGCAGCGCCAGTATCAAGAGATGTTTTCTTGCTGAATAATTCAGTTATATTACTCCCGATATCCTCCATAAATTTATCTGTGACGGTGATAAACCGGACTTCGATGCTTACCTGCAAGTTTTGTGATGATCTTAAAGCGGCTAGTAAGACATCAATTTGCTTATGGACGTATTTACTGTTGACTACTACCAGGTCGCCGGGTTGACCCGCTCTCGCAACAACACTGCCTTCACCCTGTCCTGCTACCCTAATATGCCTCTGCTCCACTGCATCGGTAGTGCCAATAACACCTACATGGTTTGACCACGACAAAGGTTCTATGGTTGTAACAATCTGTTCTATTAGGTCTACAATACGCTCAGAGGTGTCTTTTCCTTTAACAACTTTGGCTTTTTCTATATTTAGAGTTGCTGTTGATGCTATATCAAATTTAAGGGGTTCTTTATCGTCCAGATTAATCAAAATATCCCTTACGTCATAGACCCTGAGTTCCATCTTTTGCCGGTAAATATGGAAGATGTCCCCTTCGATTACATACTCATATCCTTTCGGCAGGAGGTATCTAAATGCGGTCTTCAGTGGCACGTTATTGAGTTTTAAGGTAATCGGCGCTCCGCCTGCCTCGGCATCGACGATCATATTGGTGTTTGTTTTTTCCCGCACAAAGGTCACCACGTCTTTTAAGGGGGTATCGACAAACTCAAATGAAATAATCGTGTTGAGCGCATCTTCAATAACCTTGGAGGAGGAGTCTTTGGCGGGATTGGGAATAAGCCGCAGTTTATCGGTTGTCTTTTTATTCTCTTCCACAATCTTGTTTAATTCCGGGAGCCTTCGGTTGGCAATGTCCTTCCACTGCACCTCTGCCGGAAATCTCAGGATGTCCTGATAAGGAATGGCGGACTCTCTGAGATGCTCATCACTTCCTTGTTTTTCCTGGGTGCCGGTGATTTTCAGGCTTTCCGTAACACGCCCATGCTTAAGGTCGTTTACCATCCCCTTAAGAAACAATGCTTCCTTATTGAGGGGGTCCGTTTTAAATATTGAGTCCAATAATGCCCGGGCATCATCATATCGGGCTTCCCGAATGGCTGTATGCACGTCTACGAGGCGCGATGAAATCCCTGCTTCAGGGAAAGATGGGGCAGCCTCTTCTTTTGACGTCTGTGTCACGGCGGTTTGCTTTTTTGCATCCTGCAGCCGTTTTGATTCATGTAACAAGGCCTGTGCTTCAGCGCTGCCAGGTTCCAGAAGGATTGCCAGTTCAGCGGCTTCGGCGGCCTTTGCGTAGTCTTGTGATGCAAAATACCCCTGTGCTGTTTTGAGGTAATAATTGTTCGTGGCAGCGGCCGGATTCTTTTGATCCTGGTTTGAAATATCCTTGTTTTGCGCCAATGGCAGGCCAGGCATAAAGAGCCAAAAAGACATACTCAAAACAAAGAGTAAGCCCAGGGTCAATCGGTTTTTCATGCAACCCCCTTAAAAAAGTAGTTATTTAGTCGAAGACGTTTTTGTTGACGATCGGACGGGAACCGTTTCCGTTCCCAAATTTACTAATTCGCCCACCCAAAGATTGTATGCCTCGCCCTTTTTGTTTTCAAATACAATCTTTGGCGTGGTAATGGCGTGTATTTCAGGCTCAAGCCTGGTGCCGAGGAATTCCCCCTTATCATTTCGAACGACGGTAGATTTATTAATCGTCATGGGTTTTTGCGCAAAAGGCACAATTTCCAGGAGCTTGCAGCGGGTATCAAAATCGATAGGAACTTTTTTGATGGTTTTTTTCTGGCCGATACGCTGTCCCTTTTCAACCGTAAAGCTTTCCGCCCACCAGACGTCATTGTATAACTTCCTGACCTGAATCAATGCCAGCTCGGCAGTCCCGCCCTTATAGACAAATTCAGTATCTCCGGGGATAGCGGCATCGAGACGTCCAAGCGATTGCAGTTCGGATTTGTTTAATAAATCGCGGGTCGTAATCCCCGAAACAACTTCGTTCCTGGTGAACTTGCTGAGGATGTATGCTTGCTGAAGTGGTTTGGCCGTCGGTGGGGTTGTAAAACGCAAGCCCATCAATTCCGCCTCTTTTCGTTCCTTTTCTACGGGTGGCGGCTTGCTTATCCTGAGCTTTGAGTCAATAGTATCGGATTGGGAAAGCAGCCTGGCATTTATTTTGTGGGTTTCGATGCCGGGAACAATGACCGCATAGATTGTTGTATAGATAAGATAGCATATCGCAATGCCGAGGACAATTTTTTCAACGTATTTAAATAGAACAGCCTTAATATCCATGTTCATTACTCAATAAGACATCGACTCGTAGACATTACGCCATGCGGCAAGGCTTGAGCTTGCAACAAGCCCCCCACCTTGTTATACGTTTAAATACGCAAATTGACAGAAAGACGCGTATATGTTACCACAATCGTGGTTCTGTTTGCAAACGGGAATTCGTCCGGGAAAAAGCAAATTCGTAACCCGAACGAGTCGGAAGAGTAAAGTCAGAAAACTCTCAGGTATTGGGAAGGTGTTTTTTTGCGTAAAATGAAAGTTGCACTCGGTTTTACCGGTTGTAAGTCGAGACAACCGGTGATATAATTTAATCCGTCCTATCTCGTGTCGTTGGAGAAACTTCAGACGGCTGCATAACAACGGGCAGCCCGGTTTTCCCAAAATCCGCTTGACAGCTATGTATCTTGTATGATATACATTCTACCTTGCAATATATATAACATTGCACATTAACGCTACCTCTTATAAAAACGCGAAAATTTAAGTGTTTTTATGTCAACTAGTTATGGAATTTATGTTTGTAAAACAGGTAATTTTGTGACCTAATCTGCAAGCTGGCGCTGTGTTGTTACTTTTTCTGTAGAATCAATCTCAAATTGAACTTTGAACAGGGAACGTCGGTTTGAATAACAAACTTCATAAATTCGAAATTCCTTGTTCCCTATTCGGCATTCAATACGCGGTTAAATCGATACATCAGTATAAGTTAGTGCTTGTTGGTTTGCTTAATCTCACCGAAAACACGGCCTAAATCCGGCTTAAATAACGAAAGAAAATGATATGCAATGTCTGTTTTGTAAGAAAGATAATGACAGGGTTATCAACTCCCGTACTTCGATAGACGGTTTGAGTATTAAGCGTAGGCGCGAGTGTCTGGGTTGCGGGCGAAGATATACCACGTATGAGCGGATTGAAGAAAGCCCCTTGCGCGTGGTCAAGAAAGATGGCACACGGGAAGCATTTGACCGTAAAAAGGTGCTTGCCGGTCTTATGAAGGCATGTGAAAAAAGACCTATATCGACGGATATGCTGGAAAACAGCGTTTGCGAGATCGAGCGGGATATCTATAACAAATTCGACCGGGAAGTATCCGCAAGCTTTATCGGAACGCTGGTGATGCAAAAATTGAGGGTGCTGGATATGGTGGCGTACGTGCGATTTGCTTCTGTATACAGGGAATTTAAAGACATTTCCGAGTTTATTGACGAATTGAAGCCGTTAATGTCGAACGCGAAGAAAAAACAAAAACAAGCACAAGGCGAATAAGGCTTGTAGCACGTTTTACAATTCGATTGTATAGGAGTTTTTATTTTTTATGCAGGAATGGTAACAATTGCTACGGCGAGCGATGTTTTCTCGTATGTTGCGGGAAACCCACCCCTGCGCCCCTCCCAGGAGGGGAATACTGGAGGATGTATTAATTTATATTTATTAGCGTTTATTCGCGGTTAATCTTTACAGGTGATTCATTTTTAGAAATGGTGGATAAAACAAATTAGTATAGCATAGTATTTTAGACAATGGACGATTCGGTTTCTTAATTTGAGAACCAATTCTCCTGATTGCTGGGTATCGGGAGAATGCGGTGCAAGCGGGGAGAACATTGAAAGGAGACAAGGGATGAATGCAGTAGGAACAATGGAATACGTGGTAAAGCGTGATGGAAGGAAGGTACCTTTTAACGAGAAGAAGATCGCCGATGCCATATTCAAGGCGGCGCAGGCAGTTGGGGGTGAAGACCGCGCCCTGGCTGATGAACTGGCGGCCGTTGTTACGGCATTTTTGGAGAAAAAATACGCAGGGCGACACCCCGGTATTGAGGATATTCAAGACGTTGTGGAAAAGGTGCTTATTGAGACGGGACACGCGAAGACGGCTAAGGCCTACATCCTTTACCGGGATAAAAGGGCGCGGTCCCGCGACTCCCTCCGCGTGCGTAAACAGACCAAGAAACGGGCTGACACCACGGACGTCTCCCTCCTGGTAAACACGGAAACGAAGGACGAGTCATTCCCCTGGGACAAAAGGAAGATTGCGGAAGCCCTGAGCAAGGAAGCCGATATGTCGGAAGAAGAATCGGACGAAATTGCAGGCACCGTGGAGCAAAGGGTCTTTGCGTCGGGTTTGAACCGCATTTCGACCGCGCTGATAAGGGAACTGGTAGATAACGAGCTGTTTGAGAGAGGCCATAACAAGAAACTCGAAAAGCAGGTGGTAATCGGTATGCCAAAATACGACCTTATCGAGTTGATTACGTCGAAGAATAAAGAAAACAGCAATATCTCCACAAACAGCCCGGAAGCTATCAACCTGGCTATTGCTGAGAACACCTTAAAACAATTTGCCCTTCAGGAAGTTTATTCAAAAGACGTTGCAGACGCGCACATGAACGGGATGGTGCACATCCACGACCTCGGATATCCAACAAGGGTATATTGCTCTTCTCACTCCCTCGAATACCTGAAAAAGTACGGATTGTCGCTTCAAAACCTGGATACGGAATCAGCGCCTGCAAAACACGCGCGAACCTTAACGGGACATTTGAACACCTTCCTGGCGTCCATGCAGGCATACTATGCCGGCGCGCTTGGGG
>CAYJPZ010000100.1:0-15177 GCA_964372185.1 uncultured candidatus Brocadiaceae bacterium
TTCCAATCTGGGGACAAACCTTTTCTTCTTTCCGCTCCAGCCCTCTCTTTACTGCCCGCTGCTTTATCCCGTCTGCCTCATCCCAACTGATTTTTAACAACCCACTGCCTAAGGAACTTGCACTATCTGGATTCCGTGCTCACGACACTGCACGCGGGGAACCTGGCACACTATTATGGTCTTAAACTGGCAACTGTCAAGATGCCGCCAGCGCCTCTCTGTATATTCATGAATATGCATTCTCCCCTGGCATTCTGGACATGCCCACGTTGTATCTTTCATACGACTATTCTACTTTATCCTGATTCTTTTGGCACCCTAATTCCGGTAGAATCATTTTATCATACGTTTAAAAGGCGAACCACCTATCCACCTTATTTTGGAAACAAAAGGGTTTGATGAGCTTGCAGAAGTGAAGTCACAGGCTGCAAGAAGGAAGAGTATATTGAAAAGCTCGTTGCGTAGGAAATACAGTAATCGGTGAATTACTATTAAGAAAGACAATGAGCGATAGCGTCATAGAGCCGGGTTGGGTAAAAGAACAAAACACAACATTTTTTGGAATGTCACGACTAGTCGGTTTCACCTGCTCAAAACTGCAATAAAATACCCGGCGACGACAACCGTTCCGATACCACCTGCGATGTTTGGGCCCATTGCATGCATGATGAGATAATTAGCCGGGTCTTCTCTTTGACCTTCCAGGTGTGCCACACGCGCCGACATGGGCATGGCGGAAATGCCCGCTGCGCCAATGAGCGGATTAATGGGGTTGCCGGGGCTCAGGCGGTTCATTAATTTTCCCATAAGAACGCCGCATGCTGTTGATGCGGCAAAGGCAAACGCGCCTAAAAGAATAATTTTAAGCGTTTCAACGTTAAGGAACCGATCCCCTGTCATGGTTATGCCGACGCAGGTGCCTAAAAAGATGGTAACGCTGTTAATAATTTCGTTTTGTGCGGCATGGGATAGCCGCTCCGTTACGCCGCTCTCGCGGAGAAAATTTCCCAGCATGAGCATAAATATTAAGGGCGCTGCGTTTGGAACCACCAAAATACAGAACACGGTGATGATGAGTGAAAAAATAAGCTTTTCCCGTTTTGAGACCTTGCGCAGTGATTTCATCCTGATCCTTCGTTCGCGCTTTGTTGTCAACAACCGCATGATAGGCGGTTGAATGAGGGGGACGAGGGACATATAGCTATAGGCGGCCACGACAATGGGCGCCATAAGTTCCGGGGCAAGTTTGTTGCACATAAAGATTGCCGTAGGGCCGTCCGCGCCGCCGATGATTCCGATAGACGCCGCCTGTTTTGCGGTGAATCCAAGGAGGGACGCGCCGAGGAAGGTGATAAATATGCCCACTTGCGCCGCCGCCCCCAGGAGCATGGTGCGGGGGTTGGCGATTAACGGCCCGAAATCCGTAAGGGCGCCCACACCCAGGAAAATAAGAGGCGGGAATAGCTCCCAGGTAATTCCTTTTGACAGGTAGTAGTAAAGACCGCCAGGCTGACCATGATGCGGGAGGTTAACCATACCCATCGACGGCAGGTTGGCAATAAGCGCCCCGAAGGCAATCGGCACGAGGAGCAGCGGCTCAAAGCCTTTATAAACCGCTAAGTAAAGCAACGTCAGCACCACTATCCACATGACCGCCATTTTCCAGGTCACAAGGCAGAATGCCGTTAGATGCAAAAAGTTGATAAAGTCGTGTATCATAAAAATAACCCTAAGAAAAGAGGATGAGCGGTTGACCTTCTTCCACGGCGTCATCTACTTTTACTAAGATAGATGCAATTTGACCTGACTGTGGGGCGTAAACATAATTATTCATCTTCATCGCCTCAAGGAGCATTAACCGATCTCCTTCTTTAACCGATTGCCCAACCTGCGCGGAAATGGCAACAACCCTGCCGGAAAGCGGGCTGTGTACTTCTTTCTGAGCGGCATGGACAGGGACAATGGTGACCGGCATTGTGTCCCCTTGACCGGTTGAGGTTGAAACGTGTTTAGGTGGGGCAGGAGGCGCTTGCACCTCATCCTCAAGGATTTCCACCAACACTTCGTAGACTTTTCCGGATACGGTTATTTTGAGTTTTTTCATAAGTTTCAGGTTTTTAATTATGCCTCGTTCCCAAGCTGGAGCTTGGGAACGAGGGAACAGGCCCGAAGGGCAGAAAGATTATAGCCAGGGGTGAAGCCCCTGGTAAGGAAACAAAAGGCAACTAGCCCCGAAGGGGTGACACAAAAGGACGTACAACCAGGCTGAGACTGAGACGTTTATTTTTTTTTCCAAAAATGTAGTATTGCTGTGATTACGGAAACAAAACATTGTGCCACCCCTTCGGGGCTTATTGTATGGTATTACCTTTACAGGGGGCTTCACCCCCCGCTATATCCTGTCGGCCTTTCAGGCCGGACTTTGAAATTCCTGTACATTTAATCAGGTATTCGGCGACTTATTTTGTTCATGCACAGGGCGTTATCATGATCAACGCGTCTTGTGCGATGCAAAATGTTGCCGTCTTCCTTCTACCGACCATGATTGAAGATACAGATTTTCCATAGCCTTGCCGTCAACCATGGGGTGAATCGAAACAATGCGATGGCGCTCTTCTATCATTGAATATACCGCAGCGGTTATGACGGCCACCAGTTCATGAGGGTCTTCATGCGCTGCAGCCGCAGACGCATCCCGCGTTGTACCGGCAACCGAGGCGGTTTTTGCAGCCCCCGGTTTCCTAAAAAACCTTCCCATCAGGCTCAATATCAAGGCAATCAGACTCAAGGTCGCCAGCACAATGAAAATGCCTATTGATTGGAAACGAAACATTTCCCAAAAAGAAGGATGCGCCGACAGGCCGGCGAGTGCCAGTATTTTGCCGGATAGTATCATAGAGGAATATTCCCGTGCTTCTTCGGTGGCCGTGTCTCACGCTTGGAAAGTGTCTTGCGCAGGGCAAGCGCAACCGTAAAGCGTGTGCGCGAGGGATTAATCACGTCGGTAATGAGCGCATTTGCCGCCGCCTGATATGGCGAGGCAAACCGCTCCCGGTATTCTGAAACGAGTTCTGCTTCTTTGGCCTTCGGGTCGGCGGCGGTCTCAATCTCACGACGGTAAATAATCTTTACCGCCCCCTCCGCCCCCATCACGGCGATCTCGGCCGTCGGCCACGCAAAAACCATATCCGCCCCCATATCACTGCTGCACATGGCCAAATAAGCACCTCCGTAAGCCTTCCTCATAATCACCGTAATCTTGGGAACCGTTGCCGCCGCGTATGCAAACAGCAGCTTTGCGCCATGTCGAATGATTCCGCCCCGTTCCTGGGCAAGTCCGGGCAGAAACCCGGGGACGTCAACCAGCGTTATCAACGGGATGTTAAAGACATTACAGAATCGAATAAAACGGCTCGCCTTATCGGCGGCATTAATATCGATAGTTCCCGCCTTGACCAAGGGTTGGTTGGCAACCATCCCCACCACAATCCCTTCAATCCTTGCAAAGCCGACGACGATGTTTTTTGTCCAATCTCTTTGCACTTCAAGAAAATCCCCTCCGTCAACCAGGCGTTTTATGACTTCCAGCACGTCAAACGGGTTCATGTTATCTTCAGGAATAATATCGTTCATGCCCTGATCTTCATCCAAAGAGATATCGGCCGTAGGACGGTGAGGCGGGTCTATTATATTATTTGACGGCAAGTATGAAAACAACTGTTTGGCCAACTGGACGGCGTGTTTATCATCTTCGGCTACAAAATGGATGTTTCCGCTTTCAGAGGCGTGAACCGCAGCGCTTCCGATTTCAGCCGGGGTTGTGGTTTGTCCGGTGGTAGCCCTGATGACGTCGGGGCCGCAGATAAACATACTGGCGTTATTCCTTGTCATGATAATAAAATCCATAAGCGCAGGGGAATATGCCGCGCCTCCCGCGCAAGGTCCGGCAACAACGGCGATCTGAGGAACCACCCCGGAGAGCATCACGTTTCTATAAAAAACCTGTCCATAGCCGGACAAGGAATCTACCCCCTCCTGTATTCGCGCCCCCCCTGAGTCGTTAAAGCCGATCAGCGGCACACCGGTCTTCAGGGCGTATTCCATAAGGTTGCAAATCTTCCTGGCGTGAATCTTTCCCAGCGCCCCCCCGCCGACCATGAAGTCCTGGCTAAAGGCGGCCACGGGTCTTCCGTCGATATAACCTGTTCCCGTTACAACGCCGTCGCCGGGAAGCGTCTTCTTTTCGAAGCCGAAATCGTGGCATGAGTGCTGGGCAAACTTCCCGGATTCCTGGAATGTGTTTTCATCAAAAAGGCAGGCAAGGCGCTCGCGCGCGGTCATCTGCCCCTTTTCGTACCGCTCCTGGATTTTGTCACGGCTACCGGCCAGGGACGTCTCATTACGTCTGTTTAACTCTTCGATGTGTTTTTGTGAAATAGTCATGGAAAAATTCCAGGTTACAAGATACGAATTTCAAGTATTTCTCAGCGTCCTCTGCGGTAAACCGTTACAATTTTTTGCCATTCTTCGAACAAAACTCCGTGAGAACGCCATGGGTTGATTTGGGGTGAAGGAATGCGACCTGTTTGCCGCCGGCGCCCTCAATAGGGGTTTCATTAATCAATCGGCATCCGGCATCCCTGGCCTTTTGCAATTGCGCCATAATGTCGTCCGTTTCAAACGCAACATGGTGCAACCCTTCCCCATTTTTTTCAAGAAATTTACCGACGGCGCTATCGCCCGACGTTGGTTCCATAAGTTCGAGACGCACGTCGCCCACCATAAAAAATGCTATGCGCACCCCTTGCGAAGGGACTTCCTCACGTCCTTTACACATCACGCCCAGCGCCTTCTCATAATAACAAACAGCTTCATCCAGGGAACGCACGGCTATGCCCAGATGATCAATTTTTTGGATCATAACTTCGCCTTTTACCTAAATCGTAATTAAGAGGTTTCTTGACCATCGCATTCCAAAATAGGGTTTAGTAATGAGCCAACCCACCCCTAACCCCTCCCAAGAGGGGTATAATCCGTGCCACCCTCAAAAAGGTCTCTTCTTAACACGTATGCCCGCCAGCGTGGGGACAATGGCCTGCCGCCCCTCCGGAATACTTTCCCACCGCTTACGCAGTGGGCTACTATTGTGTTGCCCCTAGCGGGGCATAGCAAAGACAGGTCAACCGCCCCCGGTTACCCTATCTTTACACCTACCAGCAAACCCGCGTAATTAGAATGAAATTCCTATACGATTGAATTATGTTTTACCAGGCGGGATGTTTTTGGACATAATTTCCCTTAGTTCATTGCCTTCAACGACCTCTTTTTCCAGCAAAAGTTTTGCAAGGATTTCCAGGCGATTTTTGTTTGTTTCCAGAATACCCCTTACGCGCACGTGGGCGTCGAAGATGATTTTCTTGATTTCCTGATCGATTTCTTTAGACACCTCTTCGCTTAACTCCCGTCCTGTGCGGTAACCAAGTTCTATAAATTGTGGCCTCCTACCGTTGTGGAACGTCATCGGCCCGATTTTTTCACTCATGCCATATTCCCGCACCATACTCATGGCGATGTCGGTTACCCGCTCCAGGTCGTTTTGCGCCCCCGTGGAGACTTCTTTGAAGGTAAGTTCTTCCGCAACCCTGCCTCCCAGGAGAACGGCAAGACGGTCCAGCAGCTCCGACCGCGTCAGTAAATACCGGTCTTCCGTTGGCAGTTGCAAGGTGTATCCTAGCGCAGATATGCCGCGTGGAATGATGGAAATCCTGTGGACTTTATCAGCGCCGGGGACGGATTCCGCCACCAGCGCATGTCCCGACTCGTGGTAGGCAATGATTTCCTGTTCTTTTTTGCTCATAACTTTTTTCTTCTTTTCCAGTCCGGCGATCACCCTGTTAATGGCCTCTTCGAAGCTGTCCATTTCCACCGATTCCTTACCAACCCGCGCCGCGAGCAGGGCTGCCTCGTTGACCACGTTGGCTAAATCTGCGCCGACAAAGCCCGGCGTTCTTGCCGCGATTATTTTTATGTCCACTTCTTTGCTCAGTTTTACATTTTTGCAGTGAACCCTTAATATGTCTTCACGTCCTTTGATGTCCGGCCTGTCTACGAGGATGTGCCGGTCAAACCTGCCGGGTCTCAGCAGCGCCGTGTCCAGTATCTCCGGCCTGTTGGTTGCCGCCATAAGGATTACGCCTTTGCGCGTGTCAAATCCATCCATTTCGACAAGGAGTTGATTCAGGGTGTTTTCCCGTTCTTCGTGTCCACCTGAAACAGGCGAGGCCGCTCTCGCCTTTCCCAGCGCGTCAATTTCGTCAATGAATATGATACACGGCGCCTTTTCCTGCGCCTGCGCAAACAGGTCCCGCACCCGCGCGGCGCCGACGCCTACAAACATCTCAACAAAGCCCGACCCACTCATGGAAAAAAAAGGCACTTTTGCTTCGCCGGCAACGGCTTTAGCGAGCAGGGTTTTTCCGGTTCCCGTAGGGCCGACCAGCAAGACTCCTTTGGGTATCTTTCCGCCGAGCCTTTGGTATTTTTCAGGAGTTTTGAGATAATCAATAATCTCCTTAAGCTCTTCCTTGGCTTCGTCTACACCTGCCACGTCGTTGAAGGTCACGCCGGTTTCCTTGTCAACGTAAAGGTTTGCCCGGCTTTTCCCAATAGACATAAGCCCGGCACCGGGCATTCCGCGCCGCGCCCGCATCATCATGATCAGGAAAATGATCATGGGAACAAACCATATCAACGATAATCCCTGGCTCCAGCCGTTATTGGTAGCGGCAGAAAAGTTTATTTTGTGCGCCATGAGGTCCTTAATCAAATCAGGGTCCTCTACCCTTACGGTAGTTACGCTCTTTTTTCCTTTTAGCCCTTCTTCTGACTTTAAAATTCCCTTCACTGTCGTTGGATACAGTGTTACCTCTTCCAACATGCCATCCTGTATCAGTATTTTAAATTCACTATAAGAAACTTTATCGCCATACGAAAGTTCAGCATTTGCTATGCGGTGAGTTGTAAAAATCGGTATGAATAGAAGTAACCATATCGACATTTTCAATAAATATGTTTTGGCCATTTTGCCAACCTTTTCACGAGGTGAATGGATTTTAAGGCACGTCGGGTTGTGCCGGAAAGCTACAGGCTTGAATTAGGCCTTCGGCGACTTTTTGTGTTCATGCGCAGGGACACGGTGCTCCATGTCCCTGCTTTGAAATTCCTATATGTCAAATCAGGCACGGACAAATCCATGCCTCCCGTTATCAATTTTACAAGATTATTTAGCGCTTTCAATGAAATTCACGGGTATTTAGCTTATAGCGCCAATATCCGGCAGTCCTGTATAGTGCCTCAAGCCTTTGCGATTGGGGGCAAACCGTTATTTTATTATCAAATTGGTCCCCGTGCGTATTTTTATAGGTAAAATTATGCCTTTTCATTTCTTTGATTTCGGTTGCTTTCTTTTCTCTTTTTGTGGTATATTCTTCCTCGAAAAGGTGTAATAATCAAAGACATTCAAGACATACATCCGCGCGAATAAAAGCAATTCATGGTCATGGATGTGTTTTTTTATAAAGCAACAACATGGGGATCACTTATGATGCGAGCGCTTATTACGGGTATTACGGGACAGGATGGCTCTTACCTGGCTGAGTTTTTGTTATCAAAAGGATATGAGGTGCATGGTCTTATCCGAAGGGCCAGCACCTTTAATACGGGTAGAATAGACCATATTTATACGGACTCTCACGTAAAAGGCTCCCAATTGTTTCTTCATTATGGAGACCTCTCTGACTCCGGCCAAATTACCAACATCGTTTATAATATACAACCTCATGAGATTTATCACCTGGGGGCGCAAAGCCACGTGCGCGTGAGTTTCGACATGCCCGAGTACACGGGCGACGTGACGGCGCTTGGTACAACACGATTCCTTGAGGCCGTCAGGCGAAGCGGTATGAAGGCGAAGTTTTATCAGGCGTCGTCTTCTGAAATGTTTGGCGCCACTCCACCGCCACAAAACGAAAAAACGCCTTTTTACCCAAGGAGTCCTTATGCGGCGGCAAAGGTTTACGCATACTGGATGGCGGTAAATTATCGGGAAGGGTATGGTTTGTTTGCTTGCAATGGGATTTTGTTTAACCATGAAAGTCCGCGGAGGGGAGAAACCTTTGTCACTAGAAAAATAACCCGCGCCGTAGCACATATCTTGTCGGGAAAACAAAAAAAGCTTTATATCGGCAACCTTGACGCAAAGAGAGATTGGGGTTTTGCGCCGGAATACGTGGTGTGCCAGTGGCTCATGCTTCAGCAGGAGAAACCGGATGATTACGTGATTGGCACCGGTGAAAGCCATTCGGTGAGGGAGTTTATAGAACACGCCTTCCATTATGCCGGTATTGAAATAGAATGGAAAGGAAAGGGTTGTGAGGAGAAAGGTGTTGTTTCTTCTGCAATAGTGTCGGGAGGTGGCATTAAACGCGGAGACGTCGTAATCGAGGTTGATCCGCATTATTTCCGTCCCACTGAAGTCGACTACCTCCTGGCTGATGCATCGAAGGCAAAAGAGCGGCTTGGATGGGAACCTAAAATCACCTTCAAAGAACTGGTAAAAATAATGGTAGATGCAGACCTGGAATTGGCAGGGCTTGTTTCTCCTGGTGAAGGAAAAATGATTTTACAGAAAAAGGGCATACACTGGACAAAAAACAGGGTCACCGTGGGGTAGAGGGTGTTTTGATATTCTAAAAGTCTGACTGGCTTAAACGGTTTAATCCGTTTAAGCAGTTTAATCCGTTTAAGCAGTTTAAACCGTTTAAACCGTTTAAACGGATAAATTATAGATACCAATGGAAAAAAACGCTAGGATATATGTTGCTGGTCACAGAGGTCTCGTCGGTTCGTCTATAGTGCGGAAACTTCAGAAAGACGGCTATACGAAGGTACTTACGAGGACGAGCAAGGAACTCGACCTGAGACGGCAGGCAGATGTTGAGGTGTTTTTTGAGCAGGAAAGACCTGAGTACGTTATGCTTGCAGCCGCTAAGGTGGGTGGAATCCTGGCAAACAGCACATATAAAGCCGAATTTATTTATGACAATATCATCATAGCCGCAAACGTGGTGCAAAGCGCCTATCGGTACGGGGTCAAAAAGCTCCTCAATCTTGGCTCATCCTGTATCTACCCGAAATTTGCGCCACAACCGATTAAGGAAGAACACCTCCTGACGGGCGTGCTTGAGCCTACCAACGAACCCTATGCAATAGCGAAAATTGCGGCGATAAAATTATGCAGGTATTACAACGAACAATACGGCACAAACTTTATTTCCGTTATGCCGACAAATCTTTACGGTACTCACGACAACTTTAACCTTGAAACGGCGCACGTGCTGCCAACCCTTATAAGAAAATTTCATCTCGCGAAACTTTTGAGACAAAAAAACTATGATGAAATAAAAAAAGACCTTAGCAGGACTGTCGTAGGCTTTAATCTTAAGTCTAATCTCGATCCGGACCACCTTCTGGAAAAGCTGGGTATTACCCCTGAATATCTTATGCTTTGGGGGAGCGGAGAACCTTACCGGGAGTTTCTCTACGTGGACGATCTTGTGGATGCCTGTATTTTCCTTATGGGGCGGTATAATTACAAAGAAATTGGTGAATTTGTTAATGTAGGAACGGGAAAAGATGTAAAGATAAAAGAACTGGCAAGTCTTATACAGAAAATTGTAAAATATGAGGGAACGCTAAAATATGATTTATCAAAGCCCGACGGGACGCCAAGAAAGCTCCTGGACATTTCACGGCTAAAATCCCTCGGATGGCAATCAAAAACAAGTCTGGAGGAGGGGATAAGAAATACTTACGATTGGTATCTTTCGGGGTTACGATGTTAAAAGAAAGATTTAAGGAACTACAAGATAGATTATTATCGGAGATAAAGACCTTCTACGGAGAAACGCTTGTTTCTGTTGTAGTTTTTGGTTCGGTCGGGAGGGGTACCCAAACGTTTAATTCTGACGTAGACGTTTTGATAATTGCAAGGAATCTTCCGCATGGAAGGATAAAGAGGGTCAGGGCATTTGAAATGGTGGAGAATAATCTAGGGGCTTTTTTAAAGGGTATCGAAGGGGACGGCATCAACTCTTGTATCTCACCAATCTTTAAGACCCCGGAAGAAACAGAGAGGGGAAGCTTGGTCTTTTTGGATATGGTGGAAGACGCCCACGTTATGTTTGATCGGGATAATTATTTTTCCGCGTTTTTAAAACGGTTAAAAGATAGATTACATACCCTTGGCGCAAAGAGGGTGTGGATGGGTAATGCGTGGTATTGGGACCTTAAGCCCGATTACAAACCGGGGGAAGTATTTGAGCTATGACAAATATGAGTCTTGCCCGGAGTTATCTGGTAAAAGCAGAAAAACGCTTGAAAATACTGGAAGTCCTCCTGAAAGAAGAAGACTATTCCGATGTAGTACGGGAGGCGCAGGAAATTGTGGAGCTTGCTTTAAAGGGGATGTTACGGTTTGTTGGCATTGAACCACCCAAGTTTCACGACGTCGGTGGTCTCCTCCTCGAATATCAAGATAAGTATACGGCCGATATAATTGAACATCTCGAAAAGGCTGCTTATATCTCAAGGCGGCTCAGAAAGGAAAGAGAGCTTTCTTTTTATGGAGATATTGATTTTATTCCCACGGAAGAATATACTGATGCGGATGCAGCGGAGGCCATTGAGGATGCAAATTTTGTGGTACATCTAGCACGGAAGGTGATGTCTTAGGAGGATGGGAGACGGTGGAACTAATTAATAAAATTAAGTCGAAAAATGCCCGCGTTGGGGTTGTGGGACTTGGTTATGTAGGTTTGCCGCTGGTAATGGAATTCTGCAAAGGCGGTTTTCGTGTGACAGGTTTTGACATTGACGAAAAGAAGGTCTTGCTGCTGAAACAAGGCAAAAGTTATATTAAGCATATTGATTCATCCCGTGTCGCGAAATGCCTGCCACAATTTTTACCCACCAATGATTTTTCAAGGCTTTCCGGCATGGATTGCATCGTCATTTGCGTGCCGACCCCCCTTAATAAAAACCGTGAACCGGATATGAACTATGTATTTGGCACAACGAAAACCATTGCCCAGTACCTCCAGAAGGGGCAGTTGATATCGCTGGAATCCACAACCTATCCGGGCACGACCGATGAAGATATGAGGGCAATACTTGAGGAAACGGGCTTAAAGGCCGGTAAAGACTTCCATCTTGCCTTTTCACCTGAAAGAGAAGACCCGAACAATAAAGAATTTTCCACTGCAGCCATCCCAAAGGTTGTCGGTGGCTATACGGAAAAATGTCTGGCCGTTGCCAAGTCACTTTATGACACCATCGTCATCAAGACTGTGCCGGTATCTTCAACAAAGGCTGCCGAGGCGACCAAGCTGCTGGAGAATATTTTCCGGTCGGTAAACATCGCCCTGGTAAATGAACTAAAGATGCTCTTTGATAGGATGGGGATCAATATATGGGAGGTTATAGAAGCGGCCAAAACAAAGCCCTTCGGTTTTCAGGCGTTTTATCCTGGTCCGGGTCTTGGAGGCCACTGTATTCCTATAGACCCCTTTTACCTTACCTGGAAGGCCAGGGAATATGAGTTTTCAACCCGGTTTATCGAGCTTGCGGGTGAGATAAATACGTATATGCCCCATTATGTCGTTGAAAAGACAAAAGACGTCTTAAATAAAGGTAAGAAGGCCATCAACGGGTCTAAAATCCTGGTATTGGGTATTGCCTATAAAAAGAATGTGGATGACCAGAGGGAGTCGCCTTCATTAAAAATAATTGAGTTGCTGAGGGAGCATGGGGCGGACGTGACGTACAATGACCCACATGTTCCCCGTTGCGTGGGTCTCCGCCATTATCCTGGATTGGATATGCATTCTGTTAATCTGACCGAAGAAGCACTGATGCAGACAGATTTAGTGCTTTTGGCCACGGACCACGGCGCTTATGATTATGCGTTTATTGAAAAACATGCACCATGTATTATCGATACACGGAATGCGTTTGAAAGTAATGGGATAAAGAGTGAAAAAGTGTATAGGTGTTAGCGTTTGTGGTGATAATTACCAGCAAGGCGTAGCCTAAGACCGATAATAGTGCTGTACCACATACTTTAGAGATTACACAAATTTTGGATTATTACATGCCGGCGATTATAAAAAATTTTACCTGTAATCTTCTATGATGTCCATTGAAAATATCAAACAATTACTATTGCCGGTTTTCGAGAGATACCGAGCAAATGTTGTTTTCGCATATCTTTTTGGCTCTGTGGCAAGGGGCGAGGTGTCTCCCTTAAGTGATATAGATATTGCTATTTATCTCGCAGAAGAAAACCGTTCATCCTTCTTTGATATAAAACTTTCTTTACATGCGGATGTGAGCAGGGCTTTAAAGAGGAACGACGTCGATCTGGTTGTCTTAAATACTATTCGTAACGAAATGTTTACTGCCGACGTAATCAGGAACGGCGTTGTAATATTCGACCGCGATACAGCGGTAAGAGAGGATTACGAAGTCAAGCGGCTTCATGAATCCATAGATTTTAAAACGCACAGGCTTGCAGTCATGGGTATCTGATGGAAAGAATTTTACATAAAATCGGGAAGATAAGGGAATATATTGCGCTTGTTAACTCGATAAAAGGTGATTGTATTACCCGTTTTTCAAGCGATCCATTGTACCGCGGGGCTTTATTGCATTACCTTTATCTGTTGGCAGATTCATGTATAACGCTTGCGGAGATGGTTATTAAACACAAGAAACTCAGGCCTCCACAGACGTACTATGAAGCTATTGACATACTTGGCGAGAATAAGGTTTTGAATCCAGAATTTGCCTTTTCGTTCGCGAAGATCGCGGGTTTCAGGAATTTCCTGGCCCATGATTATGAAAAAATAGCCGAGTCGTCAATCTGCAAAAGCGCTTTGTCGAAGCTAGAAGAGATCGAAGAGTTCTTGCGGCAGATTGAAAGTTCTTTGGAGTTAAAATGGTGAGCAAGATACTGGTTACAGGCGCCGCCGGTTTTATAGGTTTTTATCTGTGTAAGAGGCTGATTGGCCGGAGAGAAGAGGTGGTCGGTATTGATAATCTTAACGACTACTACGACGTCAAGCTTAAGCTTGACAGATTGAAGCAGTTTGAAGATTGTGAAAATTTTCGATTCGAAAAGATCGATATTGCGGATAGAGTCGCCGTTGACGGCCTTTTTACCCGGGAAAAATTTGACATTGTTGTAAACCTTGCCGCACAAGCGGGCGTTCGGTATTCGCTGGTAAATCCGCATGCTTACGTTGCAAGCAATATCACCGGTTTCATTAACATCCTGGAAGGATGCAGGCATAATAAAGTAAAACACCTCGTTTTTGCCTCGTCCAGTTCCGTATATGGCGCAAATACCCACATCCCCTTTTCTGTACACCATAACGTAGACCATCCCGTCTCCCTTTACGCCGCCACAAAGAAGTCCAATGAGCTTATGGCGCATACTTACGCTAGCCTGTACAACATTCCCTGCACGGGACTCCGGTTCTTTACGGTGTATGGGCCATGGGGGCGGCCCGATATGGCCTACTTTTCATTTACCCGGGCGATAGTGGAAGGAAGGCCGATTGATGTGTTCAATTACGGCAAGATGCAGCGGGATTTTACTTACATAGACGATATTATTGAGGGGGTGGCGCGCGTTATGGATAAAATACCAGCACCGAACAAAGGCTGGGACGGCAATCACCCGGATTCTGCAACAAGTTACGCGCCATATCGATTATACAACATCGGCAACCATAAGCCGGTTGAACTCATGTATTTTATTGAAGTGTTGGAAGGGTATTTGGGTAAAAAAGCCAAAAAGAATTTGATGCCCATGCAACCCGGAGACGTCCAAACCACTTACGCGGATGTGGATGACTTGATAAAAAACGTAGGTTTTAAACCGTCAATTCCCCTTGAAGAGGGTATTAAGTGCTTTGTAGGATGGTATAAACAATATTATAGCAGTTAACGAAATATCGTTGTACATGACGATTTCTTCATTGCATAATAGGGGGGGTGTCCCTGAATTTCCCTAAGGATAAGCGAGGTAGAATATACAGACGACGGGGCATACATTTAAGATAACTCCTTCTGTAAAGAGGGAGATAGTAAAGATAGTAGATGAGCGTGTGCGCGAAGTTCGTGTAACGAAGGAAGACTTTTCTGAACTAAAGTCAATTGTAAAAGAGCTTGCCGAGGCGCAGAAGGAAACGCAGAAAGGGGTTGGCAGACTTGACAGGACTATGC
This sequence comes from uncultured candidatus Brocadiaceae bacterium, assembly GCA_964372185.1. Classification (GTDB taxonomy): domain Bacteria; phylum Planctomycetota; class Brocadiia; order Brocadiales; family Brocadiaceae; genus JACVXV01. Next base: position 14,347 of record CAYJPZ010000100.1, read on the forward strand.
AGGAGCTTGCAGTGGCACAGAAGAGAACAGAAGAAGAGATGCGTAATCTTGCCATAGGTTTGAACAGGACAAGGGAGGATTTAGGAGGTCTTTCAAGGTGTTTCAGTTATGCCTTTGAAAATGAGGCATACAGGGTGCTGCACAAGATATTAAAAGAGAGATATGCAATAGAAGTGAAAGATAAAGTGATAAGGGCAGACAAGGGCAAAATACTCGGTGACATCCTTTCACCAGTAGCACCGATTGAAGACTGGAATTGCGCGTGAGGGAAGCATTAAGGTATGTGGGACTATTGACGGAGTGAATTAAACGGCAAAATAGTATGCACAAATCCCTTGACAGGGAGATATCTTTTCTGGTATAGTTTGCGTTCATTTATGAACCTAATAAACCCGTAAACATAAAAACCCCGGTAACCGTGAATGAATGTAACTGAAATCCAGGTATTAAGAGACATTTCCAAAAATCCTTGCATATCACAGCGGGAGATAGCATCGAGGAACGGTGTCAGCCTTGGCAAGGTGAACTATGTAATACGGTCCCTGGTAGATAAGGGTCACGTAAAGGTAAGAAACTTCAGGAAATCGAAAAATAAGAAGGGGTATATGTATCTGTTAACCCCGAATGGAATGGCGACAAAGGCCGGATTAACGGTAGAATATCTCAGGAGAAAGATGGAAGAATACGAGAAGCTTCAAAGGGAGGTGGATGAACTAAAACAAGAACTCAGCAAACCAGGCGAGATTAGTTAGTCCCTAATCTGTACCAAAATCGTTGTATATGAATCAACGGCCTATCCCGGCGTGACAGAGGATGAGTGTGTGCCGATTA
>CAYJPZ010000101.1:0-14617 GCA_964372185.1 uncultured candidatus Brocadiaceae bacterium
TATTAATTGTATCAAACAGGTTTAAAATAATATCTCTTTGCTTCAAAGCAAAACCCCTTCTTCGACTGCAATACGAGTAAAAGGTTTGCTAAGGTCTTTTGCGATAACCACGTCGATTTTTTGTTCTCCGATTTTATCGTACAGGGACAGTCTTGCCTTTCTTGCATCTTTACTTGTTAGCTTGTTTGATAATATTAACAGGTCTATATCTCCTCCTCTTTTGTCGTCATAGACCCTCGAACCGAACAGGTATATCCTGGCGTCACTGTCCAGAGCATACACGACGTCTTTAATTGACTGTATTTCGTATTGGCTGAGTCTCATTTTTTAATTTTCATACATTTGAATATTTACTATTGGCAATTAAACGCAGAAAGAATTGTTGGTTTGCTTACCCTATTTGCCAGAAGAAGCTGCGATTCAATCATGGGATTTCTCTCTCAGAGCGAGGATTGCTTTGCATAGCGTTTCGGCTCATGTCTCTCACCATAATGCCATAATTTTAAGCTTTTTACTGATACTTTGCAATTATAATACCATTTGATATGATAGTTATAAGTATTGTTCCTGGCTGATTTCAACAATCCGTCTGATGGAAAAAGATGAGAGTAAAGAAATATAGTCAAAAGCTTCTGTTTTTCGAAAAACACAGGGTACACTTCCTCTATTTCCTGGTTTAAGCATCGAAAACCTGACTTGTTTTGCTATAGCGTAATTCTACTGCTGCCTTTTTTGCTGTAAAATAGATTATACTTTCATTAGAATTGTAATTATGCTAATTTTATGCTGACATTAGTCGTGATAGTTACGTTATATTCAAGCAGTTTTTAATGCCTTCATGCAAGACCGAGAGAAAAAGCACGAAGGAAATTTTTACAAGAAGATTGGGATGGTATTTTATTTATGGAAAGACCTTTTGATCAACAACTGGGGGTGCTCAGAAAGAATCTCATTCAAATGGCCTCAACGGTTGAAACGGCTATTGCCAATGCAGTAAAATCACTAATCGAACGAAATAGCGAATTGGCGCACGTTGTCGTGCAGAATGACGAACAGGTGGACGCACTCGAGTTGGAAATCGATAAGCAATGCATTGATCTGCTTGCGCTTCGGCAACCATTGGCTAACGATCTCCGGTTTATCACCTCGGCAATCAAGATCATCAACAACCTTGAACGTATGGGCGATCTTGCCGTTAATATCGCGGAACGCGTGATTCCCCTCAACCAGGAGCCACAGCTAAAACCGCTCATCGACATACCGAGGATGGCGACCATTACCCAAACGATGGTTAAGGACAGCATCGATGCCTTTGTGAATCGTGACGCCGAACTTGCCAGGTCTGTATACGAGCGCGACTCCACGGTGGATGCGCTGAACGACCAGATATTCCGGGAATTGCTGACCTATATGATGCAAGACCCCGCGAACATAACGCGGGCCGTTCACCTCATACTTATCTCACGCCACCTGGAACGAATCGCAGACCATTCCACCAATATTGCAGAAGAGGTGGTATATATTGTCAAGGCCAAGGTAGTCAAACATCGCAGCCACAACGTGGAAAAATAATAAGGTAGGGACACGGCGCTCCGTGTCCCTACGTGTGAATACAAAAAAGCGAAATTGACACAAAAGATGAATTCTTCAAAAAATCTCACCATTTTATACCTGATCGGTGACAGGGGATTAGATTTAACGAGGGCGGAAGGGTATAAGGTTCACGTGCTGAAGATCATCAGCGGGTTGAGGGCAAAGGGGCATAAGGTATTCTTGCTCGCCGTGAGCGAAACACCTTCCCTGCCTGAATTGGACGGCTATGCAACCATCCGCCATAAATATCTACGCTTCTTCTTTCATCGCATTTTCCCCTTTACGGGAACCGTAAACAGCATAAACGTCCTCCGGCAGATCATAAAACTCAATAAACAGCGCCATTTCGACGTCATACACGAACGGTTTGGTTTATACTCCTATGGGGGCATATTGGCGTCCAGGTTACTGCGCATCCCCCATATAACCGAAATGAACGGCCCGGTGATAGAGGAAAAAAAGTTATTTTCAAAAGAAATACCCTTTGTCCAAAGGCTTGTGGCAAGGCTGATTCGCCGGTTTTGCTTGTGGTGTACGCATCACACCGTAGTCGTTTCCAACAATCTAAAGGCGTTTTTGATAGACAACCATTTTGTCAAACGCGCAAGCGACGTTACCGTTTTACCCAATGCGGCAGACGTGCCTGCATTTAATAAAGAATTCGACGTTTCCACCATAAAAAAATCCCTCGGCTTAGAGGGCAAATTCATTGTTGCCTACACGGGAACACTCCAGGTGTGGTACGCCATCGAAGACGTCATTTCGGCATTCCCTGCGGTGATCCAAGAAATACCGGATGCCTGCTTTATAATAGCAGGAACCGGCCCGGCTCAACAAAAACTAGAGTCCATAGCCCGCCAACTGAATATATCCGACAAGGTAAGATTCCTCGGCTACATAGACCACCACCGAATCCCGGAAATAGTTTCCATTGCCGACGTAGTGGTAGCCCCTTACAAGGAGCTTGGCATGACCTTTTTTGGCTCCGCTATCAAGATATTTGAGTATCTCAGCTCAGGAAGGCCGATGGTTGCAACAAGGATTGGGCAGATCGCCGAGGTGCTGGAAGATCAGCGCACGGCATTACTGGTAACACCGGGCAACGTGCGGGAACTCGCAACCGCAATTATCCGGCTAAGCCGCAATGCCAGATTAAGGGACTTTTTGTCAACGAATGCAAGGAAAGAGGCACAAAAATATTCATGGGACAAATACGTTGAACAGTTATTGCATATTTATTCCTGCAAATCCCCTTTGTAATAGGGCGAGGATTTGTATCGCATGATAAACTCATCAATAAACACCTTTACCGTAGACGCAATCGGCACGGCTAAGAGCAGTCCGAGAAATCCAAGAAGTTGGCTGAATATCAGGATAGAGAGTATCACCATGACGGGGCTCAGCCCCAGCCCCTTGCCCATAACCCGCGGCGTTATTACCGTTCCTTCAAGCATTTGTCCGACACCAAAGGTTACGATAACATACACGACGTGGTTAAAATCGTGATAATGGAAGAGCGCGAGCATAATCGCAAGCGCCATGCCTGTACCCGTGCCGACGTAAGGTATCAGATTGCCAAAGCCGCCAATAAAACCAATCAGAAACGACAGGGGGACACCCGCGATGGTTAAACCGATGCTGTAAATCAGTGAAAGGATTAGGCAGATGATGAGTTGTCCCTGGAGAAAACTACGGAGATTGTCATTTATTTTTGATATGATCCGCATAGCCTCCTCTCTCCTGGAGAAAGGGAACATATCCTTTAGATGCTGCGCGATGACGTTAAAGTCTTTGAGCAGATAAACGGAAACAACGCTAAAGATAATGCAGTTTATGACAATGCCAAAAAAACCAAATGCGCTGTAAAAGACATTTTTGATAATGTTCAGAGAAAAACTGCCTACGTGCGGGAGATATTTCTTGAATCCCCACGCAGTTTCAAAGATTTGTCTTTTTTGCAGGGTAGATTGTTTTTGAGTGGGTGACCCTTCGGGAAACGGTGGGTTTTGCCTGATGTTTTCGTTGCCGTCCATCCCTTTTTCCGTAGAGGTATCTACCGGTTTAAACCCCTCCGACTCACGATTGAGTTCCGTCTCTACGTGATCTTTCAACCATAACCTGAGAGGTTGAACAAATCCGGTGTCGCCATATTTTTTAGCCCACATATCGAACGTGGGTTGATATTTCGGGTATTGTTCCTTAACCTTATTGCCTACCTGGTAGACACCGGTAATTGTTTTGGGAATTGCATACATAAGAAATCCGGATGTTGATAAAAGGACGGAAATGATCAGGGCTATTATCCCCAATCCACGCCGGATACCTCTCCGTTCAAAAAAATTAATTACAGGATTAAAAATGTAAGCAACGGTAAAGGCCAGGAAAAGAGATATAAGGGTGCCTCTGAGGAAATAACACAACATGAAAAATACGATAATGGCAGAACCGGGCAGTATCAGGCGTGTCCATACATTATTCCACATGTTTTCTCGTTCTTTTCCCATAAATTAGGCTTTCGGCGACTTTTTGTGTTTACACGTAGGGACACGGGGAACCGTGTCCCTACTTTGAAATTCTTAGGGTTGCAGCCTCCGACCCGATTTTTACGTAATCTCGTACGGCATCGACAATAGCTTGTCCTATGCCACTTATGTTAGCTAATTCTTCCAATGTCTTAAAATTACCGTGCTTTTCACGGTAGGCAACAATCGCCTTTGCCTTTACCTCACCCAATCGTGGCAGCAGCACTAATTCGTACCATGGGGCAGTATTGATATCCAGGGTAACTTTTATGTCCTCCGGCTTAAGAACGCTTACAATCTCCGTCTCCGGCAACCACCAATGACGATCCATACCAAGTTTTATCATTGAACCGATAAGCAGCATTGTAGCCAGAAAGAAAATAACGACGAGCTGCCTCCTGGTAGGCGAAAAGCTATTGGACGGTTTCTGGGGTGTTTGGGGCACTGACATACAATGATTCTATCCTGAATTTTTGGATATTCAAGGGAATTTACCTGTTGCAATCTTCTTGATAAAACCACATACTTCTGCTACATTAATTTTTCGACCTTTCACGGCACAACGATACCGGTAAACAAAGAAATTTTTTAAACGATTGCGAGACCTGAGTACATGAAAAAAACGAAGAAAATTATTGTCATTGCCTTATGTGTAATCCTTTCCCTCATTGCCTGCGTGATTGCAGCGCCTTTCGTTATTGACTTAAACAACTACAAAGGAAAAATCGTCGCCCTGGCCAAATCCAATTTGGGAAGAAACATGGATTTTGATAATATAGAACTCTCCCTGATTTCAGGCCTGGGAGCTGAGATTCGCGGTCTCCGTATTGCCGAAAACCCCGAATTTGGAAAAGGCGATTTTGTGAGCCTGGAACGTTTGCGGCTCAAGATAAAACTGCTCCCCCTATTGAAAAAACAGGTGCAGGTCAGTGAGCTGATACTTGAAAAGCCCCGGATACAGTTGATTAAAAACCGGAAAGGGGAATTTAATTTCAAAGATATTGCCGGTTCACAAGCAACCGGCCCTGCAAAGCCGGAAAGCAAAGAGGTGAAAACAGGGGATAAGCCGCCAAAAGCCGGCGTTTCTCCCCTTGCAGGATTGCTGGTATCCGCCTTTACCCTGAACGAGGGGCAAATTGTTTTTACCGATGAATCTTCTCCGGATGGAACAACGAACACCACCATAGACATGCTTGACTTGAAGCTCTCGGATATATCAATAAACAACCCTATCAATACCTTCATCGCCTGCAGACTACCCGGCGGTGCGAAGCAAAATCTTACGATAAAAGGCAGCCTGGGGCCTTTGGGTGACGCAATGGATGTGAATCGGCTCTTTGCCAACGTTGCCCTGTCACTGCACGAGTTCAACCTGGGTGATTACAAACGCTTCATTCCCGCCGGAATGTCCATAACTCCGGTAAGTGGGGCGGTGTCCCTGGACGTTTCTCTCAAAGGAAACATGGCCACTGGCATAAACGTCGAGGGGGACATACAGTGTGACGAATTGACACTTGTAGACGCAGACGGCGCCAACGTCCTGGACAAAGCGAGTCTTACCCTCCGGGAAAAAGTGAATTTTGCCCAGGAAGAAGGTACTTTGGACATCCATCAGATGGATATAAAATTAAACGAAAGCAACCTTTCCATGTTGGGACGGGTGGAAGGATTTAATACAAAACCACAATGGGACGTAACCTTTCGGGCGCAAGGCTTCGACACCAGCTACGCCTTTACTTTCTACCCTTCCATCAGGGACGTGTTGCCAAAGGACACAACATTTTCGGGCATGATGGGCATGGACATGGCTTCAAAGGGAACGGTGGATAATCTCAAGGCCACCGGCACCATTGAAATGAAGGACGTTGACCTCCGGTATGGAGAAACATTTCACAAGCCAAAGGAGGTGCCTTGCCAAATCTCCTTCAACGCAACCAAGTCGGGTGAAGACGTTCAATTGAACCCCTTAGCCTTTACCGTCCATACCATGTCTCTCAAGACTTCCGGGCGTGTTAACAGTTTCTCCAATCCCCGGTTTGATATCTTGATTGACGCCAATACCTCGACGCTTCAAGGTTGGGACGACATGGTTCCGGCGCTCAAAGAGTATGATGCGGAGGGGAACTTCGCCTTCAAGACGTCGATAAAAGGACCCCTGAACGACGCAGCCATCAATCTGCAATTCTCCGTCCCAAAGATTGAGCTCAAGATAGCCGCGTCGGATGAGAAAACCCCCGCGCAGAAAAGCGTCATTGAGGCTATGGAAATGAAGGTGCAGGCGGAAAAGAAGGATAGCGACATCAAGGCAAGCGGCAGTCTTGCCGTCAAAAAGGGCGTGGTACAGTCCTCTCCCTTTGAAAAAATGCAGGCGCAATTTAATTTCCAAAACGACGTCCTCAACGTCCACGGGTTTCAAGTCAACATCTTCCAGGGGGTCGTCACCATGGATAGCACCTTCGACATGAAAACATCCCAGTGGAGTGCCAGGCCGGTCATCAGGAACATACAGGTGGCCGAGGCTATGGATAACTTTACCTCTTACAAAGGTACCTTTCGGGGGCTCTTTTCGGGTACCTTTTCGGCAAACAGCGTTAAGGGCAGTGAGAGCAACAGTCCTGTTAACGCCAGCGGCTCATTCCGGCTGGATAAGGGCGAGCTGTTGAATCTAACCCTTGTCGATACCATTCTCGAATCACTTTTCGGTATGGAGGGGGTGTCCACCTATTTAGGTGGTGAGAGCGGAAAATTAAAGAAACAGCAATCGACCTTCTTCGATGCTATGGACAGCCATTTCACGATGGTTAACAGTAAGGTCACCTTAAACGACCTTGCCATGCACAACGTCCACACCGAGGAAATTTCCGGCTCTGACGCCTATATGGAAGGACTGGTTGCCTGCGATACCGGAGAACTTGCGCTGAAAGGAAAGATCATGCTTTCGCCTGACTATTCGGTAAAGCTGGCCAAAAAAGCAGAACCGCTCAACTCCCTTATCAACCCGGAGAAACGCATGGTGCTGCCGATGACCATAACCGGCACCATGAGCAAACCGAAACCCCTCCTCGACGCCGCGTACGTTGCCAAGGTCACCGCGCAATATTACGCGAAGAAGGAACTGGAAAAATTGGGCGGGAAATTAACCGGCTCAAAACAGCAAGACGATAAGAGTCAGCAACAACCCCAGAAGAAAGAGGACGGTGCTATTAATAAGTTGTTTAAGGGGCTTTTCAAATAACGGCTCAGACCAGGTAAAAAACCACCGGAACCACAGATTTCACAGATTGCACAGATTTTTAATAAATAATTGTCTATACAACGGGGTACACCTTATTTTTTTGTGGAGGGATAAAATGGCAATAGATAAAGAATTAATAAAAAGTAAAATCCACAGCAAGGAAGACATTTCGCTTAAAACAATTACCGATATCGTGGCTTACAAAATATACGAAAGCCCGGAAAATATAGGACCGGAGCCTAATTTTTTAGCAGCCGCCGATATGGTTGCCCAATATATTTCAGATAATTTTCCTGATATTGATTCGTTCAAGAGGCAGTTGACCGGTCTTGATAAAGGAATGCAACCGATCAATCAACTTGCTGACACCATCTATAATTACCATCAGGACAAGCAGTTTTTAAGTTTTGAACTCGTTAAAGACATGATTTCGAAGACACGGGACGTCAACTTGAAAACGATAGCCGACATCGTGGCTTATAAAATATACCAGAGCCCGGACGACAAAGGCCCCGATCTCAACTTTATGTCCGCTGAGACCTTTGTTGCCCAATACATATCAGAAAACTTCAAAAACCTCCGCGAGGTGAGAAAATGCCTTACGGACCTCGGAAAAGGCTCTTACGCGCTGGAGGCATTTGCAGACCTGGTGTACAAATACTATTGCCAGAAGAAAAACTAATGGCCTTCTATCTTATAAACGGGGAATGAATTAACAGATGAAAAAAGCCATAATAGTCGGCGCAAGCTCTGGAATTGGCAGAGAACTGGCCAAAATACTTGCCGGTAAAGGTTATACCGTTGGACTGGCTGCAAGAAGGGAGGATGTTTTACGAAGCATCCAGGGAGAACGACAATCGATGACTTACATCAAGGCCATCGACATACGCAATTGCGGCGACACGCTAAAAGGGCTTACCGGCCTGATTACCGAAATGGGCGGTGTTAACCAGGTGATTATCAGCGCCGGCATCGGCTTTATTAATCCTGAATTAGATTTAGACAAGGAATTGGAGACGGTAGCGACAAACGTTCAAGGTTTCGTAACCGTTGCAAACATTGATTTTGTAGAGAGGAAAACTTGCCTCAAATAAATATGGGGGTAACTTTCTGCCAAAATCGTTCTTTGCCGATAAGTTACCATGTATATCCCGGTAGTATTAATTTAATGGTACAGGATCGATCTTATCAAGGGTTGTTGCGTGAAAATATCTCTCGCAACATGCAAGGCAAATCTCCGCTTCCACATTTTCGATAATGTATAATTTATCACGAAGCCAATGGCGTTTTTTGCTATCCACTTGATTGGATGGGCTACGAGGTTTTAACCTTCATCATTTTGTTTCCGCCTTTTTGGAATTCATAAGGCACTTTTTCAATGCTGACTTCAAAATTATCCTTATCCAATTTGTCGATAATCTTTTCAAGATGCCGGGATTTCTTTCCCCCCAACTCCAAGATTGGAAATATCCTTATTCTTCTCAGTCTGTTTTATAACTTCTTCATATATTTCATTTATTCGGCTTCCTATTTCAGCAGCACTAAAGTGGTAAATAGGGTCAACGGAAACTATATGGCCTCCGCGTCTCGTAAGAATGCAGTTAAAGCTTGCAGGCCCGTCACCACACCCAAGAATGCGCGACGCAATATCTTGCCTTGATAAATCGAACATTGCTATGTATTCATCGAATGATCTGCCCCAGGGAACTATTTTATCCAGAGTGAATGCCATTATTCATTTCTTACCTGTAGCGGGAAGAATTACCACCAATTCTCTATAAATATGTTGCTCCGCTGGAGCAATTGTTTTCGGAGTACCATAGGTTTTCTTCTTTAGCAATTTTAAAACCTTCAACGTCCTCATGTAAATCCATCGGATGTTTGCGTTGCCCCTAACAAAGCTTTTCACCAAGGGTTTGGGTTCACGATTTCTTCGCCTTCGATGATCTGTGTTACATCAAACGAAGCTACCATATCTTCCGCGTATTGACAGGATGATTTTTTCCTTCACCCCCTTTTTAAGGAGGACATGGTTGCGGCTTTACTGCGTCAGGTAATGTTCATGGTCATCAGGAATTCGGCATTGGTTTTTGATTTGGCAAGTCTGTTTTTGAGCAGTTCCATGGCCTCAACGGGGTTCATTTCGTTAAGCACCTTCCTGAGCATCCACATCCGTTTAATTTCTTCGGCGTCCACGATCAACTCTTCTTTCCTGGTGCCGGAACGGGTGATGTCGATTGCGGGGAACAGCCGGCGATCCGCCAGTTTTCTGTCCAGATGCAATTCCATGTTGCCGGTGCCCTTGAACTCTTCGAAAATAACCTCGTCCATCCTGCTGCCGGTATCGACCAGCGCCGTTGCAACTATGGTGAGGCTTCCACCCTCTTCAATGTTTCTCGCTGCGCCAAAGAATCTCTTTGGCTTCTGGAGGGCGCTGGCATCGACGCCGCCGGAGAGTATCTTTCCGCTGTGCGGCACCTCGGTATTGTATGCCCTTGCCAACCTGGTGATAGAATCGAGCAGGACAACAACGTCTTTGCCATATTCCACCATGCGCTTCGCCTTCTCAATTACCATTTCTGCCACTTGAATATGGCGGCTTGCAGGTTCATCAAAGGTGGAGCCAATAACCTCGGCCTTGACGGAACGGGCCATGTCGGTCACTTCTTCCGGTCTTTCATCAATCAAGAGGATAATCAGGTAGACCTCCGGATGGTTTTTGGTGATGCTATTGGCAATCTTTTGCAATAACACAGTTTTACCGGTACGGGGTGGGGCAACGATTAAACCCCTTTGCCCTTTTCCGATGGGGGTCACAAGGTCCATAATCCTTGTCTCAAGCTCATGGGCTTCTTTTTCCAAAAAGAGTCTTTCCGACGGGTGTAATGGGGTCAGATCGTCAAAGATAATCTTATCGCCCATGATTTCCGGGTTTTCAAAGTTAATAGCCTCTACCCTCAGCAGGGCAAAGTATCTTTCCGTATCCTTTGGCGGCCTTATCTGGCCGGAGACTACGGCGCCCGTTCGGATTCCGAACCGGCGGATCTGAGAGGGAGAGATGTAGATATCATCCGGGCAGGGCAGATAGTTGTAGTCAGGTGACCGCAAGAATCCAAAGCCTTCAGGAAGCACCTCTACCACGCCTTCGCCGTACATGAGGCCGTTTTGATTGACCCTGTCTTTGAGTATTTTAAAGATGAGGTCCTGCTTTTTAAGGCCGATATACTCCTTGATACCTTCCTTTTTTGCCGTATCCTGCAGTTCCTTTATCGTCATCTTTTGTAATTCGGTAATATGCATCTCACCGCGTTTGATTTCTTCGTACTTATCGTTTTCCTCCACCAAATCCACATCCATGTCCACAGGTTCTTTCTTACCATTTGCTACTGCCATAAATACTCCTCCCTAATAATGATTACTAATGCTACGACTGTCTTTCTTCAAGGCAATGTTGCCAAAATTCCTTTACTTGTCTAAAGGTGTTTTCTACGGTGAAATTATTGTCAATGATGTAATCCGCGCTCCGTTTTTTCTCTTCTAAACCCATTTGAAACTGTTCCCGTTTTTCCAATTCTTCTGCGGGCCAATGCCTGCTGAGCAGGCCCCTCTCTACCCTACGATCCTTGCCCGTGTTAATAAAAATCACAAAATCACAGTAGATGGCAAGCCCGGATTCCTCTAATAAAGCGGCGTCGATGACGACGGCCTTCCTTCTCCCCTGCCTTTCGATTTCCGCAATCTTTGTCTGTATCTGCTCAATAACCGGGGGATGGAGGATGGCGCACAGGGCATCCAGGCGCGCTTTGTCCTGAAATACGATCTTCGCCAACCGTGTGCGATCAACGTTGCCGCTAACATCCAGGACTTCAGCGCCGAACTCCCCCACGATCTTGTCCTTTACCTCTTTCACCAACATGCGCTTGTGGCACATCTCATCGGCATTGAGGTATTGCGCCCCCAGTGATGCAAGCATACGGCCAATGGTGCTTTTCCCGCTCGATATGCCGCCCGTTATTCCAATGATTTTCGGTTTAATAATCAATCCGATTCCATCCAATTTTTGCCGGTCTTTATGTTTACCTTGATCGGAACGTCCATTTCAACGGCGTGGATCATTTCCTCCTGTATCATTGCCCGCGCCGATGCGGAGGCGCTTCCCTTCACCTCAAAAAGCAGTTCGTCGTGTATTTGAAGCAGCATCTTCACCTCATGCCCCATCGTCTGCAGCCGCGCGGATATCTTATTCATGGCAATTTTAATCAAATCAGCGGCAGTACCCTGTATTATCGTATTAACGGCAATGCGTTCCGCCAGGTTTCTTCGCCTCTTATCCCCGGCATTCAGTTCCGGTATAGCCCTTTTCCTGTTAAAGAGCGTCTTAACGTACCCGCACGCCCTTGCCTGCCCGATAGCCACGTCCCGGAACTCTTTCACCCCCCGGTACAAAGCAAAGTAGGCGTTGATGAACTCGCGCGCCTGCACCACGGAAAGCCCGGTGTCACGGGCAAGTCCGAATTCGCTCAGCCCGTAGATAATGCCGAAATTAACCGCCTTCGCGTTTCGCCTCATTTCGTACGTTACTCCCTCAATGGGAACGCCGTAAATGGCGGACGCCACGGCGGAGTGGATGTCTTTATCCTGTTGAAAGGCCGTTACCAGAGCAATGTCTTTGGAAAAATGCGCAAGGATGCGCAGTTCGATCTGGGAATAGTCCGCCGACAAGAACAAGGCGTCTTCTCCGAAGGGAACAAAGGCGCGCCGGATATGCCGTCCGACGTCCGTTCGAATCGGGATATTCTGTAGGTTCGGTTCACTGCTGCTCAGCCTTCCCGTGGCCGTAACCGTCTGATTAAACGAGCTGTGCAGCCGTCCCGTATGGGGATTTATCATGTCCGGCAAGGCGTCAACGTACGTATTTTTCAGTTTGATAAGCTGCCGGTATTCCAGCATCAGCTTGGGCAACGAATGATTCCATGCAAGGGTGGCCAACACGCTTGCATCCGTAGACGAACCGGTTTTGGTGCGCCTTACCCGTGGAAGCAAAAGCTCATCAAAGAGGATTTCACTCAACTGCTTGGGTGAATTAATATTGAACTCACGCCCGGCCGCGGCGTAAATATCTTTTTCAAGGCCTTGTAATCTAATGGACAATTCGCCCGACATCTCCTTTAAAACCTGGACATCTATGCCTATCCCGTCCCACTCCATCTCGACCAGCGCATAAATCAACGGTATCTCAACCTGCTGAAAGAGCGGCCACAGACCTTCTTTTTTGAGGCGCGGTTCCATAATTTCCGCCAGCCGGAATGCGACGTCGGCGTCCTGGCAGGCATATTGGCATATCTTCGCTATGTCAACCCGGTCCATGGTTATCTGCGTCTTTCCACTGCCAATCAGCTCGAAGGTGGCAATGGTCTTATAGGAAAGATACTCAAAGGCAATGTCGTCCAGATTGTGATTCCTCTTTACCGGATTCAGCAGGTAGGAGGCAATCATCGTGTCAAAGGCGATCCCCTGTAAACGAATATTATTGTTTCTCAGCACCAGGGTATCGTACTTAATATTTTGCCCGATTTTTTTAATAGCGGCATCTTCTAATACAGGTTTCAGTACCTGCAGCGTCGTTTCTGCAGACAAGAGCGGCGTCCCTTCCGGCGCCATAAAAGGCAGGTAATACGCCACCCGGGCTTGCCAGGAAAACGAGATGCCCACTATTTTTGCCTCAAGGGGTTTGACGCTGGTGGTTTCCAGATCAACCGCAAACGCCTTCTGCGCCTTTAACCGGGTGAGAAAATCGTGAAACGTTACCGGGGTATTTATCAGGTTGTACCGGGTCTCCTCCGTCTTTGCCGTGGCAACCAGGTCTGCCAGGAGGGTGTTAAATCCCAGGTTCCTGAACAATGTCTTCAATTTGACATTTTCAGCAGCAGGTATCCTGCACGCATTCATATCCAGACGGAGGGGAACATCGCTGCGCAGCCTTATCAGTTTTTGAGAAAGCCTGGCCTGGTCTGCAAAGGTGCGCAAGTTTTCCTGCCTTTTTTTCCCTGATATGCCGTCAACGTTCGCAAGCACGGATTCAAGTGTTCCCCATTTTTGAATCAGTTCCAATGCCGTTTTGCTGCCGATGCCGGGTACGCCGGGCACATTGTCCGAGGAATCCCCGGAAAGGGCAAGGACGTCCGTCACCTGGTCGGGGTGTATGCCTTTTTCTTTAAAAAGCGTTTCCTGGTCAATCAGCATTTCCTTCTTTGCATTCAGGATTTTTACGCGCGCATTGATGAGTTGTTCCATATCTTTATCGGAAGTCACGATGATCGTTTCGACGTCTTTGTCAGACAGCAGCTTTACGAGGGTGCAAATCAGGTCGTCCGCCTCAAACCCCATTGACGCATAGACGGGGATGTTGAAAGCCCTGACGACCTTATAAATCAACGGGATTTGGACTCGCAAATCATCAGGCATCGGCTTACGATGCGCCTTATATTGTTCGTATTCCTTGTGTCTGTGGGTGGCTAACCTTGTGTCAAACACCACGGCGGCATAGTCCGGCCGCTGTTCCCTGAGCAGCTTCTGGAGCATTCTGGTAAAACCGTAAACGGCATTTGCGGGTTTTCCGCCAGGGGTTGTCAGCCTTGCCGTAATAGCATAAAACGCCTGGTAACAATGCGAATGTCCGTCAACAATGAAGAAGCGTTCTGGCATCTTGGATACGTGATGTAAAACAACGGTTAGAAATAAAACTTTGCGTTATCAAATTAATTTACTCAGGAACATTTTGTATATGATAGGCAATTACAAGGCAAGACAAACGGAGATGCACGTAAAATTAATGATAATGTATTTTAAAAAACCTCTTTGTCGCGGGCAACGTGTGCATTCATGCGCAACTTGCTTTTTGAGGTTTCATACCGATATATCCACTACAAACTGTGGATATTAATCAGAATAGCTAGGCTCAGGGAAAGGAACAGATTGTTTCTATGCTGACTTTAGGCTGGACAACCACCATCAACCGCTTAAAGAAACGCTTTGACAACTGATAACTCTGAAAGATGCTATCATCTCTTGAAATCAATGTCAAGCTAAAATTGAATAAATCCCATTCAAAATTGTCTTTTATTTTCCTTGCAAATTTTCATTTTGCATATAAAATTACACCTGTACATTTCTTTACAGGATGTCATTTCACTATCAGGACGGTATAAAACAAGTGGCGGTGTAGCTCAGGTGGTAGAGCAGCGGACTCATAAGCCGCGCGTCGGGG
>CAYJPZ010000102.1:0-14517 GCA_964372185.1 uncultured candidatus Brocadiaceae bacterium
TAGTATTACGAATTTACACGAATATTTTTCAAAGGAGGAAAGCGATGCTTAATCCACTGCGATATGCAAATACACCCATTACCTTTTTTGCCGCCGTGTTGCTTCTTGCCTGGTTGCTTTCGACCGCAGGCTGTGCCACACAAAAGGAAGCGGTCACCATTCCTGCAAATGAACCGGCTGCCGCGCCGAAAGCGGAAAGGGGAATTACCGCGGAATCATTACGCTGTATTAGTTGCCATGAAGAGCGAGGCATAGCGCACGGTTGGGTTGCAGATTGGGAGGGTAGCGCACACGCCAGGAAGGGTGTTGGGTGTGAGACATGTCATATTAATACGGATACCGAACCGGCTATTAAGGAGGCACAGGAGCTTGCGTATCTGGGCGCCGAAGCGTGCGCGTGTGAGGACATACGGGTGAGCCGGCGCGTCGTTGCGGGTAACTGCGGGAAATGCCACCTGAAGCAGTATCATGAGTTCATGAAGAGCCGCCATTCTATCGGATGGAAAAGGATGCTGGATTGCAATAAATCCCTTGCGCCGTCTCCCAATGCCCGCACAGCACAGTGCGAACAGTGCCACAACATTCAATTCAAGTGCGATTCATGCCATACCAGGCATACCTTCAGCACCCTTGAGGCCAAGACGCCGGAGGCGTGCAGGACGTGTCATTCGGGAACCGATAACTCGCAATACGAAATCTATATTTCTTCCAAGCATGGGGTTGTTTATTCTGCAAGCCAGTCGTATATACTAAGGGACGCCCGACTGGTCGAGGCGATGCGGTCGCCCGTATGCGTTACCTGCCACATGCCGCAGGGGTCGCACGATATGAGCTTTGGACTTGCTTACGGACCGGTAGGGAGCGGGGCGTCGTATATCGATAGAAACGGCGCCCGTGTAGACGAGGCTGAATTGGGCAAAAGGCGGGGCGACATGTTGTCGATCTGCAATGCCTGCCATTCGCCGCATTTTTCAAAGAAGTCGTTGGAAACGGCAGACGCGCTTCATAAAAGCGCGGAGGATATAATAAAAGAGGCGTTTGGCATTATCGCTAGTTTGGGGAAGGATGGCTATAGTCTTTCCCTTACGGACAAAACGGCAAGCGCGTCCCTCCTTGGACATACCCTTGTTCCCAACGTAGAGACCATGCCGGAAATTGAACTACTCTTTGCAAGATTGGTAAATAACGCCACCGTTGTCTGGAAGGGGGCATATCACAGCAACCCGGCCTATACACATTTGCAGGGGTGGATGAAACTACAAATGTGTCTGAGCGATATCAGGGCTGGGGCACAAAGGATGAGAGACGACGCGGAGATTAAAAGGAAGATGGAGGCCAAGTTGAGGTAGGGTATGCAGGGTGGATTAAGCGAACAGACTGGGTCAAATGGACAAATTTACGCTATTTTTTTTATATTTCTTCCCCACTTTTAGAATGAAAAAATTCATTTGGCACAGTCTGGAAGCGTAGCCGCCAAATAATGAATTTTCCTTATTCTCCTGAATCAGGAATTTTTATATAATTAAATTGGGCCTTCGGCGGCTTTGGATGGCAAACAAAAATGTTTGAGGTATTTGTGCCGCCCCTACGGGGCTTCAAAATATACCAACAACCTTCCACCCACCGCTTACGCAGTGGGCTACGATTGTATTGCCCCTAACGGGGCATGACAAAGTCAGGTCATGCCACCCCCGGTTGGCAGCCTATCTACCTTGTTCACAAGGAATTTTGTTATGCGGCAATACAAAGACACCCCTGTGGGGTATAACAACCGTAGCCCACTGCGTAAGCGGTGGGTAAAGAGAAACACCTATTGTTTTAGCCCCGTAGGGGCGGCACAATTCAACATCTGACAACGTAATGAAAAAAGAAGAATTGTCTCCCCGGTTTTTTTTTGATACCGGCCGGAGTGCTACAAAAAGGACGTCTCACATGGAAAATAATGAGCCACAAGAATCACCATCAAACGGAAAGCCTGAAGAAAGGGGAGAAAACCCGCCGCAACCGGCTAAGGACGCAGCCGTCACACCAGAATCCCGGCAGACGTCTGGCGAACAATTACAAGGCCTTGCAGAAGCGCTTTCTACTCAAAAGGCAATCCTTAACGACATAAAAGCAGAATTGGCGTCCAGGGCGTCGTACGACGCGGCAAAGGAAAAGGCCATCGACAAGCTGAGCGAGGAGCTAAAGCTGTACCGTGACAACTTCATATTCCAATCACAAAAACCCGTGTTTATAGAGCTTATTATGCTCTATGATAATTTGGAACAAACATTAAACCTCATCGGGGGTGGCCAGACGCCCACCGCCGATACCTGCCTTACGGTAAAGAACAATCTCCGCAACATCAAAGAAGAACTACTAGAAATCCTTTGCCGCAGAGACGTCACCCCCTTCGTTGAACATCCTGAAACTCTCGACTACAAATTGCACAAAACCGTAGGCACCGTCACCACCGGCATTGAAGGAGAAAACAACAAGGTAGACGCCGTCCGCAAGACCGGCTTTCGCTGGAATGATAAGGTGATCCGGCCGGAAGAGGTTATTATAAAAAAATACCGGAGGCCGTGAAATTAAAGGCACAGGAATTTCAAAGTCAGGCCTGAAAGGCCGACAGGATATAGCGGGGGGTGAAGCCCCCTGTAAAGGTAATATAATTACGATAAGCCCCGAAGGGGTGACAGAATGTTTTGTTTCCGTAATCTGAACAATAATACATTTTGGGGAAAAAATAAACGTCTCAGCCAGACTATACGTCCTTTTGTGTCACCCCTTCGGGGCTGATTGTCTTTTGTTTCCTTACCGGGGGCTTTACCCCCGGCTATAATCTTTCTGCCCTTCGGGCCTGTTGTAGGGCAACCCTAAAGGGTCGCCCTACAACGGCATTTTCGCGGGTTCGGGTTACGAACCTGAACCCGCCAAAGCACGGGAAGCAGGAGCTTCCCGCACAGGCAAGCTGGTAGGCTGGAGGCTACGGCCTCCGGCCTACCAGCCAGGCGGATAGGGCTTAACGTAATATGTATGGGACACGGGCACCGTGTCCCTACTTTGAAATTCCTATACATCAGGGGAGATGCAAAATGGTTCCGTCAAGATTAAAAGTCGTAGGTATAGACCTGGGGACGTCCTTCTCGGCCATTGCCCATATTAACGAGGATACCAACAAGGCTGAAATAATTCCCAGTCCCGATCAGCACAGGATTATACCTTCCGTTGTTCTTATCGAAGACGAGGCGAACGTTATCGTAGGAGAAATAGCCAAGCAGAACGCCGTTGCAGAGCCAGGCAAGGTGGTGGAATTCGTTAAGAGGCAAATGGGAAAACCGAAGGAAGACAAAAAGGACGAGCATGGCAACGTCGTGACGCAGGGGTGGTGTTTTGAGCATAACGGCAAAAAGTACAGCGCACAGGAGATATCCGCCTTCATCCTGAAAAGACTGAAGAATGACGCCGAGGTGCGGCTGGGAATGACGATTACCGATGCCGTAATTACCTGCCCCGCATACTTCGGCGATCCGGAACGGGCGGCCACCAGGGAGGCCGGTATTATCGCCGGTTTTAACGTAAAGGCCGTTATCGATGAACCGGTTGCCGCTGCGCTGTCTTATGGATTGGACAAGCTCGGCAAAGACCAGAAGGTGTTCGTCTTCGACCTCGGCGGCGGCACCTTTGACGTGGTTGTTCTTGAAATAAAAGGGGGCTGCATTCGGGAAATAGCGGTCAACGGAGACCACATGCTGGGCGGCAAGGACTGGGATGACGAGATTATCAGGCACGTTGCAAACGCCTTTAAGGAAAAATACGGCACGGACCCACTGGACGACCTGTCGTCCTACCAGGACTTGCAACTGAGGGCCGTCAAGGCCAAGGAGGAACTCTCCAGGCGCGAGAAGACGAAGATCATGTGCGTTCACGCGGGGAATACTATGATTACCGGGCTGACCAGGGACACGTTTGAGGAACTCACCAGGCCTCTCGTAAACAGATGTCAGGCGCTTTGCGATATTGTCCTGGGCGAGGCAAACATGACGTGGAGCGACATCGACACCGTGTTGCTCGTCGGCGGCTCTACAAGGATGCCCATCATTAAAAAGATGGTAGCCGAAATCAGCGGCAAGACACCCTGTGAAGAACTGAATCCCGACGAGTGCGTCGCGCTGGGGGCCGCGTGGCATGGCGCGATGCTGGTGGTTAACGAAGGCCTTGCCCCGGAAGAATTGGCGCGGAAGCTGTCGATTGTCCACGTAGAGAAGGTAAGCTCCCATAATCTGGGCGTTATTGCTTTTAATGCCGAGGGCAAGGAGCGGAACTATCTCATGATACCGCGATTTACCCCGCTTCCTGTCGATAAAAAAGATGATTTTAAAACGGCGGTTGCAAACCAAAGCTCTGTCTTAATCAGGGTGTTGGAGGGCGGTATTATGGGCGACGACGGCACGTGCGACCCCAGGGACTGCAACCTGATTGCAAAGGGCGTAATCGATGCTATCCCCCCGTCTCCGCAAGGCAGCCTCGTGGAAATCACCTACCGCTACACGACGGCGGGCATACTTGAGGTATACGGGAAGCACGTGTTATCGGGAAAAGACGTTAAAATCACCATTGAACACACGGGCGGCTTGTCGAATCAGGAACTAATAAAGGCGGGCAACGACGTTCAAAATGCCAGTGTGACGGGGTAGGCTCCTTCTGATAGCATTTTTATGTATGCGAGCTTGAAGGCAGGTATAATTCCAGGGAAACCCACCCTGACACCATTCTCAGGAATGGGAATTCAAAAAGTTGAGACATTATCCTGGCATGGTATCGCAATCTTTACGGTAATTAATAATTCTTAACCCGAACGAGTCGGAAGGGAAAAACTTCTGTTTTCTCACACAAAGCTGAATATGAAGCTTCATATAAAATATTTTGCTGAAAATGTCAAAATATGATTTGTAAGAGACTAATTCGCTGCACCCTTAAAAATCTGTGTAATCTGTGAAATCTGTAGTTCCAAACGTTTTTAATTGGTCTGAGGCACCGCCTCGCTCAATATTGGAAACTGAACATGGCGGCAACGTTCGATCCTGACAACTATTTTACCAACGACGAATGGAAGGATGTTATCGATCCATCCAAAAACCACTATGAACGGATGGGATTGGTTTTGGAAGACACCCCTTCTTTGCCGGACGTCAAAACGGCCTTTCATAAGCGGTACGACTGGTGGAGGGACGTTAACAAGAGATACAGCTCCAACCCTGCAAACACAAAGACAAAAGACACCGGCCCCGTTTCAAAGGAGGCGATGGAAAAGCTTCACGACGCATACACCGTTTTAAGCAATCCGGAAAAAAGGAAGGCGTATGATACATCGCTGAGGGAGGTCGCGGATAAAAAATCTCACGAAGAGTTTCTCAGGATCGTTCGCATCGTATTGTCGGACAAAATCCTTTCCCGGGAAGGGAAAAAAATACTCCTCAATTGCGCGCAAACGTTGAACATAGACAAAACCGGCGCGATGGAAATGGTGTCCGAAGAAATGGAAAGGATTGGCGCCGGTTACAGCACGGAAGCGCCCGTCAGCGTCCAGGAAAAGAAGACGAACTATTATCAATTACTGGACGTTGACCATGCCGCGACAAACCCGGAAATTGAGGCTGCATACAAGAAACAATGCTTTGTCTGGAACAGCCTTTCCCAAAATCCCAAATTCAGAGACAGCGCGCGGCAAAAATTGATACTGCTGCAGGAAGCCGTTGACACGTTGCTAGACCAAAAGAAACGCAGTAAGTACGACCGGCATTTGCTGCAACCTGCCGGCGACTCTACACCCAAAAGCCCAAAGAAAAAGGGCAAACCCCTGCCCATCATCATATTCGCCGCTTCGCTTTTAGTGATTTTGTTCATTGTGGGTGCCGTTATGCGGTGGAAAACTGCGCCACACGTACAATACGGACAATATACGCCGCGCGTAACGCAGGAGTATAAATCGTCCGAAACGAATAATGAAGTCAATGAAGTTGAGGAAAGAGCTTCTCCCCGGGACGGCTGGCTGGGCGTCGTTGTCCAGGACCTGGACGCCGATCTGGCGCGGGCATTCAACGTTTCCCGGACGGAAGGCACCCTCATTAACGAAATTATTAATAATTCCCCGGCAAAGGCGGCGGGTCTTGAATGTGGCGACATCATATTGGAATATAACGGCACACCGGTACGGCACGGCAACCATTTCCTCCATATTGTTTCACAGACGAGTGCCGGGGCAACGGTAAAGGTAAAGGTTTTGAGGAACAATGAAGAGCTACTTGTGGAGGCCGTCCTGGCAGAACCTCCGGAGGAAACAACGGCGCCGGACGCCGCGACCATCCCCTACGAAAAAAAGATAGGGTTGTCCATTCAAAACGTAACGCAGGAAATTGCGCAAAAATTGGGGGTGGAAAAAAATAGCGGCATCATGGTTTCCGGCGTGGAACCAGGCAGCCGTGCGGCTGTCACCGGTCTACAGAAGGGGGACGTCATCAGCGAGGTAAATAAAAAAGAGATAAAATCGGTTGCCGGTTTCAGGCGGGCATTGGGTTCTCTGGACAGGGAAAAGCCATTCCGCATCCACGTCAAACGCGACGATATCTCCGTGTACATGATGGTTAAGGAACTATCAGGCAAGTGAATCACTAATCAGGACGTGAGCCTTATCTGCATCTCGTTTTTGTTCAATCAGTTTTTCGTATACTAAATATCGAATATCGAACAAGGAATTTCGAAGTAACTGTTACCTTCAATGCGTTGCCTGGGTAAAAAGCCTTTTCCAATTATCCCGTCCGCCTACGATCTCGGCACCGATTTGGTATCTGTTCTGGCGCATTTTTTTTGCAAACGCCACACGGATGGAAAACATGTCGGGTTTACAGTCATCGGTATTCAAAACCATTTTACCCGAATATACGTTACCAAGTTTGGCTGCAAATTCAACCTCACCCCGAAATCCCATCTTGCTGATATCCTTTATGGTACACATCTTCCAGGCGCTATCCGTTTTAATTTCAATGGCCTGGGGTTGATGCAAACCGCTTACAATCTTTAAAGCGGTCAAGTACCTGTTTGCCCCCCTTTTTTCAGGCAAGGGAACCTTTGTGTCCGATGCCGTAGAAACGACCTTGTTGCGCCCGCTATTTTTCCCCAAATAGAGAAATCTGTCCGCCGAGGCGGTTATCTCTTCTACGTTCTTCCCATCTTCGGGATAACAGGCAACGCCGGCCGTTATTGTCACCTTCTCTTTGTATCCCTCACCTACCTCTATAACAAGTTCCTTTTCTATTGCAGCCCTGAGTTTTTCTGCGCTAGCCACAGCCCCGGGTTTATTTGTACCCGGCAATAAAATGATAAACTCTTCACCGCCGTACCGGGCAACAACATCACTCTGTCTCACGTTCAATTTTAAAACAGACGACAGTTTCCTCAGCACTTCATCGCCAAGCATGTGGCCGTAAGTATCATTAAAATATTTAAAATGGTCGATGTCCACCAGGATTATCGAAAAAAACTCGCCACACCTTTCAGCCTGGCTGTATTCTCTCTGACTGCTCTCAAGAAAGTATCTTCTGGTATACAGTGTGGTCAACTCGTCCACCATAGAAACCCTTTGCGCGTGCTCATAATTCCGCGCCCTATCTATGGCAATGGCAACATTATGCGCTATGGCCGTAAACAACATTTTGTCCGTATCCTTGAATGCATTCGTCTCCCGCTTGTGAACGTTCAAAACCCCTATTACTTTGTCATTATTTAATTTTAATGGTATGGAGAGAAAAGACCCGATATCGGGCATTTTTCCTTTGTAGAAGAGAAATCGCGGGTCTTTATCTGCGTCAGGAATCAATATAGTCTCACCGGTTTGGGCCACGAGACCGGAAATTCCTTCGCCTATTTTAAACGTTATGCCCTTTGCTTCTCCGAAGCGGCTCTCGTCCGCCTTCCACATCTTCAGCTCATTACATTCATCATCTATCAGCATAAAGCAGAAATCTTCGATCTTCAGAAATCCTTTCAAGACGTTTATCGTATTATGAAAAAGTTCATTCAACTGGAGTGAAACGTTTAAATTTCTGCTGAGGCTGTACAGGATGTAAAGTTCAAAGAGACGTTCCTTTAATGCATCACTCTCCTTCTGAGCAGAGATAAAAAGGTCATACTCATTGCCAACGTGTGAATTTTTGGGGGTATTCATCAGTTTTTTTCCCTTATAACGCTTCCTTCGTATCCTTAATCCTGACATGGCCTTTCATAATACGGTATTGTTTATACAATTTTTATCCATGTACTGTCAATACAAATGTCTGCGCCCGTACCGAGCGCAATACCCATCAAACCAATCGCCGTAGCTCAGGGCTTCAGCCCTGATGGAACTTGCACTATACGTCGCACCAAAAGCCACGCACACATAATGGTTTTATCTGTGAAATCTGTGGTTTCAGTCGTTTCTTTCACGCAATTCCGCTCAATATTACGCCAGCATGTCAAGGGTAATTAAGGCCATAATTTCTGCAAAGTCGACCAGTTCCCTGATGCTGATTGATTCGTTGGTGGCGTGCGCCTCTGCCTCGTCTCCAGGACCGAACCCGACGGCGGTTATGCCGCTCTGGATAAGTTGTTTTGTTACCGTCGCGCCAGACATCCCTTTCGGTTTCGGCCTGGCGCCCAGAACGGACTCCGTATGTTTTGAGATTATTTCCACCAGCGGATTGTTTATGGGAACGGCGGTGGGCAACTGGTGGGAAACGATTTTTATCTCAAAGCGACCCTTGCTTTGGGACTCTACCTCCTTTGCGATACTTATCAGGTTTGCCATAATTTCGTCCCCTGAGCCGCCCGGCAGGTAGCGGATGTCCAACTGCGCCTTGCACAGCGCGGGTACGATGTTGGGCGCCGTGCCGCCGTGGATGGAGCCAAGATTCAAGGTCGGCGGGGTATGGAGCGGATGGGAGGTGTGCTTGAATTTTATCTGTTTAATACGTTCCAGGAGGGTAATGAGATGCCAGACGGCATTGATTCCCATTTCCGGCCTGGAACCGTGCGCTTGCTTGCCGTGCGAGATTATTTCGAGGAATAACGCGCCCTTTTCCGTTACATCGATCATTTGCATGTTATGCGCCACGTCGGGGATGATGGCATAATCCGCACGAATACCGCACTCTTTGACCAGATACTCCAGTCCCAGGTTTGAGCCTCGTTCCTCATCGGCAGCGCCTACGAGGATGAGTTGTCCCTTCAACCGGGATTCGTTTTCCTTGAGAAACCGGACAACGGCCATCATGGCGGCCATTTGCCCCTTGTTATCGGAAGCACCCCTGCCGAAGATACGTCCATTTTCTACCCAGGCGTCGAACGGATTCCTTTTCCACTCGTCGCCCGCAGGCACAACGTCCAGATGGCAGGCAACCAGCAGGGAGGGAGAACCGCTGCCAATACGCCCTACGATGTTCGTCCTGTCCTTTGTTTTTTCAAAGAGGGTGTAAGGAATGCCTAAAGAGGTAAAAAACGCCTCAACAATGCGGGCTGCGACAATTTCGTTGCCCGGCGGGTTTTCCGTCCTGGCATTGATTAATGTGCGCGTATCATCAACAATCCTTTGCTCTTCATTTTGCATGTAGCTTTTAATAGATTTTGCGAGACTACCGGTAAGATTGCCGTTCATAAAGCTCCTGGAATAGTATTTACGGGAATAGTAAAAAAGGTTTCAGGTAAAATATGATAGCGTATCAGGGCGGTAAAAAAAACAACAAAAATGGCAACTGCTGAACCTATAAGAGGGACTACCGGAACCACAGATTTCACAGATTAAAAACTAACCCGTTACAAACAACCCCCCTTCTTTTTTGACATACGATACATTGTTTGTTATGATACAGTCAAAAAAAGACGGGCGGGAAATGAAGAAAGCGAAAATACTGGTTACGGACGATATTAAACAAAACGTAAAATTGTTACGGGTAATTCTTACCGCTTCGGATTACGACGTGATTGAGGCCTACGACGGCGAAGAAGCGCTGGAAAAGGCGCGGGCGGAAATGCCTGATATTCTCATATTGGACATTATGATGCCCCGCCTCACGGGATATGAGGTGTGCCGGAAGCTGCGCGCGGATGAAGCAATAAGAGATATCCCCGTCATCATGGTCACGGCCCTGCACGAAATGGATGACCGGATTAAGGGTATCGAAGCGGGCGCAGACGACTTTATCAGCAAGCCATTCAATAAGGTAGAATTGCTTGCACGGGTAAAATCACTGCTTCGCACAAGGCATCCGTCGGGAAAAAAGGATGAGACGTCGATGCTGGATGCTATCTTACCCGATCTGGCGGAAGGCGTGGTCATTACCGACGGACAGTGGAAGGTCAAACGGATAAACAAGGCGGCCGGGGAGTTCCTCCATCCCTACGAGCCGTTGGTGAAAGATATGGATTTCTCAGCATATCTGTCACAGAGAAACCTGTCAATGCCCGCCGATACGATAATACACACGCAGGAAAAGGCCACCGATTTCCTGATACTGCCTCCAAACAATCAAAACACGCCTGTCCTGAGCGTCAGGGTCACGAGGGTGCTCGATGAGAGTGGCGCGTTGACAGGTATGGCCTGTGTTTTAAAAAATAAATAATACCGGGAGAGACGTCATCGAACATACCCACAGCATAGATTACTATCACGGCGAGGATGCGCATAACCACAGGCTGGAGTACCGGCAGCAGGAACGGAAGAGGCTGATCCTTGCCAGCGCCATTACGGGCGGCATATTCATTGTAGAAACTGTAGGGGGGGTTCTCTCCAACAGCCTTGCCTTAATTAGCGACGCCGGCCACATGCTCACCCATCTCTTTGCGCTGCTGGTGAGCCTTTTTGCGGTATTCTTTGCCACGAAACCCCCGACGGAAAAGAAGACGTACGGCTTCTTCCGGATTGAAATATTAGCGGCGCTGTTTAATGGGGTTACCCTTGTCGTAATTGCCGCATGGATATTTTATGAGGCATACCGGCGGTTTATACATCCGGAAACCATCTCCAGCGGCAAGATGTTTATCATTGCCGTCGTGGGGCTGATCGCCAATGTGAGCTGCGCTTATATCCTCAAAGGCGACGGCCATGAGCATGGAATCGGACACAGCTTAAACCTGAAGTCTGCGTTTGTTCACATGATGGGAGACACCGTGTCCTCGGTCGGGGTTATTTTCGGTGCGGTTATTATTTACTTTACCGAATGGTTTATCATCGACCCCATCATTAGCGTCGTAATCTGCGTGTTGATCCTCCTTTGGTCTTACAAACTGATTATGGAATCGGTTGACGTCTTGCTGGAGGCCGCTCCCAAGGAGATTAATATTGACGAACTTATCGAAAGCCTCAAACAAATTTCCGGCATTGATAACGCGCACGATATCCACGTATGGACAATAACCTCGGGTATGTACTCCATGAGCGCCCATATCGATACGAAGGACATGCTTATCAGTGAAACCACGAAACTCTCCAAGGAAATCAACGGCGTGGTAAGCAAAAAATTCAAGATAGGGCACACCGTCATCCAATTCGGGTGTGAGTGCAAAACCAATAATACGCAAAACCACGACAACCATCTTAACCACCATAATCATAGCAATAGAGAAACGACACATGACAATAAAAACACCCATCGTCATTGATTTTGACGGCACGATCTGCGAACATAAGTTTCCGGATATCGGAGAACCCATGCCGGGAGTAAAAGAGGCCCTGGAAACCTTGAAAAAAGCAGGGTTCAGGGTTATCATTCATTCCTGCAGGACAGCGTCGTATTGGAAAAACATACTGCCGGGCAATCAGCCGAAGCTAGTTGAAGGGTTCATGAAGTATCATAAGCTGCCTTATGACACGATATGGACGCCTGATAAACCCATTGGCGTGGCCTACATCGACGACAAGGCTATCCGGTTCGATAACAATTGGAGCGATATTGTAGAGAATATCCAGAAGTATACGAAAAGGACGGAGGGCTAATCAAAGTCCGGATGAACGTGCGGCGGCAAGTAGTTCTCTGGGTGGTATGGACAAACGCCGTTTGTTATGATGCACAACGATACAAAAGATACCGGAGATACGGCAGGCAACTGTCCCACGCCGGAGCGTGGAAACGAGTTGATGTAGGGACACGGTGCCCGTGTCCCCCGATGTGAACACAAATAGGCAGCCGAATACCTGATTTAATTATGGTATCCCGAAGGGGCGAAAGAGAAACGGTTATGCCTATTAAAAGGGCACTCTTAAAAGAACCCTTCTGGTGTAATACATTGTACCTTTATCTTAGAATAACCTTCGGCGTCTGAGGCATTAAAATGAGTGACATTTCAAAGACCGATACACGAACGGCTGCTATCCGGATGGAGACGGATGGCATAAAGTTTTACAACGACTTGGCAACAAAAACCCTGCATCCCATGGGGAAGGCCATGTTCAAGTCCTTTGCAGAAGACGAAAAATCGCACGCAAAAAGGCTCCGTGCATTGCTGTCGAATGACAAAGAGGCCTCCCCGTCCGGAGAAAAGGATGCCGCGCACCCGGGCGAAAGGGTGGTTACGATTTTTCAAAAGATGGGTAGGGAGTTGAAAAATAAGGTTGACGTCAATACGAATGACATAGAGGCGGTGCGGCTTGCCATGAAGATGGAGGAAAGCGGAACAAAATTTTACGAACAAGCCGCAAAAGACGCCCGTAACATAAAAGACGCCGAAACCTACCGTTTCCTGGCAAATGAAGAAAAGATCCATGGCGCCATCCTGAAAAACACCCTGGAATGCCTGGAAAATTCAGAGAAGTGGGAGGCAGAAAAAGAAGGGCGTATTTATGACGTGTGGATGAATATGATTAATAAAAAATTATGAACACACCGAATGATGAACTATTTCGCACGGAAAAGGACTCCCTGGGGGAAATGCAGGTTCCCCACGAGGCCTATTATGGGATACAAACGGCCAGGGCGATTGAAAATTTCCCTATTAGCGGCCAACTATCCTACCCCCTTTTCACGATGGCGATCGTTTTCATAAAAAAGGCATCCGCTATGGTCAACGTGGAACTCGGCTGTCTCGATGGCAAGATCGGCAACATGATTATCCTGGCGTGCGACCGCATACTGAACGGTGATTTCCACGATCAGTTTTTAGTGGACGTCTACCAGGCCGGGGCAGGCACCTCTCACCACATGAACGTAAATGAAGTTATCGCCAACGTTGCCATTGAGATGCTGGGCGGACGGAAGGGAGACTATACCCTCGTGCATCCGAACGACCACGTGAATTACGGCCAGTCTACCAACGACGTCTACCCAACCGCCATGCGCATTGCAGCACTGCAGATGGCAAAAAAACTGGTTAAAAACTTGCAAGACCTGACTGACGCGTTCGATCAAAAGGCAAAGTCCTTTGATTCGATCATAAAATCCGCGCGAACCCATCTCCAGGACGCTGTGCCAATTCGGGTAGGGCAGGAATTTTCCGGCTATACGGCGTCCCTCTTGCGGACAACCGGGGGAATTGAAAAGGCCATGGAATCCCTGGAAGAACTGGGGATTGGCGGTAGCGCCGCCGGCACGGGAATCAACGCCCACCCGGCATATACCGGCAAGGTGGTCGAAAAACTCAGGCAGATGACGCACCTGAACCTCAAAGAGTCGAAGAACAAATTCGAGGCCATGCAGAGCAACGCGCCATTTGTTGCGCTTTCCGGGGCCATTCGGGCAGTTGCCGTGGAACTCATTCGTATCGCCAACGACCTCCGCCTGATGAACTCCGGCCCAAACACGGGATTGGCCGAGATTGAACTACCTGCAATACAGCCCGGTTCCTCAATCATGCCGGGGAAGGTCAATCCGGTGATACCCGAAATGCTCACCATGGTTTGCTTCTCCATCCTCGGCAACGACGCCGCGATTGTCATGGCCGCCCAGGCGGGGCAATTTGAACTTAACGTTATGATGCCCTTGATTCAATACAAGCTGCTCGGTTCCATCCTCATCCTCACCAACGCCGCAAAGGTATTTTGTGATAAGTGCGTCTGCGGTATCACGGTCAACACGGAAAAATGCCGGGATTACGCCCTGCGCAGCCTGGGTATTGCCACCGTATTGAATCCGCTGATAGGTTATGCAAAGGCTGCCGACGTGGTAAAGGAGTCGATGAAAACCGGTAAATCAGTGCGAGACATCATCCTTGAAAGGAACATCCTTTCACCGGAAAAAATAGATCAAGTGCTGTCTCCTCTGGCAATGACCGAACCGCGCGAAAAAGAAGCGATCATGTAAAAATCCTCTCAGGGAAGGGGTATTCCCAAATTTTTGTAAATTTGTGTTTTGTCCCGCAGGGACAAGTGGAAATAGCCCACCGATTTATCGGTAGGACTCTATGCAAGGATTTTTAATCCCGTAGGGACGGTAAATAAATAACTTTTACAACTTCAGTCTAACGATTTTAGAATTTTATAGTTCCAATCACAGGGAAATACAAATT
>CAYJPZ010000103.1:0-14387 GCA_964372185.1 uncultured candidatus Brocadiaceae bacterium
CTCCTATGGACCACGTGGAATTTAAATTTGAGCTTGAGCTTGAAAAAGAGCCGGGAGAACTGGTACACGGAAAATCTTTTGTACAGGCTATCTTCAGATGGTAAACGCGAGGGGGTTGACTTGTCTTTGCCATGCCCCGTTAGGGGCAACACAATAGTAGCCCACTGCGTAAGCGGTGGGAAAGCTTTTGTATAACACCAAAAATAGTTGACAAAGATCTTATTTAACAGGTGGTTCAGAGTAATTCTGGGTTTCTTAACTTAACACGTATGGGGTTACCCCGCCCCTACAGGGCTCGTTCGTTGAGCACTAAACGAAGATCGATATGCCAATCTACGAAATTATATCCCTCATAGGTTTTATCCTGGGCAGTCTTTTGCACATAGTTCTTTCCATACTGATTGTGCAGCGGCGGCACAAGACCCGGAGTGAATTCGTATTCCTTTTTCTGGTGATCAGCGTGGCTATGTGGCACCTTGGGAACACCGTCTCTCTTTTCAGTTTTATCCTTTTCCAAAAAGAGATTTCCGGGGTAGAGATTATTGCCGATACCATTTCTTACGCAGGAATCGGCTTCATGCCAAGTCTCTTGCTTCACACGGCGCTTTTGTTTCTTTTTGATAATAGGCCGCACATTAAAAATACGTATCAACGGCTCATTATTGCTGCTTTTTACCTCCCCGTTATTCCCTTTTCTATAGTCATAAAACACCTTATCCTGTCAGAAAACGTATATGCCCTGAATTCCACCGCCTTTTATGTTAAGCCATTTGTGGTTTGGCTGGTGATATCACTCGGTATTGCAGCGAGCATCTCCAGGCATCTCGCAAAGACGGTGGAAGAAAAGGAAGAGCGGAAATTCTACCTGGCAATCTTCTGGGTCGTAATCGTTATTGCGCTGTTTATCGGCTTCACCGTACTTCTGGAGGGAAATAAGATTACTTACATCGGGGACTACCTGGTGCTGGTTTCCATGTTGTCATCGATTTTTCCGAGCATCATTTTTTCTTATTATGTCTATCGGTATAACTACATGGAGTTTGTGCTGCGCCGTAGCGTTTTCTACTCTTTTCTAACGCTTATTCTCATTTGTCTCTATTACTTTGGGATTAACAAATTAACGAGGTCTCTGGGAAAACATTATTCTCTCAATTCAAAGATATTGGAGGCGGTCTTTATCATCAACCTGGTTTTCTGGTTTCCGACACTGAAGGAACGCATGCAGCACCTTTTCAGGAAACTTATCTTTTACCGTATTGCAGACAGTGACTATTTGCTGACCGAATTAAGCCACATCATCAGTACGGACCCCCTTATTAATCTGGTAAAACTGCTTGAGCATGTAGTCGCGTCCATTAAAAAGGCCACGGCCATTAAATCCACGAATCTTTTACTATTTAAATCGGCGCCTTTTTCTGAAAAGGGAAGCGAACGGATTTCCATAATCGGCGATAAAAGCCGCGAACCAATTACCCGGTTAAACATACAGCATATCGTGCGGTTTTTTGCCAACAGGGAATTTGTTGTCCTCAACCGGTACGAGGTAAAAGAGGCTTCCATTATCAATGAAATGAAACTGCTGGACGCCATCTTTATATTTCCCATATTCGTTAATCGCAAACTTGAGGGGATATTGTGTCTGGGACGCGCAAGGCGCGGTTTGCCTATCGCATCCGACCATCTCGACCAGTTGATGATCATCGCCAATGAGATCGGCTCTGCCGTAGAAAAGTCAAAGATCATCGAGGAGAAGCTTTCCCTGGAAAGAAAGATGTATGAAAACGAAAAGCTATCGAGCCTCGGACGGCTTTCCACCAGTGTGGCGCACGAGGTAAAAAATCCGTTAAGCTCCATAAAGGCGATTGTCCAGGTTATGCGGGAGGATTTAAAAAAGGATGACCCCTTGCAGGAAGACCTGGCTATTATTGTAGACGAAATTGACCGGCTGGCTAAGGTTGTTAACCAGCTTTTACAATTTGCAAAACCTCGCAGTGAAATGAGAACCACCGTTAAGCTTGGAGATGCAATAAACTCGGCGCTGCTTGTGCTTAATCATGAGTTAAAACAAAACAAGATTGCAGTCCATTGCCGGATACCGGACGACCTCCCGGCGGTTACCCACGACGCCGGGGCATTGAGAGACGTCTTTTTCAACCTGCTCCATAATGCAGTTCATGTAATGCCCGGCGGCGGAAAGATATCAATCGACGCCTTCTATCTGCCGGATAACCACGCTATCCGGTTGACGATTGCCGATACCGGTCCCGGTATACCTGACGAAGCCTTACAGAAAATATTCGAACCTTTTTACACCACAAAGCAAACGGGAACGGGGCTGGGACTCTCCATCGTAAAAAAGAAACTGGAAGACATGGACGCCTCCATCCATGCGGAAACCAGCGGCAATGGGGCATCGTTTATTATCAATTTTCCTGTGACCGAACAGTTGCCGTTGCCCTTGTGAAAGACAATACGGCATAAGTAGGGTGGGCATTGCCCACCATTAAGATTTCTAATCTCTATCTTCGGAGCATCAATAAAATTATGTCTAAACCATCAATACTCATCGTAGATGACGAGAAGGCCGCCCGGTACGGGATGAGGAAGATACTTCAAAAGGACAACTTCGTCATCGCCGAAGCAAAAGACGGCGCAGATGCCTTACAAATCATCAAGACGTCTCCTCCTCAACTCGTATTCCTTGACATCAACATGCCCCAGCTTGACGGCCTGAAGACGTTAGAGATAATTAATGCCATGAAAAATCCGCCTCCGGTGATCATTGTCACCGCACACGGTTCTGAAAAAATTGCCGTAGAGGCGATGAAGAAGGGCGCCTATGATTATATTGCAAAACCTTATGAAATTGATGAGCTTCGGATCATTGTCAAGAACGTCTTTGAAAAGCTGGCTTTGCAGGAAGAAAATGCCAGGCTCCGCCAGGAAATCGGACGATTGGGTGGCATGGGGGAACTCATCGGCCACAGCGACGCCATGAAGGACGTGTTTGACAAGATCGATAAGGTCGGTTCGACGGATGTTACGGTGCTTATCCAGGGCGAAAGCGGCAGCGGAAAAGAACTGGTGGCGCGCGAGATTCATAAACGAAGCAAACGCAGGAATGAACCGCTCGTTATCATGAATTGCGTGGCGGTGCCGGAAACCTTGATCGAAAGCGACCTCTTCGGCCATGAAAAAGGGGCATTTACCGGCGCTACGGAGAAACGATCAGGCAAATTTGAACTGGCCGACAAGGGAACCATATTCCTTGATGAGATTGGAGACATGAGTCTCAGCACACAGGCAAAACTCCTGCGCGTGCTGCAGGAACAGAAATTCGAACGCCTCGGCGGCACGGAGACCCTTGCGGTCGACGTGAGGATTATCAGCGCTACCCATCGCGACCTGGAAGAGGAAATAGAAAAAGGCAGATTTCGGGAAGATCTCTATTACCGGATAAAGGTGGTGAATGTAAAACTTCCTCCCTTAAGAAGCAGGAAAGCAGACATCCCCCTGCTGGCAAGCCGTTTTGTCCACTATTTTTCTGAAAAACACCAAAAGGGCGCCATGTCGGTCTCCAATGAGGCGATGAAGTTGTTGATGTCATACCATTGGCCCGGTAACGTTCGCCAGCTCAAAAACGTTATTGAGAGCGCGGTAGTCCTCTCCGATAGCGAAATCATTGATGCAAAAGATATCCCTGAAGAATTAGGCGCTCCGGAAAAGAGCGGCGTTGCCGTCAAGAACATTGACTACAACATTTCATTTAGGGACGCCAAGAGGATCGTTATCGAGAACTTTGAACGCGATTTTATAAAAAAGAAACTGGAAGAATTTTCAGGTAACATAAGCCGCGCCGCTGATGCGCTTGATATGCACCGGCAAAACCTCCAGCAAAAGATACGGGAGTTGAGGATTAACAAACAGGAACTGCCTGAATGACGTACGACTCCGGGCTGTCTCGCGCAAAGCCGCAAAGCGCAAAGGAGGGGGATATTGACGATAGATATGCATGTTGTGTGGCGAAAAGGGTTTAACTTACAGACTCGTTCCCAATGCTGGAACGTGGGAACGCGTTAATGGAGGGACACGGTGCCCGTGTCCCTTCGCGTGAACGCCCAAAACCACCGAAGAATATATAACTAAAAGCTTAACACAGGCGGGACATTTATCTTTCCGGGAATTTATTCTATACCGGCACAAAAAATAAATCTTGCATTCATTCTCTTTTCATATAAAATGCTTTAAAATAATTTTCTCTTTTATTATATAGATGTTTTCGTCAATTATTTCGCGTAAGTTTATTTGCCATTGTTTATGCCACTTCATACATTTTACATCCCTCATACCATGACGCCGGTCGTCCACATTAAATAAATTTGGAAATGTTTAGTCATGTCAAAAGATGAAATATTTAAAGAAAACATGCAATCCATAGCGGATTTTACTTTTAGTAAGAACGTTGCCTCTGTTTTCGATGACATGCTGGAACGGTGCGTCCCCTTGTATCAGGAGATACAAAGGATGATCGTTGAAATGGCCGTTGATTTTAGCGTTGACGGAACCAATGTCTACGACCTTGGCTGTTCAACGGGCACCACCCTCCTCAACCTGGGAAAAAATATTCAAAGTAATGTAAAATTCATTGGTTATGATTATTCCCAGGAGATGCTTGCAAAGTGTAAGCAAAAACTCGCCGAACACCAATTTTCCCGGGATTACGACCTTATTTGCGCCGACTTGAATCAAGGCGTACACATCGAAAACGCGTCGGTTGTCACCATGCTTCTTACGCTCCAATTTATTCGCCCGTTGAGGCGGGACATGCTGATTGGGAATATCCTGAGAGGTTTGAACAAGAACGGGTGCCTCATCCTGGTAGAAAAGGTTTTAGGCGAGGATTCATTCTTCAACAGGCTCTTTATAAAATATTACTATGATTTTAAGAAACGGAACGGATACAGCGAGTTGGAAATCGCCCAGAAACGGGAAGCGCTTGAAAACGTGCTGATTCCTTACAAACTCCTGGAAAACAGGGAACTCCTGCTTAAGGAAGGATTCCGGTACTGTGACATATTCTTCAAGTGGTACAACTTCTGCGGAGTGGTAGCCGTAAAATGATGCTCAAAACAGGAACCTTCTTTTTCCGGTACAGAAATGCCCTTTTCCCGCTGGTCTTTTCACTGCTTTACTTTGAAAAAATATGGCCGGTTTTCCATAATGAGCAAGCAAAAATAGGGGAAATTCTTATTGGGATTGCAGTGACGTTGAGCGGGCAGGCGTTGCGGGCGCTTACGGTCGGCCTGGTTTACATCAAGCGTGGGGGAAGGAAAAAACAGGTATACGCGGAAAAACTCGTCCAAAGCGGTGTCTTCTCCCACTGCAGAAATCCCCTGTATTTAGGAAACTTGTTAATCCTCATGGGGGTTGGCATCGTATCAAACTCATGGTTGTTTATTGCGTTTGGATTGCCGTTTTTTGTGTTTGCCTATTTGTCAATTATCCACGCCGAGGAAGATTACCTGCGAAATAAATTTGGCCAGGAATTCAAGGACTATTGCCGTCACGTCAACCGAATCATACCTGACTTTTCAGGTATGAGAAACACCATCAGAAGTATGGAGTTCCATTGGAAGCGGCTCATTGTTAAAGAGTATGCGACACCCTTTGCATGGATAATGGGAACGACAATCCTGATCATCAGGCATAAATATCACCGATGGGGTTATGAGGGCAGTAAAAACAGCATAATAGCTTTAGGCGTTTTTCTCCTGTTTGTTACGGCGGCCTTTTTTGTTGTTTGGTACCTGAAAAAAACTAAAATCTTACGCCCCGACTGAAAAGCCTTCATTTCTTCTCAGTGTTTTACATGCATACCGGGCAGATACGCAATCCATGTCATTTTTAATTCATTATTGACATACCTACTCTTTATTATTTATAATTTCTACCTTTATTAGCGACTTTATTTCGCTATAAAGACGCGATGACGCTGGGAAAAACTTTGCGTCTTTATGGCAATTTTGAAACACCTGGTACATTAAATTAGGCCTTATGATTAGTAATTTAGAAAAAAACATTCACCCCCTTCGAGAACGCCTGCTGCATCTCAAGGACTCACTTTGACCTTGACAGGAAAAAGAAGGATTTAACTACCCTTGAAGAGCAGGCCGCTTCCCCTCAATTTTGGGAAAACAAGGAAAAGGCTCAAGAGGTCATCAGAAAGATAAAATTTCTTAAGGGGACTATTCTACCCGTCCATGAGTTGCAAAAGACACTTGACGACATAGATTGTCTATCGACGCTTGCCGAGGAAGAGCAGGATGAACAAACAGAGGCCGAGGTTCTCCGTGAAGTTGGTCTGTTTGCGCGGCAACTCGAAAAATTCGAGTTGCATACCTTGCTTGGGGAAGCACATGACCATTCCAACGCATACGTAAGCATTCACTCAGGGGCTGGCGGCACAGAGGCGTGCGACTGGGTATCCATGCTGTTTCGTATGTACAGCCGGTGGATTGAGAGGAGCGGATACACACAATCCCTTATTGATCTCTTGCCGGGTGAAGAGGCGGGAATTAAGCGGATTACGATACACGTAAAAGGCGATTACGCTTACGGATATTTAAAATCTGAAATAGGGGTGCACCGGCTTGTGCGTATATCTCCTTTTGACGCCAACGCAAGAAGGCATACGTCGTTTGCAGCGGTCGACGTCCTGCCGGAGATAGAGGAGGAAGTGGAAATCGAGGTTGATGAAAACGATTTGCGCGTAGACACGTATCGGGCGTCAGGCGCGGGCGGTCAGCATGTCAACAAGACGTCGTCTGCCGTTCGTATTACCCACGTTCCCACGGGGCTTGTTGTGCAATGCCAAAGCGAACGGTCTCAGCACCAGAATCGTCGCGTGGCCTTGAGTATGTTAAAGGCCAAAATGTATCAAATTAAGGAAACGGAACGGGAGAAGGAACTCTCCGCGGCTTATGATGAAAAAGGGGAGATCGCATGGGGGCATCAAATCAGGTCTTACGTCTTGCAACCCTATTCCATGGTAAAAGACCTGCGCACCGGCAAGGAAACGGGCAACACACAGGCCGTGCTGGACGGTGAAATTAGTGAATTTATGGAAGCGTATTTGAAATGGAAAATGGCAAAAACTATAAAAAAGGATTGAAGGGAAAATGGCTATGTTAAAAAATGAGGACCCGGAAGTTTGGCGTGCAATACAAGAAGAAGCAAAGAGACAAGAAAACACCATTGACTTAATCGCATCGGAAAATATTTGCAGTCTTGCGGTACAGGAAGCGCAGGGGTCTTCAATGACCAACAAATATGCGGAAGGCTACTCAGGAAGACGATGGTACGCCGGCTGCGGATACGTTGACACGGTGGAAAACCTTGCCGTTGAGAGGGCAAAACAAATTTTTGGCGCAGAACACGCCAACGTGCAGCCGCACGCGGGTTCACAGGCCAATATGGCCGTGTGCCTTTCAATATTAAAGCCGGGCGACCGTATCCTGGGGATGGATTTGTCTCACGGCGGACACCTTACCCACGGATTCAAAAAGAACTTTTCGGGTATGCTCTATGAAGTTTTCCATTATGGGGTGAAAAAGGAAACGGGTTATATAGACTACGATGAATTACACGCCATTGCCTTGAAAGCAAAACCGAAACTCATCATTGCCGGGGCAAGCGCCTATCCAAGAACCCTCGACTTTCCCCGATTCAAAAAGATTGCCGACGAGGTAGGGGCTTACTTCATGGCCGATATAGCCCACATTGCCGGGCTCGTGGCCGGTGGCGCACATCCAAATCCCGTTCCTTATGCTGACTTTGTCACGACAACGACGCACAAAACCCTTCGTGGCCCCAGGGGCGGTCTCATTCTCTGCAAGGCAAAATACGCCAAGCAGGTAGACTCGGTAGTCTTTCCTGGCATTCAAGGCGGGCCGTTTATGCACGTCATCGCCGCAAAGGCAGTCGCATTTAAGGAGGCAATGACGGATGAATTCAAAAACTGTCAGCAACAAACCGTAAAAAATGCCAGGGCCATGGCACAGGAATTTCTGAAAAGGAAATACACCATCGTATCGGGTGGAACCGATAATCACCTATTCTTAATTGATTTACGAAACAAAGGTATCGCGGGAAAAGAGGCTCAGGCGTTACTAGAGACCGTAGACATCATCCTGAATAGGAATACCGTGCCTTTTGACGAACGGGGTCCAAACGAGCCGAGCGGGATTCGTATTGGAACGCCTACGGTGGCTTCACGCGGAATGAAGGAGAATGAGGTGGTCAGGATTGCAGACTGCATCGATAAAGTCCTTTCAAACCCAAATGACAACAAAATCAAGGAAGACATTCGCAAGACCGTTAAGGAACTTTGCGCCGCGCATCCTTTGTATCATTAAGTGCCTTATCCGCGATTTGTTTTCACAAATTAGCCACGTTTTAAAGAGGCTTGCAAAAAGTACAGATAAAAAGCAGGGGTTGAAGGGGGGGGGCTCCCCAGATACCCCTTGCTTTCTATAGTAACTCAAAGGGCTTTTTATTGATCCACCGTATCGTCGACAGAACAGCTCTTCGTACAACATAACCCCGGGTAACCATTTTTCATGAAAACACCTACCCGGCGTCTATGAAAAAGAAACACAGACCTTGTTAGTAGCGGTACACGAAACAGGGCTGTCTGTAATATGCCTCACTTGCAATAGTCGATGCCCTTTCTGCAATAATCCACTACCTGTCATATTGACACGTAAAATGGACGTATTTGAATTGAAACACTGCCACAATGGCACACCCACCCTGTTGCCATTGACAAACAAATTTTTTTCATCCGGTTTTTTGATATTGTATGTGTTTGTTTTACAGTAAGTTAAAGCCAACAAACAACCCCAGCTCATAAAACACACTATGCATGAAATTGGTATCAAGTTTGCTTTGATTAAATCGGATGTAGATATAAATATTTATTAGTACAAGGAAATTTTGGAGGATACGCAAAAACATGTCTGCAAAAAAAATTGTATTTGACCACGATGCGCTCGAAACCATTAAGTTTGGTGTAAAGCAATTGGCAGATGCCGTAAAGGTTACATTAGGCCCCCGGGGTCGCAATGTTATTATTCAAAAAAGTTTCGGTTCCCCTACGATTACGAAAGATGGTGTCTCTGTTGCGAAGGAAATTGAACTTTCCGACCACATGGAAAATATCGGCGCACAGATGGTAAAGGCTGTCGCATCGAAAACCAGCGACGTCGCCGGTGACGGCACGACTACCGCAACGGTACTTGCAGAGGCCATATTTGTTGAAGGACTGAAGAACGTAACGGCCGGCGCAAACGCAATGGCGCTTAAGCGGGGCATTGATAAGGCCGTTGAAGCGGTGGTGAAAAAGCTGAAGGAAATGAGCATACCGGTGAAAGGGCGCAAAGAAATTGAGCAGGTTGCCACGGTTGCGTCGAACTATGATACGGAAGTCGGAAAAATTATCGCCGACGCCATGGAAAAGGTCGGAAAGGACGGGGTAATAACCGTAGAAGACGGTAAGAGTTTACAAACCGAGGCAAACTGGATTGAGGGTATGCAGTTTGACAAAGGGTATCTATCGCCCTATTTCATCACCAATCCAAACGCCATGCAGTGCGTGCTGGAAGACTGTTATATTTTAATCCACGAGAAAAAAATTACTACGGCAAAGACGCTTGTTCCCATCCTGGAGCAGATATCCCAGGCGGGGAAACCCCTCTTGATCATCGCTGAGGAAATAGAGGGCGAGGCGCTCACCCTGCTCGTTGTGAATAAATTACGCGGCGCGCTGAAATGCGCTGCCGTAAAAGCGCCCGGATTTGGGGACAAACGTAAGGCCATGCTGGAAGATATTGCCATTCTTACCGGCGGTCAGGCAGTCTTTGAAGACCTCGGCATTAACATGGATACCATCCAGCTTAAAGACCTGGGACATGCAAAGAAAATAGAGATTGATAAGGAAAATACAACCATTATCGAAGGCGGCGGAGACGGCAAAAAAATCAAAGGCCGTATCGAACAAATTAAGAAAGAGATTTCAATAACCACGTCAGACTATGACCGTGAAAAGCTTCAGGAGCGCTTGGCAAAGCTCGCGGGCGGGGTGGTGCAGGTTAACGTTGGCGCTGCGACCGAGAGCGAAATGAAGGAAAAGAAGGCACGCGTCGAGGATGCCCTCCATGCTACCCGCGCTGCCGTTGAAGAAGGCATCCTTCCCGGCGGTGGAGTGTCTCTTTTAAGGGCCATATCTTCACTGGACTCCTTGAAATTAAAAGGCGACGAATTGATAGGCGTGGATATCGTCAGAAGGGCCTTAAGGGCGCCGCTCCGGCAGATTGCCGAAAATGCAGGGGCTAACTCCGCCATTATCGTTCAAAAAGTAGAAACATCAAAGAATAATGAAGGATACGACGCCAGCTCGGACAAGTATTGTGATATGGTTGCGGAAGGTATCATCGACCCGACAAAGGTAGTCAGGTCTGCCTTGCAGAACGCGGCCAGCATATCCACGTTGCTTCTCACGACGGACGCCATTGTCGGCAAGATACCGGAGAAGAAAAAAGCGGCTCCTATGCCGCCGGGTGGTGGATATGGCGGTTATGGCGATATGTACTAATTGTTATGATAAACCGGTGATTGTTCATTTACCGGATAGAATATCTTCCCAACAAAACCCCCGCCGGGAAAGCGGGGGTTTTTTGTTGTCGCCCACAAACTCCTTGAACCTGAAAATAAAACCCGCTATAATAGCGCTGTTTTAACGTGTAAACTATGAAATAGTTAAGTAGTTAAGTAGGGTGGGCATTGCCCACCACATACGATAACGATGGGTTTCCTAATTACCCGTTCATACTCCCTGTGTTTTATAACGACAGGCAATGCCTGCCCTACACAAATTACCTTCAAACCGGCAAAGACCTTATTAGTCAAGGAGGGCACACCATTTACCATGCTTACCGATAACACCGTTATTTACAAAGCGGACGCAATGCAAAACAAGATAGAAAGCTTCATCAAAGAGTTTCTTACCGGTAACAAAAATTTTCCTGCTAATGCTTCAACTACGTGGCAGCCGCCTACGGATGTTTATGAAACGGCGGATGAAATAGTTGTCAAAATATCCATACCGGGCACCAAACCGAATGATATTCAGGTTGTCATTGCCAACGAAATCCTTACCGTAAGCGGATATGTATCCGACATGTCACCCCACGAAAGAACCTGCTTCTATCAGGTGGAAATCCGCTATGGACATTTTGAAAGAAGCTTCCCTATTCCAAAACCGGTCAATACTGAAAACGTTCAAGCTACTTATAAGGACGGTTTTCTCATGATTGTTTTACAAAAAGTAAAGCAGCAAGAGGTGAAGGGGTTTTCCATAAAAATCACCTTGTAATAACGGGGATTATTACAAAACTGCATAATGTCGGCAGTAGGTATAGACGGCTACCATTTTATGATTGTACACGGGTAAATTATATGGCACAGAACGAAGACAAAAACCAAAAGGAAACAAACGATACACCAATCATAGAACCGGATATTAATAACCGCGATGACAAAGCAAGTTCGTTGAAAATACCCAAGGAAATGCCGGCGCTTCCGGTCAAAGACACCGTAATTTTTCCCAATATGGTGGCGGCGCTCAGTATTTCTACGGAAAGAGACCTCCAGCTTCTCAATAATGTTCTGGCCGGCAACCGGTTCCTTGCCCTGGTAACGCAGAAAGATAAGGATTTGAAGACGGTAAAATCGTCCGATCTATACACCATGGCCACAGCGTCCGTAGTCCTTCAGATGATTCGTATGCCCGATAATTCCGCGAAGATGTTGGTGCAGGGACTTAAAAGAATCAAGATCAATAAGTATGCCCAAACGGAACCTTACTTCAAGGCCGATGTTACCGTCCTTGAAGACGTGTTTGAAAATGATAGGGAAACCGAGGCCGCAGCCAGAAACGTGACCGACCAGTTTGTTCGTATGATATCCATGGCCCCTTCCTTGCCGGAAGAGCTTAAGATTGCCATTGTGAATACCGATAGCCCCAGCCGTTTGGCCGATATGATTGCATCGCATCTGAACGTCAGCATTGCGGAAAAACAGGCGGTGCTTGAGGCGATTAACGTAAAAGCCCGTTTGCAAAAGGTAACGGCGCTGATTGCCGCTGAAATGGAGGTGCTGGAAATGGCCACCAAGATACAGACACAAGTAAAAAGCGAGATGGAAAAGGGGCAAAGGGAATATTACCTGAGGCAGCAGCTCAAGGCAATTCAGGAAGAACTGGGCGAAGGAGACGAACGAACCGTAGAACTCAAGGAATTGACGAAAAAGATTGAAGAGGCAAAAATGCCTCCGGAAGCCAAAAAAGAGGCGGAGAAGGAATTAAATCGCCTCTCGAAAATGCCCACCTCCTCTGCCGAATATACCGTTTCGAGGACGTATCTCGATCTGATGATCTCCCTACCCTGGTCGGCAAGCACGCCGGATAACCTGGACATTCAAACCGCCCGTAAGGTGCTGGACGAGGACCACTATGATCTGGAAAAGGTTAAAGAAAGGATATTGGAATATCTTGCCGTAAGAAAATTAAAACAGGACATGAAAGGCCCCATCCTTTGCTTCGTTGGTCCACCCGGCACGGGAAAAACTTCCATAGGCATGTCTATTGCCCGTGCTATGGGAAGGAAATTCGTGCGCATCTCACTCGGCGGCGTACGCGACGAGGCTGAAATTCGCGGACACCGGCGCACCTACATAGGCGCCCTGCCGGGGCGTATCCTGCAAGGGTTGCGCAAGGCAGGCTCAAACAACCCGGTATTTATGCTCGACGAGATTGACAAACTGGGGGCTGATTTCCGCGGTGATCCGGCTGCCGCGCTGCTCGAAGTCTTAGACCCGGAACAACACCATGCCTTTTCCGACCATTACCTTGACGTGGCATTTGACCTCACCAAGGTGATGTTCATCACTACCGCCAATCTTTTAGACCCCATTCCACCGGCGTTGAAAGACAGGATGGAGGTGCTGGAACTTCCCGGATACACGGCGGAGGAAAAGGTATTCATCGCAAAGCAGTTTACCATACCGAAACAGTTGAAAGAACACGGACTCACAAAAGAGACGCTTACCTTAGAGGATGGCGCTATTAAAACCGTCATCAGCGATTACACGCGCGAGGCGGGCATCCGCAACTTGGAGCGCGAAATAGCCCATCTTTGCAGAAAGGCCGCCAAAGATATCGCGTCCGGTGAAAAGAAATCCGTAAAGGTGACGGCAGGACAATTGCACAAACTACTGGGTCCCGTCAAGTTCTTCTCAGAAGCCGCCGAGCGAACGTCGGAAGCAGGCGTGGCAACCGGTCTGGCCTGGACGCAGGCCGGTGGTGACATCCTCTTCATTGAGGCGACCTCCATGCCTGGCGCGGGCAAGCTCATGTTGACGGGGCAGTTGGGCGACGTTATGAAGGAATCTGCGCAAGCGGCCATGAGCTACATCAAGGCCAAAACGGCGTTACTTGGCATTACTTTTAAGGAATTCGGCAAACATGATTTTCACATCCACATCCCCGCGGGCGCTATCCCCAAGGACGGCCCATCCGCCGGCGTAACTATGGCTATGGCCTTGATCTCACTGCTCAAGAACACCCCGGTGCTTCCCAACGTTGCGATGACAGGTGAAATCACCCTCCGTGGGCGCGTGCTGCCGGTTGGCGGCATCAAGGAAAAAGTGCTTGCCGCAAAACGGGCGGGAATTACCACCATTATCATGCCCAAACGAAACGAAAAAGACCTCGTAGAGGTGCCCGAAAATGCGAAGAAAGAATTAAAATTTATCTTTGTGGAAAAGGTTGAAGAGATGTTGCCCGTCGTGTTTGGCAAAAAAGAACCCGTCGCAAAAAAGATTAAAAACAGCACACCGCAAAAGACTCGGAAGGCACAGAGGAAGAAAGGGAAAGGATAAGCTACACGATCAAATTCCGGTTGCAAACGTTCCGCCGTAGCTCAGGGCTTCGGCCCTGATGGACGCTTGCACTGTACGCCGCCGAAGGTCTAATTCAATTTGCCAATAAAAATGGGCGCTGTTCCTATTTGTCTCCTTCATCCCAACCGATAGTATCAAGAAAATCGTCATATTTCCCCAAAAAAAGCTGCGCGTTCTCTTTGTTGAAAATGATTAATTTTGTGGCGATGTCGCGCAGGATCATTTCGCTGTGCGTAATAATAATGACCGCCCCTTCGTATTCGTCAAGCTGTTCGGTGAGTTCTTCTATCGATTCAATGTCCAGGTGGTTGGTCGGTTCATCGAGGAGCAGGAGGTTCGTCGGGTTGGCCAATATCTTGCCCAGCAACACG
>CAYJPZ010000104.1:0-13973 GCA_964372185.1 uncultured candidatus Brocadiaceae bacterium
CCTAAGGTAAACAATCGCTTTTTAATAGACGTGATTAACCCCTCATAAGAGCCGCC
This sequence comes from uncultured candidatus Brocadiaceae bacterium, assembly GCA_964372185.1. GTDB lineage: Bacteria > Planctomycetota > Brocadiia > Brocadiales > Brocadiaceae > JACVXV01. The sequence goes on from CAYJPZ010000104.1 coordinate 57, forward strand.
ATACAAATCCGTTCTGCCAATCGACCCGGCAAAAAGGGTGTCTCCGGTAAACACGATGTCGTCGATTAGGAAGCAGACGCAGCCGGGGGAATGCCCCGGTGTGTGAATAACCTTCAACTTCTCCGCCCCGACGGCAATCACCTCATTATCCGTCAAAAACCTATCAATATTGGGTTTGGGGAATGAAGGCATTCCGAAGGACTTTGTTTGGCTGGACAAAGAATTAATAAGCCCCCTTTCTTCCTGGTGAATCAGGAATTTTGCGCCTGTTTTATCCTGCAAGTGCTTCACACCGCCGACGTGGTCGAAGTGGGCGTGCGTATTGAGTAGATATTGCAAGGTAAGGTTATGTTTTTTTAGGCACTGTAAGACGTCTTCCTCGTTGCCGCCAGCATCAATTGCCACGGCAGTCCGTTCCTTTTCCGACCCAACGATATAACAATTCACGTCCAACGGACCCACAAGTAACGTTTCTAAAATTATGTCCTGTGATTTCATAAAAGCATATCTCCCACTCTTTTTTTATCAGTTTAAGATAGGGCAAACATCCTCACTCGTCATTATAACGGTCGAGGGGTCCCGCCCCATCTTTATATTTTAACGAATCTGCATTTTATCAGCGTTTTGAAGGCAATCAAGTCATTGTTAGGCAGGATTAGGAATTAGCTTAATTTCCAGACGACAACCGACAGCCTTGTCATAATTTTTAAGCGTAGTAAGAGACGGAACGTGTTTTCCGCAAGCTTCCAGTCGGGAAACAGCGCTCTTTGTTGTTCCCATCAATGCGGCAACAGCTTCCTGCGTAAGACCGGACTTTGAATGGGCAGAAAGCATTTCATGAATAACCTCACCTTTCTCTTCGTATGCTATTACAAAGGTTTTTCTTTTCAATGCTTTATTTACGAATTATGGGAAACCGGAACATATTTTAATTCAGCCATTTTGTACCTACAAAATCACCATATTATCCCGATGAATAACCTCGTCATACAATTTGTAACCCAACACCCTGACAATGTGAGAGGTGCTGCAACCCTTTATCTTCTCGATCTCGTCTGCGGAGTAGTTTGTCAAGCCACGTCCGATGCTTTCATCCGCGCCCTTTCTGCATATCGAGATGATGTCGCCTTTTTGGAAGGAACCTTCTACTGAGGCGATTCCCGACGCCAGGAGGCTCTTTCCTTTGTCTTTTAGGGCATGGATTGCGCCGTCGTCAATGGATATCTTTCCTTTGGGTTTTATGGTATAGGCGATCCAGCGTTTGCGGCTGGTGAGCTTTTCTTCCTTGGGGAGGAAGAGTGTGCCAACATTGTCGCCCTCTACAACCCTTTTTAAAATGCCGCTGGTACGCCCATTGGCTATAATTACCGACTCCCCTGCATTAGTCACGGTGGATACCGCCTCCAGCTTCGTCTGCATGCCGCCCACTCCCCTTTGCGTCTTTAAGTTAAATGCCAGTCCCCTTATTTCATCAGAGACGTTTTCAACGAGAGGGATAACCGACGCCTTGCCTTTTGCCGTTGGACATTTATCGTACAACCCCTCTACGGAAGAGAGTATGATGAGCAGTTCTGCATTCAAAAGGTTTGTGACCAGCGCCGAAAGGGCGTCATTATCGCCAAACCTGATTTCATCCACGGAAATCGTGTCATTCTCGTTGATTACCGGGATGGAATTGAGTTGAAAGAGGGTGTGAATCGTGTTACAGGTGTTCAGGTACCGTTGCCGATCCTCAAAGTCCTCGCGGGTAAGCAAAATCTGGGCGGCGTGATACCCGTGCATCTTAAAACATTCGTCATACATGCTGATTAATTTGCTTTGTCCAATGGCCGCCACTGCCTGCAACTCCGGTAACGTGGAGGGTCTTTTCACGATACCTAATTCTCCCATGCCGGAACCGATTGCGCCGGAACTTACCACGGCAACGTGGTACCCCATCCGTTTGAGTCCCGACACCTGTTCCGCTAATCCCTTTATCTGGGTTTTGTCCAGATATCCGTCATCAGTGGTCAGGACGCCGGTTCCGATCTTGACCACTATTTTTTTTACCTTAGACAATATTTGATTTCGTAAATTGTTTTCCGTATTCATAGTGTAATTTTATTGGAGTTTTGTAGTAAAGCAAACCCTCTGTCTCCCCTTCGGGGCTGTTATCCTGTTGTGCTTAACCAGGGGCTTCACCCCTGGCTATAAACTTCCAGCCCTTCGGGCCTTATGTGCATTTCTTAGCTTTTAGGCCTGAAAGGCCGACAGGATATAGCGGGGGGTGAAGCCCCCTGTTAAGGCAACGGCAAAAACAAGCCCCGAAGGGGTGACAGGACGCCTAACTATTTCCAAATATAATTTTCATTATACTCAATTCCATATTTATTGAGGATTTCTTTAAATTCTTCCTGAAATGATTTTTTCCGATGGTGTTCTTTCTGGTTTTGAATATATTGGATAACTGCACTTTCCGATGATTTGCTTATGGAAAACGCCCCATATCCATCCTGCCATCCAAAATCATGTTTATCTGGAAATGTTTCATGAACCCATTTTGATGAATTCGACTTAACAATCTCCATAAATTTTGCAACAGATACGGTTTTGGGAATATGCGTATAAAAATGGATGTGATCCGGAACGGCATTGATTTCAAAGAGTCTTCCGCCAATACCCTTGATTGTTCCACCAATATACGCATACAATTTTTCATCCATGCCATTGTCTATAAATGGCATTCTATTTTTTGTGCTAAATACAAAATGAATCCCTAGAAAGGTAAATGTGCCTGCCATAAGAAACCCCCTTCTGTCTCCCCTTCGGGGCTGTTATCCTGTTGTAGCTTACCAGGGGCTTCACCCCTGGCTATATACTACCAGCCCTTCGGGCCTCATGTTCATTACGTAGCCTTTAGGCCTGAAAGGCCGACAGGATATAGCGGGGGGTGAAACCCCCTGGAAAATGCACAAAAATACACAAGCCCCGAAGGGGTGGCAGAACATTTCGTTATTTCCAGATGTAATTTCATCATATCCAATACCGTGTTTGTTGATGATTTCAACAAAATCCATCACAACCACAACCGCCTCTATCTCCCCTTTGGGGCTTATTATTCCGTTTCGCTTACCAGGGGCTTCACCCCTGGCTATGTACTTTACAGCCCTTCGGGCCTAACGGCAGGAATAGCATTTTGTTTTACCATCAATGCGTGTTTTTTGGCAAGTTTGCTGTGGCGTCTGCCGTAGACGGCGTAAATGACACCCCCTATTGCAAGCCATACGAAGAGCCTGATCCAGGTAAACAATTCGAGTCGAATCATCATGTAAACACAGGCAATGATGCCCAATATGGGTATTACCGGCACAAAGGGACACCTGAAGGCGCGGGGGTGATGGGGGTCTTTTATGCGGAGGAGGATGACCGCGGCGCTTACCAGACAAAAGGCGAGCAACGTCCCGATGTTGACCAGCTTTGCGATTTCTTCTATAGGCAAACAACCGGCCGTAATGGCGACACAGCCGCCAACGATAATAGTTGATAGGTAGGGTGTGCCGAAACGGGGATGGACGGCCGCAAAGACGCGCTCCGGCAGTAGCCCATCCCTGGCGATTGCCCAAAATATCCTGGACTGACTCAGGAGCAGCACGAGCAGTACGCTGGTAAGTCCTGCTACGGCTCCAACTGAGATGAAAAAGGACACCTTCACCATGCCATACCGGGCAAAGGCGTCGGCCAACGGCGCGTCAACGTTGATTTCCTTGTAATATACCATACCGGTCAGGATGGCGGTGACGGCAATGTAGAGTATCGTACACAAAACCAGCGACGCGATAATACCGATGGGGACGTCCCTTTTCGGATTCCTCGCCTCCTGGGCGGTGGTGGAAACCGCATCAAAACCGATATAGGCAAAAAACACGTAAGCCGCCCCTGTACCAATACCACCTACGCCAAAAGGCGCAAAGGCGCTGAAGCTGTTTCCCCAATTTTCCTTCTTTACGTAAAACCAGCCGATAAAAATCACCAGCAATATTACGGCAAGCTTTACCCCCACAATAATGCTGTTAAAACGGGCGCTTTCTTTTATGCCGACGACTAATAAGGCAGTTATGACAACAATAATAAGCGCCGCCGGTAGGTTCAAAACGATGGGAATTCCGCAAAAATAGGGTGCGACGTGCGTAAGGACGCCATTTGAATGGTGCGATAACGTCCAATAATCATTCGTAAGCCAGGCCGGGATATGCAGGCCAAATGTCCCGATCAAATTTACAAAATAATGTGACCACCCAACGGCCACCAGGCTCGACGCGAGGGAATATTCCAGGATGAGGTCCCACCCGATAATCCAGGCAAATACCTCGCCCAGCGCCGCATACGAGTACGTATAGGCGCTGCCCGCAAGGGGGACCATCGATGCGAATTCGGCATAGCAAAGCGCTACGAATATGCAGGCAAGACCGGAAAGCACAAAGGAAAGGATCAGCGCAGGACCGGCAAATTCCCTGGCAGCCAGCCCGGTTAAAACAAATATCCCGGCGCCAATAACGGCGCCTACTCCCATGGCCGTTAAGGAGAATGGGCCTAATACCCGTTTGAAATGGTGATGATTGGATTCCTCGGCAAGGTCGTGCAGGGCTTTTTTGGCAAAAAGTTTTTTCATCGCTTATACTTTTTCAATAAGATGGCCGAGCTTCTCTTTTTTAGTGCGGAGGTACTGCTTGTTTTCTTCTTTTGGCTCCGTCATAATGGGTACCCGCTCGACGATCTCCAATCCATATCCGGTGAGCGCGGCAAATTTCTTTGGATTGTTGGTAAGCAGTTTCATCTTGGTAATCCCCAGGTCTCGCAGTATCTGAGCGCCAATGCCGTAGTCACGTTTATCGGGTGGGAATCCCAGTTTTTCATTGGCCTCAACCGTGTCGAATCCCTTTTCTTGAAGCAGGTAGGCGTGCAGCTTGTTTTCCAGGCCGATGCCTCTGCCCTCCTGCCGCATGTACAGCAACACCCCCTTTCCTTCTTTTTGTATAATCTGGAGGGCGCTGTGGAGCTGTTCGCCGCAGTCACAACGGAGTGAACCGAAGATGTCGCCCGTCAGACACTCATCATGCACCCTTACCAGCACAGGCTCGTTATGTAGTGGCGACGGGGCGTTCCCGCTTTCACTGCCAATGCCCAGACAAAGGGCAAGGTGAAGATATTCATCGACGAAGGAACGGTAAAGATGCAGTGTAAAGTTTCCGTAGCGGGTAGGCATCCTCACGGTAACACGCTTATCAATCAAGCGCTCCTGCTCGTGCCGGTATTTAATGATATCCGCTATGGTGCAGATTTTGAGGTGGTGTTTCTCTGCAAATTTTTTAAGATCGGGGAGCTTTGCCATGTTACCGTCTTCCGTCATTATTTCACAAATAACGGCGGCAGGCTTCACGCCCGCAATGCGCATCAGGTCTACCGCGCCTTCCGTATGGCCCGTCCTCACCAATACCCCCCCCGCTGTGCGTTGAGCGGGAATATTTGCCCCGGCCTAACCAAATCAGAGGGCTTTGCCTTATCGGAAATGGCCGTAAGGACCGTCGTTGCCCTGTCCTTCGAAGAGACGCCCGTAGTAATGCCGTCACTCGCGTCAATAGAAACCGTAAAGGGCGTCTGAAAATTAGAGGTATTGTTAGAAACCATCGGGTAAAGGTCAAGAGCTTCAGCACGTTCGGCGTCAATCGAAAGACAAAGAATACCCCGCGCGTGGGTGAGCATAAAATTAATAATCTCTGGTGTGACCTTCTCAGCGGCAACGGTAATATCACCCTCATTTTCCCGACTTGCATCATCCACCAGGATGATCATCTTGCCCTGTTTTAGGTCTTCTACCGCCTCCTGTATCGTATTAAACCGCATTGAAAAACCTCTCATATCGTTAAAGTATAATTATAATATTTACAGGCATTTTTTACCTGTTTTTTTCTTTTTTTGTGTCTTCTGATATGTTCATATTCTATCAGTCTTTCCAAGGCATTCAAGGGAATTTAATTCTTGTGTGGTTTTATGTGTTTTGATATGCTTTTTTGAGTAGGTACGACATAAATTTGTGTCAAAAGACAAGAGGTCGTATACCAAAGACCTGTTCCGAAGCAAAGGTGGATGGTGTTGGTACCCAACGGGCAAGGCAAGGGTTTGCTGGCAGCCAATTGGGGGTAAAGAAACTCAATAGGAGGTCGCTGGGCATGTCCCAGAGGCTTTGACGTGCAAAAGAAATGACGGGGGGCATACTCGTGACCGTAGGAATCCTGCTCCACCATCGGGAACCTGTTTCATTATGGTACTATCTGAGGCAGGACAACTTTTATTATTAATGGCTAATGGGCGGGATGGGTATCATGTGCAAAGCTGGTTTATACAATGTAAATGCCTCACCCATCGGATTTATGCAACAAAACGAATCTTTATGGTTACAAATTAATCCTAAAACCAGCAATAATGACATTCTGGGCAAGAGAATCGAATTCCCCTGTAAGCAAATCACCTTCGAGATGCACGTTCATAAGGTTAATGTATTTGTATTCCGTAAAGAAACCAAATTGCTCGGTTATTAAACAATCCACACCCAAAATCCCCTGTACGGTAAAAGCATAATTATTTACGTTGTCATCCTTAAGGGTAATACCTGAAGACACTCCGTTAGGTTCGGTTACAGAAAGGCGCACGTCACCAATGGAGATATATGTTCCACCAATCCCACCGCCAAAATACGGTTGAAACGAACCGAGTTTCATTTTTAGTAATGGATTAACGGAAAATGTGGCTGAGCTTACGCGTGTTTTTAGCATTCCATTATACGTTCCTGCATCAATCGTGATACCTGTTACATTATAGATATCCGCCTCGGTAAACGAAGTAGTCCCTGTATAATCAAATCCATTGTAAAATCCCTCAATTTCCAATGCTGGTTTCAATTCGAAAAAATCTCTATGACCATTTATGGATTTAAAGGTATACCCTAATTTAATTCCCCCTATTTGCCCCAAATCTGACTTCGTATTAAGAGTTATACTTCCAAGTTCCGGTTCTTCTGTTAAAGATATTTTCGGATTTCCTGTTTGTGATATGTTAACACCACCAAAAAAAGAATAATTAACAGAATTAATAAAACTATCCTCTTCCCATTCCTTTTCGTAACGTTTTTTTAAATTATCTGCGGTTAGATTGTTTTCTTTCACATGGTTTGCGGTTGGGGATGTGTGTCTTGTGGATGGTGTATCGCCGGAAACAATAGAATCATCTTGCCGGCACTGGAGTTGTAACAAAAAAGCCATACGAATTAAATCACGCCGTTGATTCCTTTCTTCTTCTGTAATCGATCCTTTCTCTGCTTTATCACCCAGGTCTAATATTAAAGGTAAAACATCGTTGTTAATTTCTTTTACTCGTTCCGGAAATTGTTTGGCAACCGCAGTCCATTTCATACACTCCTTGTCTTTCCATGATACCGACATCTTTTCTATTTCATCCCATTGTGTTAGAAATAGTTTTTCTTTAGATTCATAAATCTCCATAGTTCTAGGATTACTTAATGCCGTTGTTGCACTGTTAAGGCATATAACCACCGTAAATATCGTCGCAATTATCGTACATTTTCTATTAAACATTCTTTTAACGCCCTTCCAGAAGATGATAGGAAATTGCTCGTTTTATAGGCTAATGAAGGCTCGTTTTAAAAAACAGGGTCAAGGCACGCCGAAAAAAAATTATACACCGTATTGTAGTTAGGTGTCAATAAAATAAATGCCGTAGCATAATACGGTATATGGAATTAAATATTAGGTTAAAGTTCGGCAAGAGAATCAAGAAATTACGGAAGAAATATGGATATACTCAAGAAAAACTTTCTGAGTTAACGAATATCGATTATAAATATATCCAGAGGATTGAAGGCAAGAATCCACCTGCCGTAAAGATTGACACTATTGAAAGACTTGCCAATGCTATGAAGATAAAACTTTCCGAACTATTTGATTTTTAACATCAAAGCTGAAGTTTATAATCAACATTACGAGTCAAAAATCCATTGAGAGCATAAAAAAACGGCCAAATCCGGGGACACTATCCTTAATTCAAAGGTACCATGATTTCCTTGCTTCTTCAGCCCAGATACGCTTGTCCAATCTCAAGTAGGGCAGGCATTGCCTGCCTTTCTAACTCGCTCAAGTAGCCTTCCTAACAACACAACAAGGAACGCTATTTCGCAATTTTTCAACTACGTGAAGTTGAAGGTGGGCAATGCCCACCCTACATTGCTGTTCAGCCCGGTAAGGTTGAGGCACGAAACCCAACAGATTTTCTATACAAAATCGTTGGGTTTCGCTTCGCGCCTCTTAATTCATACTACTCCCCCCTGCATCCTTCACCTCTATTCCTTCCCAGCCTTTGCCATCTTCGGTTGATAAATGCAATACGGTTCTTCGGCCAGGTAGTTGCCCGTGTCATAAAAGGCGCGCGCCCTGCAACCCTCGCACACCTTTTTGTACTCGCAGGCGCCACACTTGCCTTCCAGCAAATCGGGGTCACGCAGTTTTTGAAAGACGGGTGAATCGTTCCAGATATCCACAAATTTTTGTTTCCTCACGTGACCCGCTTCCACCGGCAGGTAACCGCAGGGGAAGACCTCTCCCTTATGGGAAACGAAGCAAACGCCGGTGCCGGCCAGGCATCCCTTTGTCATGGCCGCCATGCCGTGCGTTTTGGGCGTTACGGTGGTGCCTTCCTCACGAGCGCGTTCGCGCATAATGCGGAAATAGTGCGGGGCGCAGGTGGCCTTGGTTTGTATCCGCGCCTCTTTGGAAAGGTCGTAGAAATGATTGAGGACTTCCTCATACTTCTTCGGATCGAGCATCTGGTCATCGGCAATCTGCACGCCGCATCCCACCGGCACAAGCATGAACAGGTGCAGCGCATCCGCGCCGAGCTTGAGCGCAAGGTTATAGAGATCGTCCATCTGATGAACGTTGTGCTTTGCGATGGTACTGTTGATTTGCATACTCATGCCCAGGTCTTTGAGACGTTTAAACCCGGCAATCGAGCGTTCGAATGAACCCGGTATCTTTCGGAACTCGTCGTGGGTCTTGGCGTCCGCGCCGTCAAAGCTGATAGAAACCCTTGCAATGCCCGCATCTACAATATCTTTTGCCGTCTTATCGTCAACCAGGGTGCCGTTAGTCGCCAGCGCCACGTTCAATTCTTTGCTGACAGCGTATTTTGCGATTACAAAGATGTCCGGCCTGAAGAGCGGTTCGCCGCCGCTAAGCACAAGGATCGGCCTGCCCACCTCAACGATGGCGTCCACAAAGGCGAGTGCCTCTTTGGTGGACATATCGTCTTTGGCGAGGGTCATGCTTACGTCAATCCTGCGGCAATGGACGCATTCCAGGTTGCATCCGGCGGTAGTCTCCCAGAAAACGAGCCGCAACTGGTTTTTCATGTTTTTCATATACTCTACTGCGGATTTGCCGGTGGGTTCGTCTTTTATACGCGAATAGGTTTCTTTTATCGTTTCAGGATGGCCGCCATGCCCGTGAGAAGCAGGGTGTCCGCCCGGATGTTGTCCATGTGGGTGATGTGGATGAGACATGTTTTTCTCCAATGACGTTAAATGAATGATACTTGTATTACAGGCCACTTTAAAACGTATCATGTTATTATAAAAAATTTCCCATTGTCCGGTCAAATAATAAAAAACGTGGCGACTTATATTTTAGGGAAATAGCCCGCCCGTGCGGTAATGCCACATGCAAAAAAACAAACTTCAAACAACAGATTTCACCGATTACGCAGATTTTGTAGATACTTATCTGTCTAACGCTATGTGCAAACAACTCCCATGTTAATGTTATTTAAGCTTGACTTGTGTTATGTTTTTTGGTGAAGTAATGGAAACTTGTCCGCTATATAGTTAACTTCATTAAATAAGGAATACAGAAATGGCAAAATCTCTTTACGCTACATTTGATGGGCACGTTTTCACGCCGGAAGAAGACATTGATTTGTTGCCAAATAAACGTTACCTCATCAGCATTGAAACACAACCAAGCCAAAAACTTAATAAAAAAGGAAAGATTCTTCAACGCGTTGCAGCACGGGCCAAGGACTTAGGCGTTTCTGATTTAGCCGCACAACACGATCATTATTTGTATGGAACGAAAAAACAGCGAACAGACCCCTCTTTTTAGATACTGCCTATATTTTGGCAGTGCTAAATACACATGATGAGTTTCATCTTAAGGCAAGGAAATTGTCTTCCGAAATCGATGTTCAACTCATTACTACGGAAGCAGTCTTAACCGAAATAGGGAATGCTCTTGCCAAGCCGGAGTGGAGAGAATTGGCTGTCGATACGTTGAATGATTTGAGGGAGGATGAAGGTGTAAACATTATTTCAGTCAATTCTGAATTGTTCTCAAGGGCGTTCAAGCTTTATTTAAGCAGAATGGACAAAGACTGGGGGCTGACTGACTGCATTTCCTTCGTTGTCATGAAAGACGCCAAAATGAAGGAAGCACTGACAACTGACCACCATTTTGAGCAGGCGGGATTCAAAGCCCTGCTGATTGATAAAAGGTATTGAATCGTCCGAAAGCCAAGTAGACATTCTATGTCAAGCTCTTTTTTTCTAAATGGAACTGCATATAAGGCTTCTAAAACAACATCACCAATTAGATCGGTTTTATGAAAAACCTTTATTGTATGGTGAACTAACCAATAGTCCTCTTGTTGTCATAATTGTTCCTATGAATGATTGGGATTCCATTTCTGAAAAAGAGAAAGTGTTTGCATAAAATCAGGATGCATGCTCAAGCAGGTTTTATCGTTGCTGAAATCCCCGTTTTATCCGTTACAACCTCAATGTGCCATCCATCCCGTAACATGCCTGCATTGAGGACTAGGGTGTCGCCTACTTTATCTGTGCCTCTTGATTCGTGGATGTGTCCCGATATGCAGACGTCGGGTTTGTATTGTAGAATAAAATTTCTCACGGCGCTGCTTCCCACGTGGATGCCGCCGCGGATAGCGTCCGTTGCCGTGTCTTTCGGGGGTGTGTGGCAGACCATGACCTTCCATCGGGCGTCTTTTACCTTACGATAACCCTTTATCAAAAATTTTTCGATATCCTCATCGTTGATTTCAGAGGGGGTATTGAAGGGTGTGGGGCTTGAGCCGCCGCAGCCAAATATGCCGACGTCATCAATTACAAAACCATTTCCATGAAGGTTTATCCCCTCTTTAGTCAGGTACGCGTCCACGTCCGGCTTGTCCATATTTCCGTACTGAGCAAGGACGCGCTTGTTATATGACTTTACGGCGTCGACCACCTTTTTCGCCTCGGCCATTCCATGACAGTTGGTCAAATCGCCTGAAATAGCCACAATATCCGCTGCTTCCAGGGCAGGCTTTATCTTTGCAAGTATGGTTACGTCTTCATGAACGTCGCCAAAAGAAATAATCTTCATTGTCTCTTTGCCTCCTTTACCACCTCGTCTATGGACGTATAGATTTTTTTGAAATGAATTTTAGGCCTTTCAATAACAATAGTGTCAATCTGTTCGGCAAGCGCCGGGCGTATCTTTTCAAGTACCCCACCCACGTCTCCACTGTCCTTGGTAACTATCGTATTGATTTGATATTGTTTGAACATGGCGCGATTTAAATCCTCTGAAAACGGGCCGTGCATGGCAATGATGTGGGTGGCCAAAATGCCCATGCTCAGGCATGAGGCAATGTGGTCGGGTACGGGCAGTATACGCACGTACAATTCCTTTTCATCCTTCAGGACGATGAATTTTGCGACACTTGTTATACCCGTTGTCAGCAATATTTTTTTCCCAAGAGACCCGGCCATGCCAATGGCATCTTCCAGTGTCTTTACCTTGTGGATCAGGGGGTGATTCGGGATTTCGGTCTCTTGTCTTTCATAACGGAGATACCTGACGTTTTCCTTGCCGCAGGCTTCTATTGCGTTCCGGGATACCTCAACGGCGTAAGGGTGCGTGGCGTCAACAACGGTGTTTATTTTTCGTTCTCTTATCAGATGCAAAAAACCGTTTGCGTCCAATCTTCCTTGCAAACAGAGGGATTCCAGACCCATCTGTTCGAAGATTTTTTTGCCATAGTCTGTTGCAACGGTAGTTAAGAGGCTCAGCCCTGCATCGTGGAGTTTTTTGACGATCTCTTTGCCTTCTTCTGTGCCTGAGAGTACGAGGATCATGGTGTTATAGTATCAAGCAACTGATCGATGATGTGTAACGGCGTCTTTCCTTCCGCTTCGGCATGGAAATTGGCAATAATACGATGCTGCAGGACGAGCCTGGCTATAGCGCGAACGTCGTTGCAGGTCGCCGCATATCGGCCGTCAAGCAATGCGCGCGCCTTGCTTCCCAGCGCAAAAAATTGTGAGGCGCGAGGGCCTGCCCCCCAGCTTATGAATTTTTTAATAAAGTCCGGCGCGGCGGAATCGGTCGGCCTCGTTGCGCGCACCAATTTTACGGCGTATTCAAGCACATAGTCGGCAATGGGAACCCTGGTGACCAGTCCCTGAAGTCCCATGATTTCCTCCGGACTGAATATCTTGTTAACGGTAGGTTTAAAAGCGGAGGTGGTTGTTCTTACCATCTCGATTTCTTCTTCCCTGGAGGGGTATTGTACGTTTATTTGAAACATAAACCGATCCAGTTGCGCTTCGGGCAAGGGATACGTACCCTCTTGCTCAATGGGGTTTTGGGTAGCAAAGACGATGAAGGGAAGATCGAGCGGATACGTAACGCCGCTGGCAGTTACCTTGTATTCCTGCATTGACTGGAGCAAGGCCGCTTGTGTTTTGGGTGGTGTACGATTTATTTCATCGGCAAGGAGTATATTGGAAAAGATAGGCCCCTTGATAAATTTGAAAAACCTTTTTCCCGAGGTATGATCCTGCTCCAATATGTCCGTTCCGGTAATATCGGCGGGCATAAGGTCGGGGGTAAACTGGATGCGATTGAATTTTAGGTTTAAAACATCCGCAAGGGTGCTAACGAGGAGTGTCTTTGCAAGACCCGGCACACCGACAAAGAGGCAATGTCCCTTGCAAAAAAGGGCTATCAGGAGATTGTCTATAACCTCATCTTGCCCTACAATAACCTTTGCAATTTCTTTTTTTATCTGGGTGCGCCCCTTGACTATCTTGTCAACGGCCAGAAGGGTCTCTTTTTCGGTTGTATCCGCAGTCATATTTGAAACGCAGCGTGGCCGCATCTATAAGAAATCAAGGAGAGGTTTGAAAACAAAAAGAGCGTCGGTACCGAAGTTGCTCAGATAAGCCCAAAACTGAGCGTCAACTGCCAAGGCTTTTCCCCGATACCAACGCCCTACTATATTTACCAAAAATTAGACCGTTTGTGAATGAAAATTTTTAATTATTTTTATCATATTGCAGGAAAGTGCTTCAGCCGGTATTAAAAAAGCAGTAAAACGCCTCCCCCACCCCCTTGTTTTTTTATTTTTGATTTTTCTGCGGAAAATACTTAATGGGCTTGCGGCCTTCGGGTGCAGTTGTAATTTGAGTGGGTACGGCAGGCATCCCTTTGTTTTAAGCCGGGACAACAGATTCGTACTCACCGGCTTTGGAAATAGGAATTCCATTAATGGTTGAAATTTGAGTGGGAACAGACGGCATCCCTTTGTTTTCAGCCAGGACAACCGCCGCGGACTCGTTGCCACCGGCCATAGGGATATCCAAAACGGTAATATACTGGTTTTTTATGATGGTGGATACCATATCCGTGCGCTTTGTGGTGAAACGAATGCTATAATTTCCCGGAATAATGTAGGTGTGGGCTGGGGTACGATCCGAAGTTACCAGCGTTCCGTCCCCGAAGTCCCAGTATCGGTCAATGACCTCTCCGGTGG
>CAYJPZ010000105.1:0-13931 GCA_964372185.1 uncultured candidatus Brocadiaceae bacterium
CCTTTGGGGCTTGTATTATTTTACAATCTTTCAGGGGGCTTCACCCCCCGCTATATCCTGTCGGCCTTTCAGGCCTAACATTGAATTGCCTATACGTTAAACTAATGCAGACTGGAAGCCTGCGCTACTTTTTCTGCAAATATCGCTTAGCTTAACATGGGGTGTAGGGGTGGTTTCCCCACCACCTGGTTATCACACACCTTATAATTAGACCTCCCCACAAACCCAAACCCTCCGTGGTTCTCAGAAGGCAACACCATACGGTAACCGGGCCTATTTCGCCTTCTCCGTTTTTTCCCGGGGGGCGTCCGCTACCTGTTTTAGCTCAATTACGTTAACCGTTCCAAAGCTGTCCAGGGGTTTATCAAACTTTTCCTTGTTGCCAACAACGAGTATCTTGATTTTGTCGGGATGCAGGTATTTATTGGCGACACGCTGAATGTCCTCATGGGTAACCGCCTGTACCTTTTCTATGTACGTTTCAAAATAATTGAGAGGCAGATCTTCGTACTCAATATCGACCATCTGCCCGATAATGCTTGCACTGGTCGTAAACCGGAAGACGAACTGGTTGGTAAAGGTCTCTTTCGCTTGTACCAACTCATCCGTGTTAATCGGGGCTTTGCGTATCTTTTCCAGTTCTTCCAGGGCAATAGAGATGGCGCGGTTGGTTGATTCCAGCTTGGTTTGGCACGAAACAAAGAATATTCCGATGTCTCTCGACGTCTGGAAGGCGCTGTTGGCGGAGTAGGCGAGTCCCTCGTCAGAACGGATCCTGCCGGGAATACGCGAGGTAAAAGCGCCGCCGCCGAGGACGAAGTTCATGATCATGACGGGAAAGTAGTCCGGGCTTTTCCGGTTAATGCCCAGGTGACCCATGATAACGTTCGACTGGTTGACGTCTTTATAAATATAATTCACCGATTTTTCATATTTTCTTTCTACCTTGGGAAGCTCGGGGAAGGCGATTGCCTCCTTTTTCCAGTCCGCAAACACGACGTTCAGCTTCTTAATAATTTCGTCTTTTTTAAAATCACCGGCAATGCCCATTATCACGTTGTTCGGATGAAAATATTTCTTGTGAAAGGCAACAATGTCGTCCCTCGTGATCGCCGCAAGGGATTCCAATGTCCCATCAATCTTTCTGCTATAGGGATGAGAGTTATCATAAAGTATCTTTCTGAATTCCCTGTGTGAGATGTGCATCGGGTTGTCGTTCTCACGCCTGATGGATTCAATGACCTCATCCTTTCTCTGGCTTATTTTATCTTCCGGAAATGCGGGATGCATCAGCACGTCCGCAAAGATGTTGAGACCTTTATCAATATCCTTCTTGAGCGTGGACAGGCTTGCGTTCCCCGATTCCCTGTCAATAGAGGTTTCCACGAAGGCCGCCATGAATTCGAGTTCCTCATTCATCTTGTCCGCAGGCATGGAGACAGAACCGCCGTCTCTCATTACGTGCCCGGTAAGGCTTGCCAATCCGGCTTTGCCTTGCGGGTCGTAGACAGCGCCGGTTTTGAAGCGGGCGGTAACGTTAAATATGGGCAAGTCGTGGTCTTCCAGGAGGTACAAAATTATGCCGTTTTCCAATACGACGCGCTCCGCTTTGGGGGGAGTAAAATTGAGCGGATTGAATTTAAAACCGGCAACCTTCCTGGCGCCTTCAGATTCCGGTTTCCCAACCGCAGGCGCTACCGCGTGCTTGTGTCCTTCCGGCTGTGCGCTAACGTTCGGGGAAACGGCCAGGGAAAAAATCCACGTCAAAAATACAAAAGAAAATGCAATGTGTTTATGATAGTTATGTTTGCTCACGTTAAAATCTCCCAACTTTCTGGAAACAAATACCTGGCGAGGCAGTGCCTCAGACCGATTAAAAATGCATCACGCAGAGGGACACGGGCACCGTGTCCCTACATACCGCTCCTAATAGGCATCCGACGGCTTCTCTGCCGGTTTATCATTCGGCGCTTTGCCGTTTTCTTTTTTCACCAGCAAGGCTACCGTGCGATTGCTCCTGGTGAGATACTGTTTTGCCACCCGCACCACGTCGTCAGGGGTCACCTGCGCCAGCTTGTCCATAAAGGTGTTAATGTAACGCCAGTCGGAAAGCGTTTCAAAGCTGCCTATTTCGCTGGCAAGGCCTGATGCGGAGTTAAGGTCGCGAATAAAATCGGCTTCCAGTTGGTTTTTGATTTTCTGGATTTCCCAATCCGAAGGCGGGGTGTTTTTCAGTTTTTCGATTTCCTCATAAAAAGCCGATTCTAACTCTTGCAGGGTGTGTGGCGCGCGCGGGGCCGCAAAAAAGGTAAAGGTATCGGGA
Source organism: uncultured candidatus Brocadiaceae bacterium (assembly GCA_964372185.1). GTDB lineage: Bacteria > Planctomycetota > Brocadiia > Brocadiales > Brocadiaceae > JACVXV01. The sequence continues at coordinate 2,324 of CAYJPZ010000105.1, forward strand.
TATTTCCCTACCCCATTGTAAGCGTGCGCCATAACGGCAATGCGTTTGCCCTCGATAAGGGATTTATACAGCCTGGCGGTACGCCCTTCAGAAAGGAGCGAACCCACCACGTCCAGGGCATAGATATCAGGGTGTCCAATCGCCGGGATGTGGTATGAAATCGCCAGATAGGGGTTCGAATCATATTCCACCTCCACGCGGCGTTCACCTTTCTGCTCCGGCTCAACGGTCCTTACCTTCGGAGGCGCCGGCTGGCTTGGGATGTTGCCGAAAAATTTATCTACCAGCGATATCGCCGCAGAGGGATTAAAATCACCCACCATCACAATGACGGCATTATTAGGGGCGTAGTATTGCTTAAAATACGCCTCCGTTTCCGTTTTGGTAACATTCTGTATGTCCGAACGCCAGCCTACGGTAGGCCAGCGATAGGGATGGGCAATAAAGGACACAGCGTTCAACTGCTCAATTAACAAGCCAAAAGGACTATTTTCGTTCCTGAGCCGCCGCTCTTCCATAACGACGTCACGCTCGGAATAAAACTCCCGGAGGACGAGGTTTTTCATACGGTCTGACTCTATAAACGCCCACAGTTCCAGCTTGTTTGCGGGCAGATCGCAGAAGTAGTACGTGCCGTCCGTGGAGGTGGCCGCATTCAGGCCGGAAGCGCCGTGCCTCAGATAGAGGGCAAATACCTCGTCCTTCACGATCAATTCATGGAGTTTTTTTCGCGTCTCTTCCAGTTCCTTTTCAAGCTGTGCGATTTTTTGCTTGTCTGAAGTATCTCCGTTTGCCTTTTCCGCGGTTAGCTTTATGACCAGTTCGTCCTCCTTGTCAAGCAAGGGCTTTTCAGCCGCGTAGTCTTTCGTTCCAAACATCTTTGTCCCCTTAAACATCATGTGTTCAAACAGGTGGGAAACACCAGTAATGCCGGGACGTTCGTCTACGGAGCCAACCTTGTAATTAATGCGGACACATACGATGGGGACGTCATGTTTTTCCAGCATGAGCAGCTTCAGGCCATTTTTGAAGACATGTTCCTTGACATCCAGCTTCAGAGGTTCCGCATGGACACCTGTGGTGAGGAACACGGATGACAGCATGAGAGAAAAAATTGCAATCAGCGCCAGTTTTTTCATTTTCTTTGCACTCCTTGTTTGGGTTTACCGGACAAATAACGTTAGGGTGAATTTTAAGATGAAACACAAGGTATTTGCAATGTATTTTTTTCAAAGCGGTAATATCATAATCTGGTGGATACGCATCGCTTAATCCACCCTACATTTTGGGCGGATTCAACATGTCAGCACTATTTTCCTGCGATGGCGGCATTTTTACGCATCCGCACGCAAGCGAGAGCGCCTGGGATACGCGGCTTTGGTCTCTGTACACGGTGATACCCTTACACCCGCTTTTATACGCCAGGAAAAATACGTTTCGCACGTCGTCGACGCTGGCGTTCCTGGGGAAATTGATGGTCTTGGATACGCCGCTGTCAATATGCTTTTGGCAGGTGGCCTGTATCCTTACGTGCTGCTCCGGTGAGACGTCATGGGCTGTAACGAATAGCTTTTTCACATCCGGCGGAACGTCCCTCACATTTTGTAATGACCCTTCTTTCGAAATCTCGCCAAGAAGTTTTGGGGAATAAAAGCCGCGTTTTTTGGCCATTTCCACAAAGAGCGGATGTACTTCAGGCAACCCCTCTTCCACCAAAACGTTTCGTTTGTAGGCAACCGCAAACAACGGCTCTATGCCGCCGGAACATCCGGCAATAATGCTGATCGTGCCCGTTGGCGCAACGGTGGTGCGACTCGCGTTTCTATATCTTTGCAACGCCGCGCAGGCATACATGCTCTTATCGTAGTTTGGAAATACGCCTCGTTCGCTTGCAAGTTTGATAGACGCCTCATTGGCCTTTTGGGAAAAGAAACCCATCAGCTTATCAACGTATAGTACGGCCTCTTCGGAGTTGTATGAAATGCCAAGCCTGATGAGTAAATCGGCAAGCCCCATAACGCCCAGCCCTATCTTGCGGTTGCCTTTGGTGATGCGCTCTATCTGAGGCAGCGGGTAGGTGTTCACGTCAATGGCGTTATCAAGGAACCGGACGGCATGGTGTATTACCGATTCGAAGCGATTCCAGTCGAAGGCATAACCTTCGCGCGCACAGGCAACCATCCCGGAAAGATTAATAGAGCCGAGGGCGCAGGCCTCGAAAGGGAGCAGCGGCTGTTCGCCGCAAGGATTGGTTCCTTCTATAGCGCCCAGTAACGGGGTGGGATTAGCCGCGTTAATGGTATCAAGGAAGATCACGCCCGGTTCTCCATTCTCCCAGGCGGAACGGGCTATTTCTTCGAAAAGCGACTTTGCATGTATGGTTTTTACCACCGTTTTTGTTCTGGGGTTGACGAGGGGGAATTCCTGGTTTTCCTCAACGGCACGCATAAATGCGTCGGTGACGCCCACGGAGAGGTTGAAATTTGTCAACGCCCCTTCGATCCGTTTGGCCTGAATAAAATCGGGAATGTCGGGGTGGTCCACCCGCAACACGGCCATATTGGCGCCGCGCCTGAATCCACCCTGGTTGATGGCCTCAGTCGCCTCATTGAATACCCTTATAAAGGAAACCGGACCGCTGGCAATGCCGCCTGACGTGCTGACCCTGTCATTTTTAGGCCTGATCCGCGAAAATGAAAAGCCCGTGCCCCCGCCGCTTTTGTGGATCAAAGCGGCCTGTTTCACCATCTCAAAGATATCCTCAATGGAGTCTTCGAGAGGCAGCACAAAACACCCGAATAATTGTTGCAACTGCCGCCCCGCATTCATCAGGATAGGGGAATTCGGCATAAATTGGAGGGAGGCAAGCATCTCGTAAAATTGCCCCTCAAGGGCAGCCACGTCGGCATTTTGGTTATACAGGAGGTCTGCCCGGGCAATATTCACGGCCACACGCCGGAACATATCTTCCGGAGATTCAAGGGGACGCCCAAAGTCATCCTTCCTTAAATACCTTTTTTCCAGTACCAGTCGGGCATTGGGTGATAATACAACCGGGTGTTTTTTCATAATATATTTCGAAACGCTATGATTCAGGCCATTCGCAGCCATTCGTAGGGTGGATTAAGCGAAGCGTACCCACCAAATTATGACTTTTCCTTTCCTTTTCTTTGCGTCCTTTGCGACTTTGCGGTGACGCCGTTTTGTTTGAACACCGGGAAAGATACGTGTCCCAGCCATGACAGACGTCCTTTTCTGTCGCCCCTTCAGGGCTTGTTATCTTATCACATTTACCAGGGGCTTCACCCCTGGCTATATCCTTTCATCCCTTCGGGCCTGATGTGGGGCGACGAGGTTTTTCTTCTGTAAACGCAAGGGAAAAAATCAGGTTTATGAACGCCCGCAGCAGTTCTTATATTTTTTCCCGCTACCACAGGGGCAAGGGGTATTTCTTCCGGGTTTTTGTTCCGTGCGTATCGTTTTGTCTTCGATAAATTCATTCACCGTAATAAACAGCTTTAATCTATTAGATATATTTAGAATTTCATGTATCTACAGATTACACAACCAACGGGATAAAGATGCTACCTGGTCATCATCTGTTAGGTTTACCGCATTTGAAAGCGTGCCTTTCTTCAGCAGATTCCATATTTCAACCGCCATTTTCGTTTCAATTGCCGCTCCGATGAAGAAAAGATGCGGTGTGTGTCCCATTTTCTTAAATGATTCTTGAATACGATTGAGCGCTGTTCTTCCGGTTTTCCAGTGTTCATCAGCGCCAGCAGGGTCAATTCCACCTTTGAGTTCGCCAAGTGCCATATACGAAGCGGGAGTATTAAGTACCTCCTTGACAATTTTCTTATTGGTTAAATCCTTTTTCTCTCTATTGAACAAACACAAATCCACGTTGTTGCCGACAATTGGTACGATAAAATTAAAAAGCGCCGTACGATGCTGGTCTTCCTTTTCCCAACTGACCCCCTTAACGAACATCTCAATTTCCACATCGTCTTCCGGCATTTGTATCCATGTGTTTGTTTTAGCATGAAGCATCTCGAATGATTTTCCGGCAATCCTAAGCGTAGAAACAATCGAGCGTGTTAACTTCCTCTGAGCCAGGAAACCGCCGATGTTTCTCATTGATCCACCCAGGGAGTCTCCGCGTATTAACAAAAATCTGAAAACCAATTCTTCGACAAAATTCCTCCCTGCAGGCTCAAGAAAGTTCTCGATGAGTCCTTTTATTGCTTCTTTCTTATCTTTCGGCAGTAGATGGTTGTTTGCCTTGTCTGATACGCCTGACGCAGTTAATAGAGCTGATTGTATATCTGGAATTTCAAGCAAATCAGATGGTGTTTTAGCGGTTGAAGCCGCAACCTTTAACGCCCTCGCTTCTTGAATATATGGCGTAGCCTGCCTGTTTTTTTCTAATGCCAGTGCGACGAAACCGGCGCGAACTGCTTCATACGTGGTTTCAAGGTCTTTGCTTGACTTTAAGTGCGGAAGGTTCGGCTTACTCATCCGGTTCTTCTCCAAATATAAACACATTTTCTAAGCATTTCACGTCCGTGTTTGCCCATTTGCTGACTGCTGTTTCCTTTACCATTTGGTAACACTAGTATATTTTCTACGCGAAACCCCAACTTTTCAGCAATGCTGGAAAGTATCATATCTACAGAAATACTTGCACCTGCAAACCTAACGTTATCATTCACCATGAATAACGGGGCATTTGGTTTCAACACCCTTGAACATTCAGCGATTACGCAGGCCATCTCATAAAAATAACCCCGAACCATTCGGGGGATGCCATTGTTATTCAACAAGCCTTGCGCTTTTTGTTCATCCAAATATTTTAAAACAGCTTGCAATACCACTTGCTGATCCGCAGCAGCAATGGCCTCCGCCCAATCATGATTCATCGCCAACAAGTCTTTGGTGCGATTTTCAACGGTACAACTGAGCATTTGCTGGCGGAGGCGCACAAGCTCTTGTTCGCCTATCCCGTTTAAGGCAAGTTCCAACGCATACGTGCGTGTGTAATCATACCGGTTACAATAGGGTGGTGACGTAATAATTGCATCATATACGCGCGCAGGGATTGTTGGCAATATATCAAGACACGAGCCACAATAGAGATTAATCTTACCTCGCGCGCGCTCTGAGGGAAAAAGCGATTTCTGCTTTCCCTTGGTTTGTGAGTCAAACAGGACGTCCTTTATTTTGTTGCATATAGCATCGTCGAAACCGGGAATCTCCCCTTTGTCGAATGGTTTTTCGCCTTGCCGTCTTCCCGACCGGTAATCCCACCGCAAATACTGGCCGTCTTTACGTGTATAGCTTATCGACTCCAATATACACAACAAAGCGAACTGCAAAACTGCCCGTACGCGCTCATTTTCCTGATCACACGCGCCCAGGTATCTCTCTATAGCGCCCTTCGTTTGTTCCGGGTACGCATCTTTTGTAATGCGTAACTCGTTTAACGACGCCCGCAACCCGGATGTTTTCCAGGGTTGTTCAAGCTGCCAACGATTGAGGACGCTATAATCATGTTTCGTAAACTCTAACGTGAGTATTTTCTTTGTGTTGATTATTTGTTGGCCAACAGGCAACAATTCGATCCCATCGGCATTTACCCCTTTTGCAATAGCCGCAAACAATGCCGTTCCACTGCCGGCAAACGGGTCAAGGATTGTACCGCTAACAATCTGGTCCTTTTCCAACAGATATTCGATCAGTGATGCCGAAAAGGCCTCTTTGAATTTATACCACCGGTAAACCTCTCTGCTCTTATTGGCCTGAAAACTCACGAGAGCGCGGGATAAAGAGGTATCCAAGTAAAATTTGTCCTTGAAGTAGTGGTATAAATCCTGGTCAAGACGCTCAATTTCGTCCAAATCGTCCTTTTGTTTTGCGGTTGTAATATTTTCGGTTAAGGTTAACATTTCTTTTTGTTTTACTCGATTCTATAGATATTCTATCAATATTTTGTTCCTAACAGAACTAGCAATGTAGGGTAAGTTGAGCAAGACGAAACACAACGATAACCGTTCGTAACATTCAAAAAAAATGCTGGGTTTCACTTCACTCAACCTAATCCACCTGGTTAACCCTTTTTTACTACCAATTCACAATTCATTAGAAATAGTAAATTGGTTGCCGTTAAATGCAGTGCATAACTCACCAGATGTTCAGGCACATCGGTTATAGATGTCCCTTGGCCATGCCCCCCTTCTTTGTTGCGTATAGTAGGAACGCCGCTTTCCAGCAATGCTCTAAGGGAAGAAAACTGGTTCTGTAAATACGCTGGTATGAGGTTGTTGTCTAAACAGACACTTACGAGTTTCTTTGCAGTGTCATCTTGACTATACGACCACTTATGCTTATCACATATAGCCTTCATGAGGCTTTCAAAAGACTTTAAGCAGTCGACTAAACATTCTTTATACCTTTTATGACAATAGTGTTCGTGCGCTTTTAGGAATTCTGAGTTTGCACCGGAATACCGTTTTTCCTTACCCAGTAAAGCCAGAACAGGTTTTACAACTTCGGCATGAACATATTGTGAGTCAATTCGAACAATTTCTCCTGATTCGAACTGATATCCAATTCCCGCTTCCCTGAATCTGCCGTTAAGTTCGTTGATGGCATCGTCTGGCTTCTGTTTAGCCGTTGAGTAACGTTCGAATTGATAGTTGTTTTCCCTGACATATGTATCAATTACGTCAAAGCTCCACTCGATAATATCTAAACACTGCTCATAATCTTCACACGCAAGAAAGTAGTCATATACGGCTTCGAAATCAGAGCGTGCATGTTTTTTTAACGTAAATACGCCATACTCGCGGCAGAGTACCTTATGAATCATTTTATAAACACGCGAAGCCAAATCTCCAGAACCGTCACAACCTATTGAATCTTCCACAATATGGACTACCTGAACCCGAAACTTTCCAGGAATATCTTCATATTGGTATACATCAGTGGATTCACCTCTTAGGCGTTTTTGCCTTTTTGAAAACAATTCATGAATTGACATTGCGATTCCTTTTATCGTTAACCATGCAATATTCTATTACTAAAAATATCAATCTAACAGTTTTGCGCCGTGGTAAATGGCAACAATTTCAATGAAATCTTCTTTGAGGCAATAGACAATTCTGTAATTTTCATAGATTTTCTCCCGTATATTTTCATCACCATATTCCGGGACTATTCGTCCAGCATTAGGGAATTGAGGGATGGCCTTAATAATCGCATTCATCTTCTTTGCAAATAGCGCGGCGTAATATTCGGAATCTTTCCCAATGTAGTCGCAGATATCTTCAAAATTATAAGCAGTCCGGGGTGACCATTTTATCTTGTAAGCCATTTGGACATCCGTCTTTCAATCTCTTCGTGAGGTATTCCTTTACCCTCATCCAGTTCCTTCAAACCTGCATCAACCTGCAATTTGAAATATAATTCTGCCATAACATCTTTAACGGTAACGTCGTCAGGTAGGGACTGTATCATTTGAATAACCTGCTTTTTTATTCCAGCCATGTAACCACCTCCTTTCTGATGGCTTTTTTAATCCCGAAGGGATGTTATTATTATAGCACATCGGTACACGATTATTATCAAATCCCGAAGGGGTGACACAATTTCGTTATTGCCATGGTATTTCACCCCTTCGGGGTTTGATAGGTATGATAGGGGTTTTGCTATAATCATGTCATCCCTTCGGGATTGTTTTCCTCCGCGCCTTTGCTTTGCGTCCTTTGCGTCTCTGCGGTACTATCGTATTGTTTGAATGCCAGACCGCCCCTACAGCGGTAATGTCATTATCTGGTGGATACGCTCCGTTTAATCCACCCTACGTGTGAATATCAAAAACCGACAATTACACAACCTTGCCGTTTTTCATCTTATAAACAACGTCCGCCAGTTTTTCGAATGAGGCGTCGTGGGTGGCTACGAGTATGGTTGCGCCGTTGTCTTTCAGTTCTTTGAGTAACGACCGGATGTGTTCCCCGGTTTCTTCGTCAACGTTCGACGTCGGCTCGTCGGCGATAATGATTTCTGGGCGGTTCACCAGCGCACGCGCAATGGCTACGCGCTGCTGCTGTCCGCCGCTGAGTTCTTCCGGTGTGTGGGCAAGCCGGTCGCCGAGTCCCATCTTTTCCAGGAGGGTCTTTGCCCTTTCGTAACGGTTTCGGGTAGATATGCCGAGCGGCACGAGCGGGTAAGAGACGTTTTCCCAACTGGAGAGGTTTGGGATGAGGTAAAAGTCCTGAAAGATAAAGCCGATCTTTTCACGCCGGAGGCCTGAAAGCGCTATGTCTGAAAACCGGGTGACGTTGCTGCCGTTGATAAACACCTCGCCCGCCGATGGCCTGTCGAGGGTGCCGAGGATGTTCAGCAGCGTGGTCTTCCCGGAGCCGGACGGTCCTTTAAATACGACAAAGCTGTTTTTAACGATGGACAGGGTAACGTCCTGGACGGCGCTTACCTTGTGGCTTGAGTGGCCGCGGTACCATTTGCAAAGGCCTTCCGTTTTAATCATAGTTTCATTGACGCAACCGGCGGCTCGGTTGACGCCCTCCACGAAGAATAGATGCTTCCCACCATCGTCAGAAGAAGGGAGAAGAAGAAGCTGAGGAAAAACGGCAATGGGAGAAATTGCGAAGGCAGCGTAAACGCAGGCAACATGCCTGCCTCGGCTATAAAGAATTGTGCAATACACACGCCGTTGAAGTATTTGATCCAGGCAATGGACAGCAGCAGGGCGATGGTCGCGCCTAATACGCTGATAAGGAGTTGCTCAAAGGAAATCAATTCCAGAACCTCAAGGGTGTGCCACCCTGTGGCCTTCATAATACCGATCTCCCTTTTCCGCTCGGAAAGCCCAAAGCCGGAAGCCACCAGGATAGCGGGGATGCCCAGGGCAAATGCGACGATATACAAGGCGCTGAAGATACCTTCCTTGAGCATGAATCCTTTTTTAAAATACAACTCAACCATGAGTTTGTCCTGCACCCGGTAGGGTTCGTTCTGAAATATGCTGTAGAGGTCTGCGGCGATCTCCGAATTATGTCCGGGCAGGCTGTATATTTGAAAGTCGGTGGCAACGCCCTGCCTGCCAAACAATTCCGCCGCGTCTTTAAAAGACATGAATATCAGCGAAGAACTCCAGATACCGGAGTCGGCGGAAAAAAGGCCAACCACGTTACATAATTTTCGTTGTTGGCACCTCATGCTAAACTGGTCGCCGGGCTGTAGCCTGAAGTGTCTTGCCAGGTCAACCCCCACAACCACCTCGCCGGGACGTTCAAATATCCTGCCGGACACGCACGAAACGGAACCGGGGAGGTTTTCTTTGTCGATGCCCACAATGACGGCCAGCTTGTTTTGCACGTATCCGCGCCCGATGATGCGCGGGATGACCTTTGTAACGCCGTAAATCTTTTTGACTTCATCAAGATATTTCAGCGGTATGGAGGTGTTTCTGCCGAATTCGTCAAAGGTCAGGTAAAGGTCGCCGCCGGCCGCGACGGAGGCCATTGATTGCCTTCGAATGCCTTCCGAGACGGCAATGGCGGCGAGAAAAGGGGTGAGGATGGCGATGATGCACAGGCAGACAACGGTGGTCTTCGTCCTATGCCGCACGAGATTTTCAGCAGCCAAATAAAATAGATTACGGTGTTTATTCAACGTATTAACCAAACCAGTATAAGCCGAAAGGGTAAAGTAAGGTTTATGACGTCATATTGTATGGTAAATCTCTTCAAGGTTTCAATGGAATTTTAAGGATGTGTGATGGATGTCCATAATATAATGGGATAGTATGTTGTTCCGGTATTGTGAATATTCACCTGGGATTGATTCTTGGAACGCTTTGAAATATACATGGTATCCTCCTGCTTCAAAATTCCTTTTTCTTATTCCGTATGAATAAGGTAAAATCATAGTGTCAACCAGGAACGGTTGGCCTGCGAAATGTCTGCTGTCGAAGGATAATTGAGCATTTGACGTAACTCTTTTCGTCCGGATTATCATTTTAAGGGGTACTTTATGGCTGATGAGAAATATAATATTCAGAAGATAGATGACTACCGTTGGCGCATCCCCCGCGAGGGTAAGATGCGGGTGGACGGCATTATTTACGCCGATGAGCGTATGATGACGGAAATCCAGAAGGACGAGAGCCTCCAGCAGGTGATTAACGTCTCCTATCTTCCCGGTATCGTGAGCCACTCGCTGGCGATGCCCGACATCCATTGGGGATATGGATTTCCCATCGGGGGCGTTGCCGCGTTTGACATGGATGAAGGGGTGGTTTCCCCTGGTGGCGTGGGGTACGACATCAACTGCGGGGTGCGGTTGCTGAGGACGGGCTTGCAGCGTGTGGAGCTGGCAGGCAAGATGGAATCCTTAGTAAATACGCTCTTTGCCAACATCCCATCCGGCGTAGGGTCGCACCGCAAGGATTTAAAGCTTTCACACCAAGATGAGAAAAACGTCCTCAGGAACGGGGCGGTGTGGGCGGTGTCGCAGGGTTTCGGCACAAAGGAAGACCTTGACCATATTGAAGAGCGGGGATGCATTCCGGGCGCAGATCCGGAACAGGTTTCCACCCGCGCCCTCGACCGGGGACGCGCGCAATTAGGCACGCTCGGTTCGGGGAACCACTTCGTCGAGGTAGGCTACGTTTCCGAGGTGTATGACGAAAGGATTGCCCGCGTACTGGGGCTTGAAAAGGATGCCATTACCATCGTGGTTCACACGGGGTCGAGGGGGCTGGGATATCAGGTTTGCGATGATTTTATTCGGGTTATGATTGAGGCAGCCAGTAAATACCGGATAGAACTGCCCGACCGGCAGCTCTGCTGCGCGCCCATTAAGTCTCAGGAAGGGCGCGATTACCTTGCGGCAATGGCTTGTGCGGCTAATTATGCCTTTACCAACCGGCAAATGATAACGCACTGGGTGAGAGAGTCATTTGAGCAGGCGCTGCACGTGAGTCCGAAGGAATCGCGCATTTCTCTGGTTTACGATGTATGCCACAACATTGCCAAGTTTGAGGAACACATCGTAGACGGACAGAAGAAACAGCTTTGTGTGCACCGCAAGGGGGCCACCCGCGCATTTCCACCGGGACATGCCGGCACGCCGGATGCGTACAGGGCGGTCGGCCAGCCCGTTTTAATTCCGGGTGATATGGGGCGATGTTCATACGTGCTGGTAGGCACGGAAAAGGCATATCTCGACACCTTCGGCAGCACCTGTCACGGGGCGGGAAGGACTATGAGCAGGGGGCAGGCAATACGTGCGACCAAGGGCAGAAACATCGCTAACGAACTGAAGGAGAAAGGTATCCTCGTTCGCGCCGATAGCCGGTCTACCATTGGCGAAGAGGCGCCGGAGGCATATAAAGACGTGACGGAGGTGGTTGACGTAGTAGAACACGCGGGCATCAGCAAGAAAGTCGTTCAGCTTAAACCGCTGTGTGTTATTAAGGGATAGACGTTACAAACAGGTTGCTTCTCACGACGACAGCATTTGTAGCGCACGCCTACCCCCAGCAATTAAAAAACAACAGGCGGGACCCCAGCCGGAAAAA
>CAYJPZ010000106.1:0-13729 GCA_964372185.1 uncultured candidatus Brocadiaceae bacterium
CAGCATGGGTGGGTTTAAGCTCGAAATCTTTGGCACACAGTTCCCCGTTTTCATCCTTCATCAGGATTTGAATCTTTTTTTCCGCGTCTTCCAGAAGGGCTGTACACTGCTTGTACAGTTTTATGCCGTTCTCGTATTCGGCCAGGGTGTCTTTCAACGACAAATTTCCCAGCTCAAGCCTGTCTACAACCTCTTCCAGGTCTTTTAACGCCTCTTCAAATTTTATTTTGGCCATTTATTTAAACTTATCTATAAATTCTCTTGCCGTTTTAAGGGAGTCTTTTACCAGAACGGCACTACGAATGAGGCCTCTGTAATATCCGGCAATATGCAAGGTATCGTAGAGATTCTCAAATATTCTTGTAAGCTTGCCGTTATGCGCGGCAAAATATTTTTACAATGCAAGCCTGTATCCGTCCACGGATTTAGGCAAATCCTTTTTGCTTACCCCTCTTTCTAATAATGCCTCGTTAATAGCTTCCAGCACGGCCAAATGTGCAGTGCCAAACGCCTCACGAACCGGCTTGACGTCCTTATAATAATTATCTTCAATGGGTGAGCGTGCAAGGATTTCTTTTGCGTTTTGCAAATACCGTAATGATTCTTTCATGGTTTTTGTTGTCATAATCACCCCTCCTACTTCACTATCTCAACCACCGACGATATGATGCTGCCCCTTGAAAACCTCGTTTTTACCTTTGCGCCTAATTCCAACTCGTCGCCCGACTTAATCGGTACATCGTTTACCGTGGTGGTGATAGAGTAACCCCTGCCAAGCACCTTCAAAGGGCTTACACCTTCAAGCCGGTTTACAAGGCCGGACAGCCTTTCACGCTTCATTTCCATCGTATGCCTGCTTACCGAAACCAGCCTTTGGGAGATTTCGTCCAGCCGCTGTTGTAACCGGAGTATATTGTCGATTTGCCTTTTTAGCGAAAGCCTGCTCTTGATTCCCTGCAACCGGCTCCTGATAAGTAATATTTTATTACATAACACTTGGAGAAGTCTAGCCTTAATTTTCTTCAAGACGTCCTTTAACTGGTCGTAGTGCGGAACCACCAGTTCGCCGGCCTCGGTTGGGGTAAGCGCCCTTTTATCGGCCACCAGGTCGGAAATAGTCACGTTAATTTCGTGGCCGACTGCGGAGATAACGGGAATTTTTGAGGCGTAAATGCTGCGCGCAACCACTTCCTCGTTGAATGCCCACAAATCCTCCAGGCTGCCACCCCCTCTTCCAACAATCATCACATCGATATCGGTCATGGTGTTCAAATCGTTGATAGCCTGTGCTATTTCCAGCGCCGCCCCTTCTCCCTGCACTTTTACCGGGTAAATAAGTATCTTTACCCTGGCAAACCGCCTGTTGATAACGTTCAAAATATCCCTGATTGCCGCGCCTGTTGGGGATGTTACGATAGCGATGGTTTTCGGAAGCAGGGGGAGTGGTTTTTTATGTCCGGGGTCAAACAACCCTTCCTTTTCCAGCCGTTCCTTTAACTGCAAAAAGGCCAACTGCAGCGCCCCGACACCTTTGGGTTCCACGTTCTCAACGATGATCTGGTATTGGCCGCGGGCATCGTACACCGTAATGGAACCGAACGCCACAATCTGCATGCCGTCCTTTACTTCAAATTTTAAGCGGTTTGCGAGGGATTTGAAGATAACCGCCTGGAGTTGCGCGCCGGAGTCTTTCAGGGTCAGGTACACGTGACCGGACGCGGCCCTCTTAAAATTGGATACTTCTCCCACAACCCATATATTGAAAAATTCCTGCTCAATAGAGCCTCGTATCCTCCTGGTAAGCTCCGTTATTGTCAAAACTTTTGAGAAACTTTTTTCCGTATCAAGCAATAACGGCAACGTTTTGGCGAAACCCACCTAATCACCTTCCCTGATTTCGACTCTTTTTATGCTTTCAGCCCTTCCCGTTTTCGTGTCTACCACAATCTTAGCGCCGTTTATTCTGATGTCCTTTTCCGCAATGTCGAACTTTGTCGGCATTTGCGTTAAAATGGCCTTCAGCACGCACTCAACCTTTCTTCCGAGAATGGAGTCGTGCGGACCCGTCATTCCCAAATCACTGATAAAGGCAGTCCCGTTTGGCAATATCTTTTCATCGGCGGTGGGCACGTGCGTATGGGTGCCAAAGATGGCGCTTACCCTGCCATCCAGGTAGCGCCCCAGCGCCATTTTTTCAGAGGTAGCTTCCGCGTGCATATCCACAAAGATCACGTTCGTTTCAGGCGTCAAGACCTTTAGAATTTCATCCGCAGCCCTGAAAGGGCAATCTATCGGCTTCATAAACACCCGCCCTAACAGATTAATTACGCCGATCGGGGCTCCTACGTTGGAATTCCTTACCACGTACCCTTTCCCTATCGATAAGGGTGAGTAGTTAGCAGGCCGAAGGATGCCCTTGTTCTTTTGTAATACCGGTATTATTTCCTTTTTATCCCAGACGTGATCACCCGTCGTTATAACATCTATCCCATAAGAAAACAACTCGTCCGCTATTTCCCCTGTAATGCCGGCACCTCCCGCCGCATTTTCTCCGTTTGCGATACAAAACTGTATCTCTTCCTTCAGCATAAACGGCTTTAGCTTATCTTTTAGAATGAGACGACCTGGTTTTCCAACAATGTCGCCGATAACAAAAACACCGATTTTCATGAGCCGTTCTTTTCATAAATGTGCTTACATTTCTTCATCAATTGCCTTTCAACGTTGGAAGGCACAAATTGGCTAACCTGTCCTCCCAGGCTAACAACCTCCTTAATAAGTGTGGAATTTAAAAACGCAAACTGTTCACTGGTCATAACAAACACGGTCTCTACCTGCTTATTAAGCGCCCTGTTGGTAAGCGCCCTCTGAAATTCACTTTCAAAATCAGATATGGTGCGAATCCCGCGCAATATAATATTTGTTTTTTGTTTCTTGAGATAATCAACCAACATGCCGCTGAAACAGTCTACCGTAACGTTCTTTAAATCTTTGATGTTCTCACGAATCATTTCCATGCGTTCCTCAACTGAAAACAGGGACGCCTTCGAAGGATTGCACCCCACGGAAACGATTAGTCCGTCAAAAATGATACTACCCCTTTTGATTACGTCAAGATGGCCGTTGGTAACAGGATCAAACGTCCCCGGATAAACCGCTCTTCTCATCATCTTAACCTCTGGCGAGGCGAGACCTCGGACTGTTTAAAAACATTTGGAACCACAGATTTTAAATTAGACCCCTTTTCGGCAATTTTTAGCAGTGTAGCGGCAAGGCGCGCCTTGCCACTACACGTACGCTTAAATTTCCTATACGTTTAATTAAGCCTTAAAACCAAAAACGCCTGTATGACCTGGGCGATCCCTTCGGCACGATATCAAACATGTAGCTATTATCGTTTCTGACCGGGTCCAGTTTGAGTATAATGTTACCAACCCAATCGTGGAAATAATGGGATAATACAACATTTGTTCCAAAGTTTCCCGACTCATGTTCAATCCTCTGATCATTAAACGTCGTTTCTGACTTCAAAATAAAGTTCTCACTTGCCAGCACGCTCCACTTTTCACTGATGTTATAATTCGCACCCAAAATAAGGCTGGAGCTGCTGTCAACTATGTATCTATGACCGACAAAATATTCCCAATCGGGCGGGTTATAAATCGAAAAGCCGGCATTAAAGACGTCCCATTGAAACTTTTCCACATTGAACTCATTCCGTTCTGAAATGAAAGAAACTACGTCGGTAAGTTGACTTTTGAAATCGAGATTCAGGAAATCATCTTCCCTCACAAGAATACCGTTGATGCCGTCGTTATAAATTCCTGCATTGCCGGGAAAGGCATAGTAATCTATATTGAATTCCATAAAATCCACCGATTTCTCATATCCGGGCTCGCCCCGTTTTGTCTGCAGTTTATTTTTTACCCCCACAACAACGACTTGCGATGAATCCAAGGCGTCGATTGCATCGTACTGGTACAAAGCGTTGGGGTCTTTGGTAGCTACCGGGCTATAGAGGTAACGCAATTCCGGCACGAATACATGCCGCAGGCGATTTATCTTCAGAAAATCATTATACACACTGTAGTTTCTCCAGTGCGTCGAACTCCGGTCTAACCCCATGGTGCCGATAAAGCGCCCCGTGGGAGGGCCATTTGCCTCGTCCACAGACCCGGAGGTGTCTATGCTCTCGCTATATCCCGTTACCCTGCCCTCCACAAACGGATTGATGTTAAAGACCCACGGTTTAAACGGCATTCCAACGCGACCTACACTATCGATTCTCGTGACGGGTTGGGGTTTCACTGCTTGAGGTGTTTGTTCAAGAATACCGTTAAGATAGGTTATGTAAGATTCTGAGGTGAATATCAACCTATTGTCCAGGATCGGCTCTCCAATAATCCGATACGAAGCCTCGGGGAGACGTTCCGCGTATTTTTTTTCCCGCAAAGAGTCAATCGTTGTATCAAAACCGTTCATCTGCTCGTTTGCCGAGAACGTTATAGCGGAAGTTTCGTGCGCTTTTCGCGCGTACAATACCGTTTCCCGATCCTTTTCGGTTTTAAATTCATCTTCAAAAAATTCCCTGAGAAATCTTGGGTCACTCAAATAAGAGTATTCCGCATCCAAACGCCAGTCGTTCGGCAATTCCTGCCTGTGCCTCCAAAGAACTTTGCCGCGATTTTCATCTTCAATGGGAATTTGATTTATATCATAGTCGCCTCGATCATTGAGGTAATAGGTGTCAATATAACCAAAGGTCTTGCTTTCTTTATCATGATATCCAAAGTCAAAACCAACCCCCGCGCCCCTTTCAGTCATATAGTCAAGCTTTAACGTGAGATCGCTCCATTCCTTTTGTTTCCCGCCGGTAGCAACGAAGATGTCCCAGTCAGTCTTGACAAACGAACCCAGCCTTGAGGAACCTCCCAACTCCCAATATTTTAAGAGGCTTTCCTTCTTCTGAACGTCAAGGGATATAAATGGGAAATACGCCACGGGATATTTGTCGATGTAAAATGAATTATGAGATGAAGAGAAAACGTTATGATCTTCCCTTTGTATCAATCTGACTTTTTTCCCTTCAAAATGATAGTGCGGATGTCCATACCCGCAGGTGCTTAAGGTGCCGTTTTTGCTCTCGTACTGCCCCTTGCCCGTGTGCCTTATCTCTTCACCGGTAATGTAAACGGGTATCGCTTCGGCGCCGGGGGCTTCTTGCTTTTGTTTTTTCCGTGATGTTCCATCACCCGTGGGGGCTGATTGCGGTTTAGAGGGCTCTATAACGGTTTTCATCTGGGTATTGATGTAAATACCTTTGTCTTCCGCCAGGTTCTCAAATATCTTGTCTGCTACCTGAACGTCCTTCTTGTGGCGCATCGATACGTTTCCTTCTGCGTAAACCTCGCTCAGGAGCAATTCGGATTTCTTCTGCCCGCCCGATTCTTTTTCATCGAAGTATAAAATAACGCTGTCGGCATCAACGGACAAATCCGCCTTCTTGATTTTCACATTTCCGAGGGCCACCACAATACGCCTGTTTCCTTCTTTCCACGAATCAATGTTGTCTGCGACAACGTCAATTAATTCTCCTTTTGAAGGTACCCCGGCCTTGAAGGCCTGCGGTGACATTACGATGGACAGATACTCCTCTTTCCCCATGGAGCGAATCGCTTCGCCGCGTAGGAGGACATCAAAATCCTTTGCTGTTTCAAGGGTCTCTATCGGTTGTGTCGGGCAGTTAATAACTACGCCGGTCATCGTTTCAGACCTTAAATATATCTGGGCATATTTTTCATAGTTCGTATCCTGGAAGATGGTTATATTGCCTTCGCAATACATTTCTACCATTGCCTCGGTGTGCTGCAAGGCCTCTTCCTCGTGGAACCAGCAAACGATGGTATCGGCAACAATCTGAAATGTGCCTTGCATTATCTTTGCGTCGTCACTGGCTACAAATACCCGAATCCCGTCCTTTTCCCAAGTGCTAATGGTATTGGCTGACAGGGAAAAAGGACGCTGCGCAATATTTTTTTCCGACAGCAGCCTATCCGCATAAGCAGCACCTGCAAGGATAAACAACACCATCAAAATGGTTAAAACGCGTGTTATTCGCATAGGAAATAATCCGAAATGTCTTGAGTCCGTCACGGGTAATTTACCTCTTCCGGCTCATCCGGTTTGAGTTATTTGGGCGGCGGGGAACTATTATCTAGTGTGCCAGCTTAAAAAATTTTTTTATGTGGCCAATCACAAAATCCTGTTCCTCTTGAGTAATTTCAGGGAAAATCGGCAACGCCAACACCTCGTTTGCAGCCCTTTCCGACTCGGGGAAATCCCCCCTCTTATACCCCAAATACTCAAAGCATTGTTGTAAATGAAGAGGAACCGGATAATAAATAGCAGATTCTATACCCTGTTGTCCGAGGTAGCTCCGCAGGACGTCTCTCTTTGAAACGGCAATCACGTATTGGTGGAATATATGGGTATTATAAGGCGCTATGACCGGCAACCGAATGGGCAGCCCTTCCAAATGGGCGCTGTAATATGACGCGACCAGCCTGCGTTTTTCAGACCATTCGTCCAGATACTTCAACTTCACGGATAGAATAGCGGCTTGAAGGGCATCTAACCTTCCATTAATGCCTATGTGGGAGTGATAATACCTTTGCTTTGAACCATGCACCCTCAGGATGCTGACCAGTTCGGCCAAAGAGTCGTTATTGGACGCTACCAGGCCGCCATCACCATAACCCCCCAGATTTTTTGTGGGGTAAAACGAAAAACAGCCCAGGTCTCCAAGCGTCCCCGCCAGCCCCCCCTTATAAACCGCCCCGATTGCCTGCGCCGCATCTTCAACGACCATTAACTGGTGTTCACGCGCAACCTGAAGTATGGCATCCATATCAGCGCATTGACCGTAAAGATGTACAGGCAAAATTACCTTTGTTTTTTTACTTACCGCACCCGCAATCTTATTTACGTCGATATTATATGTGGAGGGATCGATATCAACAAAGACAGGGACGGCCTCCAGCCTGGCAATCGAACTTCCCGTTGCAAAAAAAGTGAATGGCGTGGTAATAACCTCGTCACCCCTTTTGACACCGCAGGCCATCAAAGCAATAAGAATCGCATCCGTACCGGATGATACGCCGATAGCGTGCTTCACACGGCAAAATTGCGCCATGCTACGCTCAAATGCTTCAACAAAAGGACCGAGTATGTATAACTGGCTGGAAATTATCTCCAAAACAGCCTTATTAATTTCTTCACGGATACTTTCATATTGCCGCTTCAAATCCAGGGAGGTTATCTTCATCAGGGCAGGTTATTCCAATCATTCATCAAAAGCATTAATTCGTAAGTTTGCTACACTACTGTATTTGCAACATTAATTAACGACATTATATTTCTTAAGCAAGGATTTGTCAATGAAAAAAGGGGCTTGAAAACGCCACCACCGACCACACGCCATATCGGATATCCCTTTCATGGTTTTGGGGTAACGTTATGGCAAGTGGCTCGAAAATTCAAAATTAAGTGCTGATTATACAAATGCTTATGAATTTTCATCGTTTCTGGGTACCGCAGGTGCGGCATGATGGCCGCGGTGAATTGTTACTAAAAGGACAGGCAGGGAAAAAAGCCTCCGAAGCGTATTACAAATGGTCATAAAGTGGGTGACAAGCCGAATGTTGGTGGTCTACGCGTGATTATTGAACCGAATGTCAATCTGAACACAAATCAGGAATAGCGCCCTAACCGGCATCAAAGTACCATTTTTTCGACTTCGTATTATAGGAAATTAAACCGGTTAGATTTTCGCGGGTAATAACCCTGTAGCACTTCTGCGATACACCCATAACATTCTGGTCAAACCATTCATTTACCACTTCCTTCACAATAAATATCCTTCCGCGCAGTTTAAAACTATAGGGAACTACATCATTTATCGTTAACTCATTAACGGGCACCCATATCGAGGAGCGTACTAAATGAACTACGGTGAACAGAGATAAAAAACACCCCAGAATGATACTGGAAAGGGAAAAGCATTGTGACATCAGGGGGAGATATTGTCCTTCAAATAAATGGGACAATTGGCTGGTACCGGTTGCGTATAAACCAAGAGTAAGGACTATTTCCCAGTACCCTACGGTAAACACGAGTCCCTCGGCGCGAAATTCCTGTTTCACAACAGCTAAGATTAACAGGAACGGCAACCACCATAACCCAATAGACCAAAAGAGGAGGGACATCCCTTTTAAAAAGGGAAGAAGGTCTAAAAAAGGGCCACCGGTTATTTGGATATGTTGATATAATGCTACCCCTGCAAGCGCCGTTGCGCCTGCCGCGCCAATATTCATCCAGTAAGGGGAAATTGTTGTAATGTCAGAGAATTTACAAAAAAACAATCTCAGGAAAATTATTGACGATAGTATAAGGTATAACCATGCGCCGATAGACCATAAGGCAAAGGACAATAGTTGAATAATGAGTGTATGTCCTGCGGCATGTTCCATAATGATGGTGCCGAGGAAAACCGTAGACTGTGTGCTCAGCGTGGCAAAGAACCATCCCCCATGTAAAACGTCCTCAATCTTCCGGTTTTCAGGTTTTTGGCACAGGAAGAGGATGGTAAATGTGGCCAAAGAAATTCCCACCCAAAGACCTATACCTACATACCAGAGGATATTGGCGGTCGTGTACCAATGAAATATCCTGGATAGACAAACGCCAACAAGGTTAACGGTTCCAACAATGGTGTGGAAATACAGGGTATTTTCAGGGTTAAGTAATTCGTTCAGGGTGTTTTTACAGAATACTATTATCCTCATAACCATAAAAACGGTGGTCGATAGAAATATAGCCAGACCGGCTATAAAAAGATGTTGAGACGTTTTGGTATAGCCATAAAGTTGGCAAACTAACGCTATCATTGCCAAAGCTGTTACGACATTAAACCAACGAATATTGAACGAAAAAGTTCCGATCTTTAATATGTTCATGCATTCGCAGCCCTTCTGTGCATTTTTGTTATGGTTTTTTCTTCCATAAAAGAAAGGCACATAAGACAGACCAATGACACGAAGATAAATCCCAAAGAATAATTATTGGTATAATCTCTGATCGTGCCCAGCGCTATGGGCAGAAAGAAGCCTCCGAGACCGCCGGCCGCCCCCACCATCCCCCCTACAGCGCCGGTATCTTTAGGAAAATATTCTGCCACAAGCTTAAAGATAACGCCGTTACCGATACCCAAGCAGACCCCCATGGTATAGAAGACGGTGAGGGAAACGGGCAAATTTACGTTAAAATTCAGAAACACCAAAATACTCAGTATTACTATGGAGAGGATTGCCAGTATCCGTCGTCCCGAAAAACGGTCACTCAGGTAACCACCCAGGATGCGTGCAAACGTAGTGACAAATACAAATATTGCTGTAAAACTACCGGCTTTTATGGGTGTAATCTGGTAAAAGTCCTTGAGATAAGAGGGTAGCCAAAGAGAAAAGCATACAAAGAATCCAAAGGTCATAAAGTAGAACAGGGAAAATACCCAAATCAGGTTAGAGGATTTATATACCTTAAGTTTATCACTGAAGGTTGGCGTCTTTGCATTGGCAGGCTTCGGCGCATCAGCAGAAAAAAACCAGTAGATAACTGCCATGAAAAGCAGCGGTATGGAGTAAACCATAAATACCTTGTGCCACCCGATAGATTCTACAAGGATGGGCGCCCCGAAAGTGGCAAGGGCGGAACCAATGTTTCCTACTCCATAAATTCCCAGCGCCAAACCCTGCTTTTCTTTCGGATACCATTGAGAAACCTGGGGAATTCCAATGGCAAACGACGTGCCTACCAAACCAAAGAAAAATCCGCAGATTAACAAAAAGCCGTAACTGTGCGCAAAACTCGCGATGAACATAGGGAAAAAGCCAAATAAGAGCAGGATGCTAAAAACCCGCCTGCCGCCGAATTTGTCCGTCAACACACCTATAGGCACCCTGACAATGGAACCGAGCAGCACGGGTGTTGCAAGTAACAATCCAACAGACGATGAAGACAGCTTGAATTCTGCCCTCAGGTATACCGCCAGGGGGGAAAACAGCGCCCAGCCGGCAAAGCACACGGCAAACGCCAATGTTGCAAGTATCAGCACCCTTGTATTCCCGTTGGGTGTTTGTATTGATTCAGTCATAAAATAATCTCCTCAGAAATTTCATTTTATTTATGCGGGTTGTAGAGCAAAAGAGTCTCTTCGCTCTCCATAAAAAAGCAAATATATTAAACTCCTACGGAGTTTCTCTGTGGAATTGAAGGCTACTACTATAAATATTAAATCCCTATGGGATTCGTGATTTTAATTGGCCAACGGTAAATGCCTATGCTTTCTCAGAATACCGTTCCTAAATCGTAATATTGCAACAATACTTGCTCCATAGGAGCAAAATATTTATAGAACAAAGCTAAACAATTGACAGAAAACTCCAGCGGAGTTTTATATTTAACCGTATAGGAATTTCAAAGTAGGGACACGGCGCGCCGTGTCCCTACGTGTGAATGTGAAATGTAAAAGAATGTTTTTATCTGATAAAACTATACTATAAAGACAGCGTAGATGGAACAATCTCAAACTCACTTTTAATCTTCAGAGGACATTTGTAGAGCCCTTCCGTTTCCAATACGCTTGTTTGCTTTAAGAAAAACAATTTACCCTTCCTTGACTTCATCAGGGTGTAAAATCCATGCACCCGTCCATCCCTGAAGAGCATGGATAGCGTTTTTTCGTGATCAAAGGGATGGGCGTATAATTCATTAACCTTCTTCCCAATTACATCATCGGGCGAGGTATATCCTAAAAGTTCTGCGCCGGCCGTATCAATATGGATTATAACGCCATCGTAAGAAGGTTCATATTCATACCAGCCTTTTGCTTCTTTTACCTGTGCAAACTCTCTGGACTCATTTTTTGGTGATAACAGTGTGCTTATCATAACGTCTCTCCTCTATTTAATAAGGCTATTAAGGTTTTAATTCCCATGTTGCTACCGTTTTTTCTAAAGGTTGTTCTTCGTTTCTTTTTACTCGTTCACTCTCTTTAATCTCCTTGTGAAAGGTATTCTCAGATTTTAAAATGTGATACTCCTGTCTTAATTTGTGAACCTTATCCTTGATAAAATCTTCATCCCGTTGGGTGACCATTGAACCGAGTACGTTGAGAGGATTATTGATCTTGTATCTTTGCTCGCGGACGTACCCGAGTTCTTTCCGTAATTGATAACCATCTAAAATCGCTATCACGAATCCAAAAATGATGATGCAGGATACGCCAAGTAACGCTTTCTTAGGCAACGTCAGTCCTTTTAGCAGATACCCTGTGCGCAGTTTCTTGTGTATCAGGATTGCCAGCACGAATGCGGGTATAATAACCACGAGCATGAGTGATTTTACCAGTGAATTAATATTGTTAATGGCACCGAACGCTTCATCAGCGTCTAATTCCACGATTAATCCCATATTTAAGTTTTCAAGCCAACTCCATGCGCCGACGACCGTGATTCCTTCGTAATCCCGATAGCCATCCACGTCACAGCCACTCACCTTCCTGGCAATACATTCTTTAACCCCCTTCGTCATCATCAGCGTATCCGGGTCCACAACCATGTGGCAAGTTCTACAGGTGTTGTACGTGTGTTTTATGTGATCGGAAAACCTTGATTTTGTAAGCATCACACCTTCTTTGTTCACCAGATACGTTTCTCCCGTTATCCCCAAGGCAACGTTTTTCATACCTGCGTTGAGCATGGAGCTATCCATCCACAGCAGCACCGCGCCGGTGACGTCATGATTTTTGCCTTTGATGGGATAGGACATAAACAGAGAAGGCAAATTGCCCTCGTTTCCCTTTTGCGTATTTTCCGGTAAAGAAAAATGAATTACGTCGGACATGTATGTTTTACCATCGTAAAGCGTCTCCTGAATGGTTCGAAACGCTTCCTCCTTCATGATATTTGTGCCGACCAGTGATTTTTCGCTTTCCGTTGCCGTTTGAATGATGCCTGCGCCGTCGCAAATAAGTATCCCTTTATAGCCATAATCAGCCTTAACGCATTCTAACTGTGTTTTTAGTCTAAGGTATTCATGTTCTTTTTCTCCATTGATAAGATGGGTGAAATCATCACTGCCATAAATATACAATGAGCTTTGAATGGCGTCGGAAATGGTGCGGGCGTGCGACTTTCTTTCTTCCCACAACAGGGTAAGGATATCCTTTTGTTTGCGTACGACGCCCTCCAAATTTCTTTTGACGTCCTGTTTTAGTTCTGCGCTTGCCTTTGGAAAGGCGAGCAATTTAAACAGGGTAAGGGGAAACAATCCAAAAAATACAAATGCAATAATAACAATAAATATGCTTTCCTTAAAAATCCTGGTCATAGATACCTCTTTCGTATTTGATTTTCTAAAGTTTGAAAAACTGTTCTAAAATTATGTATATGTATAGGAAACTCAATGTTGTTGTAGGGACACGGTGCCCCGTGTCCCTACGTGAGAAGGCAAAAGGCCATCGAAGACTTAATTTAATTTGTTTATCTGCTTTCTTTGCGCGCCCTGACCCTGCGACCCAGCGCAAAGTTCATTAAGGCACGATGTAATGTCGTCTATACTAAACGGTTTGATGATTACTTTTTTTGCCCCTTTTCTGATCGCCTCTTTTGCCACATCTTCGTAGGTATAGGCGGTGATAATCACAATATGAGAAGGAAATCGAGTTCCTTTAATCCGGTCTAACAGTTCAATTCCGTCCATACCGGGCATTTTTACATCCAGCAATATTATTGAGTACCTTTGCCGTTTCATCTCCTCCAGCGCCTCGAAACCATTTTTCACCGCCTTCGTTTCATATCCCAGATCGGTTAACGAATTTGACAACACCTTTCGGTATCCTTCTTCGTCATCAATAATTAATATTCGTTTTGTTATCATGTAACGCCCGGAATCTCTGTTTAATCAAAAACAAACTGTCATTTATCATGCTACCTTTATCTCGTCTTTTTTCTCAAAGACGCTCTTTAGTAATGCAACACCTGTGCCTATAAAAACAAAAAAGCACTTGGATTGCTCCAAACGTTTTCTGTTTAACGAGTTACACAAAGTAAAAACTTTTTTGTAATTATTTTTAAAAATCTAACTGCAAACAATTTGTTTCATGTCGGATCCCCAGTAGTAATCATAAGTATTGAACTTATAAATACATAAGACGTTGCTACAAAAACATAAGCAGTGGAAACAATTTGGTTGCAGTTAGAAGCTGTATAACTGTTTAGTTTTTTGAAAAAACCAATAGAAGGCAACAAGGTAGCCCCGATAGGGGCGATTTGTTTGTAGAAAATAACGGAGAGGGAGGATGCGTTTCGTGCTGTGATTCTTTATGACAAAATTTACGTAATGCGGGTGAAGTCTTGTTTCCGTGTGGTTATCAGCATTTATATAGTGTCTGAACGAAAACGCACTTTTTACAAAAGTGCGGGGATGATTTGTTCCTTACCAAGAGGCCATTTTAAAATTCGAGGTTGGGTTTTTGCTTAAAAGACAGGTTTTTTACCTGTATCCCTTGTTTTTCCCTTTATTTTAGCCTTGTCTGGGCATACCATCCCCCCGGCAGGTTGTTTTTCCTGGCGTTTTCTGTTTGCTTAGGCGGCTTTTCGTGACTTTTCACCCT
>CAYJPZ010000107.1:0-13682 GCA_964372185.1 uncultured candidatus Brocadiaceae bacterium
GTGCCCGTGTCCTTGCGTGTGAATACAAATCAGTTGCCGAAGGCCTAATTAAAAGCGCGTGTAATTCGTGTCTTAAAAAGTCGCCGTAGGCGACCGAATTTATGTCTCAAACAATCATAGAATTTAAAGACGTACAAAAATCCTTTAATGGACTCCTGGTTCATGATGGGATAAACTTGTCCATACAAAAGGGCGAAATTATGTCGCTCCTGGGTGGGAGCGGATCGGGAAAGAGCGTCCTTCTCAAGGAATTGATCGGCCTGATAATGCCGGATAGCGGCGACATATTTGTCCTGGGGAAGCATATAACGCAGATGAAGGAAAATGCGTTGATGCAGTTGCGGGAACACGTGGGGATGCTTTTTCAGGGGGCGGCGCTGTTTGATTCCCTTACGGTGTTCGAAAACATTGCCTACCCGCTCAGAGAACACCTCCGGCTCACGGAAAAGGAAATACGGGAGCGCGTTGCCGAAAAGCTGAGGCTGGTTGGTTTGAGTGGCATAGAAAGCAAGATGCCTGCCGAATTGAGCGGGGGGATGAAGAAACGGGTGGGACTGGCAAGGGCCATCGCTACAGACCCCGATATCGTCATGTACGACGAACCCACAACGGGGCTTGACCCGATAAATGCCCAGAGGATCAATGAATTGATCGTAGAATTACAGCGGAAATTGGGCATTACCACGGTTGTTGTAACGCACGACCTGCACTGCGTAAAGACGGTTTCGAACAGAATTGCCATGCTCCACGAAGGAAAGATCGTTACAGTTGGAACGTGGAATGAACTGACGGCATCTCCCTTGCAAGTCGTGAAGGATTTTATCAGCGGCAATATCAGCGTGTAAAAAAACGAAGATTAAAAGGTAAGGGGGTTGGCATTTATTAAATTACCGTGCAACGCATCTCTCGAAGTGGATGATATTAATTCGGCTTTTAACAATAAATGAGAATATGCTAAATGCCCACTATGGTTGGAATTCAACCTGTGTCTGTTTTTAAATGTCCCGTAGGGACAAAATATCGGTAGAAATAACAAGGGCATACGTACACAAATGCCGTAGGCATGATATATTAAAAACTCAATTATTCTACCCCTATTTCGTTCCTACGGAACTAACACTGTTTCTGTGTTTATCTTCTACCAATATTTAGTTCCTAACGGAACTAGCTCTTAATTTCAATAATAAACAGAGGAAAGGCTTTTATGACGAAAGAGCAATTTGCCGAATTGCGGGCGGGTATCTTCACCCTGGTAATTTCTCTGGGGTTTGCTGCTATGGTGTTTATTCTTGGCAGTCAAAAAGGATACTTTGAACCACAAATTACCTTGAAGGCACGGTTTGTCAACGCCTACGGCCTGCAAGCCGGCGCCCCCGTCCGCTTTATGGGCGTGGGAATAGGTCACATCAAGGCCGTCGTGCTGCCGGAGAAACTGCCGTGCACCGGAGTCGACGTGCTTATGGTGGTAAACAAATCAGCCCAGAAGATTCTTACCAGGGACTCTATTGCCACGATAAAATGGCTGAGCTACGTTACCGGGGATTCTTACGTGGAAATAACCTCCGGGGCATGCCGTGAACCGTCGGTACAGGATGGAGACACACTCCTGAGCGCGGAACCGGTTAACTATGCCTCGGCTATCGAGGGAGGCGTAAACATTATCGAGACCTTCTCGAAATTATTAAAGAAACTGGATGAAGGCGGGATCATGGAATCGTTAGGCAATATATCCTCGTCGCTTAACGAAAGTGTAAAAACCTTCCGTAAGGGCGATGGTTTGCTTTACTCCCTGATTTATGACCCTCATGGGAAACAGATTCTGGAAAACCTTGTGGAAACCACCGCATCGTTGAAGAAAATGCTGGAGGAAATTGAAAAAGGGGATGGAAGCCTGCACGGCCTGATTTACAAAAATGACGTGGAGGGTTTGATTGCAAACCTTTCGCCGGTGATAAAGCAGATGGACGAACTCGTAGCCGGCTTCAAAACAGAACAGGGTTTTTTGTACGCCCTGGTCTTTGACCCTGAAAAGCGAAAGATACTCGACAATTTCGCCACATTTTCAAACAATATCAACGATATAGCCGAAAAAATCAGACGCGGCGAGGGAACGCTCGGCGCGCTAATAATAGACCCCACCGTGTACGAAAACCTGAAAAAACTGCTCAGCGGCGCCGACCGCAGCTTTATCCTGCGTAGTTTGATACGGAAAAGCATTGAGAAGGGGAAGGAAGGAAATACTTTAGCGCATGATAATGGAAATTGATTTTGTGAAAATAAAATCCGCTCTTTGCCGTAAAAGGAAGAAACAACTCGATTTCATCAACAGGGAAAAAAGGCAACAATATAACTGCTTTTCAGTCTTTCTCTGTCATAAATCAAAGTTTTAATAGATTCCCAATGTGTTCTCCCCTTTCTCGTGCCTGATCTGTTTTGCCTTTAACCAATTCTCTTATGTTGCCGAATAAGTCTGTGGATTTTTGTTCGTCTACAATGTTTTCATACGCTTTCAGGGCCTTATCGTAGTAATCTGTTTGGTCTTTTTCAAATAACATGGCCAACTCTTCATAAAGATTGCCTATGCGATACTGTGAATTAACCGGCGTTATTCCTTCAAATCGTTCTATTATCTCGTGGAATTTTGCTATGGCCTTCTCGTAATATATTTTTGCGCCGGCATCATCGCCCGAATCATACAGCGCCAAACCCGCATAGTGGTATGCCTCCGCCACCGCGTACGAGTGTTCCTGCGCTTCTTGCTTAGATCCCTCCTTCAGCTCTTCCAGGATGTTTTTATACCGCTGTTCCATGGCCTCAACAAGGCTGATGCTTAGGGGAATGTTGGCGTCTTCCAGTTCGTTTTGGCTTTCTACCTTTACCTGCGGATACAGTAATTTCGACAGGCATTCCAGGCTCAATTCCTTAATCATGTATAGTTTGCCTACGGAACGGAACGACTGATGCGTTACTTTGTACTGAAGAATACTTTCGATCTCATCGTGCCTGATTCTAAATTCTTTACTCAGGAACGAAGACAACTCTTCATCATCCGCGTGATTCAGCTTTTTGAACAACTGTAATAATTTGGTAAGTATGGCCAGCTTGTAAGAAGGGCGCTCTCCGTGCAATACGGTTCTTCTGAAGAATACAAGCCACGGCTCTTTACACGAGAGATTCAACCGCTTTTCGCTGCCGTAGAAGATTTCCAGGGCAACGCCGAGCTTCTGCTTTTTCCAATCAGGCGGCTCCGTGTAATGGTATTCCTTGTATTTAGTATCAATGCGGTTGAAATATTCTTCTATGATGCCTTTCATTTGTATTGAATTAACCTTGCGGTGCAACCGCAGGTCATGCGGCACATATTTGAGCGCCATTTGATAGTGAGCGATCGCCTCCGCGTATCGCCGGTAATGATAGTTCCTGTCGCCAAGATACTCATAAAACCGTTTGATCATGGCAATAGCCCTGAAGGATTCATCGCCATTGCCATCTAACCGGCACGCGTTTTCGAAATGTTCTATTAATAGATCGGGGATTTGGATCGGTTTGTTGACAAGCGCATCCAGACCTTCGATATATTCTTGCGCGAAATGGCATTTTTGCAATAATTTCTTATCGGGGTAATACTCCCCGGCTTTTTGCAGATACTCCTGTGCCTTTTGAAACGAGCCGAATTCCGCATACGCCTTTCCCAATTCAAAGCACCTGTTTCCCGCTTCCACCCTTGTTTCCACGGCTTCGTGCCGGGGCAGGAATTTGCTGATGGCCGTCTTGTAAATAACGGGGGTGATCTCCACTTCGTTGTGCGCAATACGAATTACCTGCACCACCGCTTCCCCCGTTTCAGCGTCCAACGCCACACCCGGTACTTCTTTGCCGTCGGGGAACGTTATCCAGGGGGTTTTTTTGATGACGCTGGCCGTAAAGACCATATCATTGCCGCTGGCAAGTTCCTTCGAGTTCCATATCGTATTCCATGCGTTCTCCAGGTATTTCTCCGTTCCCGGCCGGACGATCTTAAAATTTCTTAAGACGTCGATTTCATTTTTTTTGAAAAGATCCCAGTTGTTTAAATTGCTTAACAACTCTTCGTTCTGTGCGATATGGGTAGGTATGATCCTGATGCACATTTCACCACCCAGCTTTTCGATAATAATGGCGCTTAAAACGGCTTCAGGAACCCCGCCCACACCGATGATCAGGTCGGCTTCGTTTTTCGCCACTGCAATGGTAGGGGTAAGATCGTCGTCCCTGACAAGGATTACTTCGGCGCCCAGTTCTCCAACCGTTTTTATCAGCTTATTATGACGAGGCCTGTCCAGTATAACGACCTTCATCGTTTCGATTTCGTGTCGAATGTTTTCCGGGGTAACGGCCTTGCCTGTATTTTTCAGGGTGTGCCGGGCCATAAGCGTTACATTTTTTGTTATGCTGTAAACTACGTTTACGCCGGCGCCTTTGTATTTACTGCCGACAATGGCTTTAACCCCATACATGTCGGGTGAGTTAAAAAGACCGCCCCTTTCACTATAGCCAACGGCAAAAATCACTCCCCCCTTACATTCACGACTGACGATACACCGGTCATTTTCAAAGGCGCTAAGCACGATATCGGCTTCGTTGTCCCCGTATCCTCCTGCAGAGCCGAATTCTTCACCTATATAGAGCATAGGCATGTCCTTCCGCTCCCCCTCGGCGTTAACCACGTACGCCTTCCACCAGGAGAAGCCGTTATATATGTGCCTAAGCCACCAGACCGCCATTTCACGCGTGCGGAAGATATTAAAACCTTCTCCGTTGGTGCTGAAATACTTGAGTGCCCGTGCTGCAACAACGCCAACGGCGTGCCTTAGCTCGTTTCTGTTTACCAGTTGAAGACCTTCATCCACCATTTTCAGGCTGTGCGTTTCCGGTATATAGCCTTCGATAACATAAGGGTCGTCGATCTTTTTTGTGGTGAAACTGGTATCTTTTATAAAGAGAACACCGTTTTTTATCATCTGACCAAAAATAGTAAAAGGTATTCAAATTACCCGACACCTCTACAGGGAGGTATGACCGTTGTCTTGACGTGCAGGAATTTCAAAGTAGGGACACGGCGCCCGTGTCCCTGTGTGCAAAAAAAGCCGCTGAAGGCCTGATTTGTAAGTGATCGTTCTGTGGACATCCGGATTGCATACCGCCGTTCAAAATGCCTTCTCGCCAAAAACGGCATGAAAACGCTTTTGAAAAGCTTCCCGGGTAAAATGGAAATTCTGAGGCCCGTAAACTTCCACGCAATAGGTGGCGCAAACCGCGCCTACCTTTGCTGCGTGAACGACGTCGTTCTTCGAGGTTACGAGTCCTTTGATCAGCCCGGCCCTAAAGGCATCGCCTGCTCCGGTGGGATCATTTACCGTCTCCGCTTTGGCGGCCGGTATCTTAACCCGCTTCACGCTTTTCTTTTCTTTTCTTATTATTTCAGAACCCAATTCACCCTTTGTTACAATCAATGTTTCCGTACGTCCTGCAATATCCTCTATCGTCATAGAGGTTTTTTCCTGTGTCAATTGTAATTCATAATCGTTGCAGATAAATATCCTTGAGCCGTGTATCATCTCCGCCAAAAGCTCTTTGTTCCAGGCAGGAAGCGACTGTCCGGGATCGAAGAGGTAATCAATCTTTTTCTTTTTATAGGTATTGGAGAAATTAACCATGTCGTCTAAGTTTCCGGGTGCAACAATAGCAATAGTATTTTCGCCGTTGAGAGAGTCGAAATTATAACGGGAGCTAAACTTCATAGCCCCGGGGTTGAATGCCGTTATCTGGTTGTCTGACTGGTCTGTGGTTATATAGGCACCCGCTGTAAACTCTTCATTGATTACCGTGATGTGTTTGGTGGGAATGTTGTTCTTCGTTAACCAGCTTCGGTATGGTTCAAAATCGCGTCCCGCCGTCGCTATTATCGTGGGTTTTTCTCCAAGGAGGGAAAGGCCGTAAGCAATATTACCCGCAGTTCCTCCAAAGTTTTCCTGTAAATCGTTTATCATAAAACAAACGTTAAGCATGTGTATCTTATCAGGGAGTATATGGTCGGAAAATTTTCCCGGAAAGTCCATAATCCTTTCATAAGCAAGCGATCCTGAAACAAGGACGTCCATTTTACCTCTCTTTCTCGACGTGGTGTATCATTAAATAAAAACTCATGGCACACGGAAAAAACACTACCTACCCGGTAAATGGCTTGCAGTGAAACCGTACCCGCCATTTATTGGAATTTCCTGAAATACTAATACAAAAGTAGTTGAAATGCAACTTTTTCCTGATACGCACAGATTACACGGATAAAAATCGTAACAGAAATACCCTGTGAACTGCCACCAAATTCGAAAGCTAAAAACCATTCAACGCATTTTTAGCAAAAACAATACAATATTGTCAAGCGATAAAATATAATCGGGCATTGCCGTGTCTTTACCAGGTGCGATAATGGTTTTTCACTGCACAAATAATAGTTACAAAGTGCAGTAAATTTACTGTGTTTTTTGCATCCTGCAGTCGATTTTTTTGTCTTAATGTAGACGTTAATTATTGTTGTAAGCACAATGGATTTGCCGTATTATTAAAACAGGTAGCTTGTGAACGCATTAAGGCATATCTTTTGCTAGTATTAAAGCGGCGCGTTATACCAGGCGTTGTTAATCAAGAAACGATGATTCATAGGGGGCTTTCAGTGAGAATAAAAGATACGTTACCTATTTTAATTACCGTCGGAAATATTGCTTGTGGTTTTATCTCGATGTTATGCGTTATGAACCATAACTTTGTGATAGCGTCGTGGCTTATTATTGTGGCTATGGCCCTGGATACCTTTGATGGACGGCTGGCGCGTCTTATGAAAAGCACAAGCAAGACGGGCGCCCAGTTGGATTCCATGGCTGACCTGATAACCTTCGGCATTGCGCCTGCCGTGCTCATGGTAAAGGCTTGTTCACCCTTTTCGGTTCCGATGGTTTGGTGCACCGGCCTGTTTTTCGTAATCTGCGCCGCCTTTCGATTGGCGAGGTTTAACGTGCAAAAAACGGATGGAGCAGGTATACCCAGACATTTTTTTTCCGGTCTGCCATCCACCCTCTCCGGTGGCACCGTTGCTCAGCTTGTTATTCTTAATCATTTCTTACAAATAAAATTTGGTACAACGGTGATTATAGACATACTGCCATTTATCACCATTGCCCTCGGTTTATTTATGATCAGCAAGGTGCCATTTTTTAATATTACGGGTAAGATTGGCATTAAACAAGGCGTGGTGCCAATGGTATTGGAGTTTTCCGCCGCCATTTTATTCTTCGTAATTACCCCGCAATTAGCCCTGTCGACAGCGTTGAGTTGCTACTTGATTATTTGCGCGCTGTACGGTTTCATAAAGGGCAAGGAATTACGGGGGGGATACTCAACAACGTAATTCATACCTATCAATTCTGTTTACGATGTACAGAATTATCCCTGGCTGTTTTTCGCAAAAAACGCTGGAAAACAGCCAGGATTAAACCGTCTTGTCATTGTTTTCGCCACCCCAACCTCCTGGAAGTTCTACCAATCCCACCCTCTTTAATTCGAACGGATTTTTGGCCTGGCACGGTTAAAACCGTGCCTACAAACCGAAATGTTAGGCACGGATTTATCCGTGCCTAACTCTAACACGACCCACAAAACAGATATCTATGGATAAGACAAAATCACTGTTTTTAACGGAAGACTTACTCGGCCTGGTTACAGACCTCTACCAGCTTTCGATGGCTGCCGGTTATTTTGAGCAGGGGATGCGGGACACTGCAACGTTTGAATTATCCGTTCGACACTTGCCCGAAAATCGTTCGTATTTAGTTGCGGCGGGACTGGAACAAGCATTACACTATCTTACCCATATCACGTTTTCACCGGAAGCGATTCTTTTTCTCCAGCAACTGCCTGCCTTCAAGCACGTAAGCCGGGCGTTCTTCGAAACCCTAAAAGGCTTTGCCTTCAGCGGCGACGTGTATGCCGTACCGGAAGGAACTGTGGTATTTGCCGGGGAACCGCTCCTCCGCATAACAGCGCCTCTCATCGAAGCTCAGATTGCAGAGACCTATCTCCTTTCTACCATTAACTTTCAGACGTCGATAGCGACTAAGGCGTCGAGGATTACGCAAGTGGCCCGGGGACGCGAGGTTGTTGATTTCGGGTCGCGTCGCGCGCATGGCCCTCAAGCGGGCGTCCTTGCGGCCAGAGCTGCTTTTGTCGGGGGCTGCAAAGGCACTTCCAACGTGTTTGCCTCTTATCAATTGGGCATACCCGCCGTGGGGACAATTGCCCATGCGTGGGTGATGGCTTACGAGAGTGAATGGGACTCATTTCAGAAGTTTCACGAGGTGTTTCCCGATAATACGGTATTACTCATCGACACGTACGATACGTTGGCGGGGGCTAGACGAGCAGCCGCCATCGGCAAGGGCTTGAAGGGCGTTCGTCTCGACAGCGGGAACTTGTTGAAACTCAGCGGAGAGGTGCGGCGGCTTTTGGATGCGGAGGGATTGCAACACGTCAGGATTGTTGCAAGCGGCGATTTGAATGAATACCGCATCGATGACCTGGTGAGGAATGGCGCGGCCATTGACTCCTTTGGCGTAGGCACGGAGATGGTGACTTCCAGGGACGCCCCGGCGCTGGGCGGGGTGTATAAATTGGTCGAACAGGAGCACGGGGGCCGAGCAATCCCCAGAATGAAATTCAGTACGGACAAGGTCACTTATCCCTGCAAAAAACAAGTATACCGCAAAAGGGATGGTAACGGTAATTTTCTGGAAGACGTGATCGGACTTGAAGGGGAACCCATAGACGGAATGCCGCTTTTGACACAAGTCATGAAAAACGGAAAGGTGTGTTACTCTCTACCGGCGATTTGTGAAATACAAAGCGCGGCTTTAGACCATCTTGCGCATCTGCCGAAACCTTTTAAACGGCTGAACAACGCCGAAGTATATCCCGTAACGAAAAGCAATGGCCTGGAGAGAAAAAGGCAGGAGGCTGAAAAGATCATCGCATTGCAAAATAACGAATAAAAGAGCCGTTTACCGCAGAGGGCACGGAGGATGCAGAGAAATAAAGGAGAAGGGGTAAGGCAGGATAAGGATCTTTTTAAAACATTAGTGATTTTCCGCGCTACAGATACCCTTTAAGTAAAAACCCTTCTGCCTGAGGGCTTTTATGATGGCGGGCAAGGCTTGCACGGTTTGTGAACGGTCGTGGTGATGTTTTGAGTTTTTCCCGTCGTGGAGGAGGATAACGGCGCCCGGACGGGCCTTTTTCAAAACGATTCCTTCGATAGATGACGCGGGTATTTCTGTCCAGTCGTAAGAATTGATGTCCCACAAGACGGTTTGGTATTTGTTTGCCTTAAGGTATCTTTTTAACCAGGGGGTGGCAACCCCCCAGGGTGGACGGAAAAGGTGCGTTTTTGCGCCTGTCGTCTTCAGGATTAGCTCTGAGGTTTTTTCTATTTCTTTTCCCAGTAAACCAGTGATAGTCCGTAACATTGAATGTGAATATGTATGGTTGCCGAGGGAATGCCCTTCGTCCAGGATTCGACGGGTAATCAGGGGAAAACGTTCCACCCCCTTTCCGCAAACAAAGAAGGTGGCCCTGGCCTGATGCTCTTTCAAGACGTCGAGGATTTGGGATGTATACGGTTCGTTCGGTCCGTCGTCAAAGGTAAGAAATATCTCGTTTACGCCAGCCGGCTTGGTTTGCACGAAGGCGCAGGCGCTGCCTTGCGCAGTCCAGGGTGGCTCACCGTTAGGGAAAGGGAAATTCATTGGATATGTTCGATACAGATTTTGACAATTATTGTTTGTAACAGTTCAGCCAAAACATCCTGCCTCAGACTAATCGAATGTATAGGAATTTCAAAGTAGGGACACGGTGCCCGTGTCCCTGCGCGGGAACAAAAAAGTTGCCGAAGGCCTATTTTCTTCCTTTTAATTTATTAGCAAAAAAATCTACCTTTTTTGAGCCTGCCTTCAAAGAATAATGGTGTGAAAAATAGAAGAAGGAGAGCGATAATATCGCCAGCAGCACCAGTGTTCTGGTTAGAAACCTGGAAAACAGAAGACGTTCTGACCGGATTGTGGGAAGCTTCGTAAACGTATGCTTTCTGAAGAGAATCCTCATAATCCCGTTTGGGAGATAGGCCATAACGCCTGCGATTAAACCTCCACGGTACCTCCGTCCGGAAGTTTGCACGAGAAAACGGGGATCTAACCAAACCTTGCCGACATGCTTGAGTCGCCTGGAAATCTCCGCGTCTTCACCCAGCGTGAGGTCAGTTTTAAACCCACCCATCCGTAAAAAGGCGTCCTTTCTAACGGAAAAATTTACCCCCGGTAATCCCCATCCTCCGGAGAAGATTTTATCCAGGAACCAAGCGGGATGCGCAAAATAAAACAGGGCAATCCTTGCAGTGAGCGGCCCGGAATAAAGGGTGTAAAGGCCACCGAAGGCAACGAGGTTTTTGTCTTTTTGAAATTCATCAACAATTCTGGCAAGCCAATCGGGCGGAACGATGGTATCGGCGTCCGTGGTCGCTATAATTTCCCCCTTTGCTGCTAAGAATCCAGCCTGGCGGGCAGCTCCCACCCCGCGCCGATGTTCGTGAATTACCTTTGCGCCAAAGCGTTCGGCAATCTCGGCAGTCTTATCGGTAGAGTTATTGTCTACCACAATTAATTCAAAATCAGTAAATTTCTGCCCTGCCAGACTCTGAAGCGCCTTCGTCATGAACTGCTCTTCATTGAATGCAGGAATAACAACAGAAACTAAAGGATTACGCGTGTCTCTCATAACTCCTGATAACCCCCTTACACTATCCTAACCAAACCAGTGCCACGCCAATACAGACAAGCAGCACCCCGATCCATCGTATATTATTTACCGTTTCTCCCAGAAAGAACTTTGCGCCAAGCGCCCCCACGGCATAACTTAAGGCGGTTGACGGAACGACAAAGCTGACGTTTTCCCAGGAAAGCAACATTAACATAGAAAAAAAGCCGGTTCCAATCAGCGCTACGCCAACCCACAACCAGGGCAGCCGCACGGCGCGTTTAAATACGGCAAACAACGCGCGCGGCGTAAAACAGTGAACCTCTCCGATCTGTTTCATTGCGTAACTAATAGCAATCTCACCACCGGCGCCGGACAGCACCAGTATCGCAAAAATCATTGCGGTACGCATGCTTCTTCCTTGACGGTTGTACTGTGTGGCGTGCGGCTCACCAGCAACACACCGAGAAAGATCAATCCAACCCCCATCCAGCGAAGAGGACTCAATACTTCATCCAGCATCAGATAACCAAGTACGGGAACAATGGCATAACTCATCGACGAGGCCGGAGAAACAAAGCTGTAATCCGCCCACGAAAGCACGAGCAGGTAAGACACAAAAAAGGTCAGCAGACTCATAACCCCCAGCCAGATGGTGCCGTTCACAATCGTTTTCGCGCCTACGCTTGCAAGCGCAGAGAACGACCACCCGGAAACCTCGCCAATCTGCTTCATCCCCTTGCTCAGGAGGACATCGCCCAACGAACCGAAGAAGATCATTACAACAAGCAGTACGTACGTTTTCATTTGAGAAACTTTTAATGCACTCATGGTTTTTCGTGATAATTATTTTTTAAGTTCATGTATAGGAAATACTTTGCAGGTATAAGATAGCTCGCCTGCACAGTTTTACCGTGTTCGCTGTATTGGTTTGTTATACGGCTTCTTTAATTTCAACATCTTCCTCTTTAAAATATGCCATTTTTGTTTTATCCATACGATTGCGGGTTTAAGCTTGCAACTTGAACCCCACCTTTTATTTTTTTGAGCGCATATTGCTGGTACGACGCTTCTATTCTATCAAAATTAGAGTTCAGGTTGCAAACCTGAACCCGCCGGGGTTACTAAAAATCTAAAGTCAGTGTAATCTGTGGTTTCAAGGTTTCTTGCCGTTTACAGCCAAGTTCCAGATCAGCCTTACTGCTTATGCCTTTGCAGACGGCGTCGGCTTTTTACCAACATTGTTTTTCACCCATCTCCAACGCTCCGCCCTTAGCCGGAAGAACGAGACGGTCTCTTCGTACAGCCGTTTGCGTTCATGGCTGTCCCACAACGCCTTTTTTATGATACGCCAGGCAACCTTTGGCCGGAAGTAATAGGTGTCGTAGAATCGGTTCACGGCAGCCATCATCTCTTCCCGCGTCAAATCCGCGTACTCCATGTGCGGCAACTGGTGACCCTGACCGTCAGCCGCCGCGTCGCCGGTAAGGAAATTGTTTTGTGCCGTGAAGTCGTAAAAATCCGTGCCGGAATATGCGTGTGCGATGGAAACCTGGATGGTCTCGCAGTCGAGTTCCTTCGCAAAATCAACGGTGCGCTGGATGGTCTCCTTGGTTTCGCCGGGTAGCCCTATAATAAAATCGCCGTGTACCTCAAGCCCCACCTTTTTGCAGTTTTTAACAAAGGCTCGCGCCGTTTCCACGGTAATGCCTTTTTTAATGTTCTTCAATATTTGCGGGTCGCCCGACTCAAACCCAACGATGAGCAGCCTGGCCCCTGCATCGGCCATCGCCTTCAAGGTTTCGTAGTCGCTCTGGGCACGGGCGGTGCATGACCATTGGCATTTTAACGGCTTAAGCTTCGAGCAGAGGTCCAGCACCCGGTCCTTGCGGATATTAAAGGAATCGTCGTCAAAAAAGAACTCCTTCGCCTGGGGAAACATATCCAACGCCTGAGCAACTTCTCTCGCAACGTTCTCCGTAGACCTGACGCGCCACGTCCGCCCGGAAAGCGTCTGCGGCCACAGGCAGAAGGTACACTGCGCAGGGCAGCCGCGACTGGTATAAAAGGCAACAAACGGGTGTTTCAGAAACGGCACGCTGTAATTTTCAATTACCAGATCACGCTTATAGATATCGGTGGCAAAAGGCAGCCGGTCAAGCTCTGCTGTTTCCAAAGGGGCGCGCGGCGGATTGCTCACGATCTTTCCATTTTGGCGGTAACTAATGCCCAGGATGTCGCGAAACGGTTTGCCCTGTGCAAACTCAACGACGGCGTAATCGAATTCCCCCTGTACGATAAAATCAATGTCGTTACTTGCCATAAGGCTTTCCGCAGGCTGCACCTGCACGTGCGGACCGACAAAGGCGATCTTTAAATCGGGTTTTACTTCCTTCATCCGGCGCGCCAGGCTCAAATCGCTCGTGAAACCAATGGTTGAAGTAAACAGCACAACAAAGTCATAATCCTGCGCAATATTAATAGTCTCTGCAGGGGTAGTTTTGCTTGGCGGGGCGTCGAGCACCCTACTGCCAGGCAGCATGCCTGCGGGGTAAGTAAGCCACACCGGATACCAAAAGGATACAATCTCGCGCGTTGCGGGCCATCGCGAACCGGCGCCACCATCAAAATTCTCAAAACTCGGTGGGTTTAGCAGCAAAGTCTTCATCATGGGAAGCGTCGGATTTCAAAGAAAAAGATGAATCGCCAGGCAGGCGACTAAAATAAATACAGTTTAAAAATTAATATAGCTATCTTGAACGGCTAAGTCAAGGGTGTTTTAAACTTCACTTGTATAGGAATTTCAATGTAGGGACACGGTGCCCGTGTCCCTGTGTGCGTAAAAA
>CAYJPZ010000108.1:0-13422 GCA_964372185.1 uncultured candidatus Brocadiaceae bacterium
CCTAAGAACTGCATTAGAAGCCTATAGGACGCATCCGATGGGTTCAATGA
Organism: uncultured candidatus Brocadiaceae bacterium; assembly: GCA_964372185.1. Lineage (GTDB taxonomy): Bacteria > Planctomycetota > Brocadiia > Brocadiales > Brocadiaceae > JACVXV01. The sequence goes on from CAYJPZ010000108.1 coordinate 51, forward strand.
TTTTTGAGGACAGAGAAATAACCAAAAAGGTTGTTGTCGAATATAGCAAGTATTTCAGTGGCCTTTTCAAGGGCATGGGTATTCAGGGGTTCACCTTCCATAACCTGAGACATACCTTTGCCAGTATCATGCAATCAGAACTTGGCATCGGCGCGGTAGTGGTTCAGGGGATGACCGGTCATTCCAGCTTAGGAATGCTTCAGAAATATTCTCATACCGGTCTTGACAGCAAGCAAAGAGCTATCCAGGCGTTAAACAGCCACGTAGTAACCACCGGTAGGAACATCAATCAGGCGGTAGGGCTGTAAAAAAGGTACGGCGTAAGTACGACATAAGAAACACAACACAGATAGCAAAACGCCTTGAGAACCAGTATTTAAAGGGGACTCAAGGCGTTCTGTGTTTTTACGCAAAAATATGATACAGATACTTGACAACGATACCTTTTAGCCCTATATTTAGTTACTGGAAAATACTCTAACAAACGCAAAATAACCATCAAATTATTTTTCTTTACTCAAATTACGAAGAAACACGTTGATACCATTAGCCTATGGAAACTAACAGTCGGTTTATCAATATCATCACGCTGCCAAACTACGATTTTGACATTAAAGCGCCTGAGTTTCAAAAAGAAGGCGACGCATTCACCATCTGGTTTTTCGAAGACATTCTTAAGGTAAATCCCAATTATGTCGACTGCCTCATGTACCTGGGCAACGCATACACGGCAAATGGGATGTACGAAAAAGGGCTTATGGTAGACCAGAAGCTGAGTGGCCTTAGACCCCAAGACCCTATCGTTCAGTATAATCTCGCGTGCAGCTATGCGCTGCTCAAAGACGCCGATGCCGCAATTGAAGCCTTGGAAAAGGCCATTGTGTTGGGTTATACGGATATTTATCATTTAGAAAGAGACAAAGACCTTGCCCTTCTCAGGAAAGACGCCCGGTTCAGAAAGCTTATCGAGAAGATGAAAACCCGTTAGTGCTTTGCAGTCAAGGCCGCGGTTTTTTTGTAAATGCCTTTGATTCCTTCCAGGGTAAGCTGCGGGATAACAGCGTCAATGAGGGGAACGTCCTCTGCCAGGAGGCTTGCGTTGCCGCCGGTGGCGATTACTGTCGGTTCGTGCCCTATCTCTTCACAAAGCAGCCGTATCAGCGTGCTTACCATGCCGATGGTACCCCAATAAATGCCTGTACGGATGGCCTCTTCCGTGTTTGTTCCCAATATTTTCCCCGGTTTTTTTGCCGACACTTCTGGCAGGAGCGCCGTGTAGTGATGGAGCGCCCTTGAAGAAAGCGCCATTCCCGGCGCAATAATTCCCCCCAAAAAAAAACCTTTGTCGTTGATTGCATCAATGGTTATTGCCGTGCCTGAATCAACGATAACCGTCCAGTTGTGCGTCCGTTCATAAGCGCCAACTGCGTTTGCCAGGCGGTCAGCGCCTACTTTATCCGGATAATCAGTCAGAACGGCAATGGGAATGGGGATATCCTTCCCGATGAGCTTCGGTTTTGTCAGATTGTGTCTTTGGATACATTCAAAGACACAGGATTCCGCCTTTGGATTGACGGAGGAGACGATTACGTCGCGCGTTTGGGAAAGGTCAAAGGTGTTCAGAAAGGTTGCAAGTTGCGTTTGGATTGTGGATGGTGATTCGTTTCTTATCGAGCAGGTAGAAAGTAAAGCATCGCCTTCGAACATTCCCGGATGAATGTTCGTATTGCCGATATCTATCGCTAACCACATAGACTTGTGCTCGCTTGTGCCTGAATATCATCCAGGGCGCTAACCATTACCCGTATAAGGGTATTGATATTTTTACCCGTAACCATGGAAACGGGGCATACCGGTTTTGATATGATTTTTTCCAGGGCCCGAATGCACTCCACGCCATCTTCTTCGTCCAAAAGGTCCATTTTATTTGCAATGACAATTTCCGGTTTTTCCGCGAGCAGCGGATTGTATTGCTCTAATTCTTTCCTTACGATGTTATATGCGTCCAGGGGTTTTGTGGCTGCGTAAGGGGAGACGTCCAGAAGGTGAACCAGCAGCTTTGTCCTTTCGATATGGCGAAGGAATTCGTCTCCCAGTCCGGTGCCACTATGCGCCCCTTCAATAAGGCCTGGGATGTCGGCAACGACGAATCTTCGATAATCCTCTACCGACACCACGCCCAACTGCGGCTGCAGGGTGGTAAAGGCATATTCGGCAATTTTCGGCCTGGCAGCGGATAACCGGGAAAGGAGGGTCGATTTTCCCGCATTGGGCATCCCAATAAGGCCGACGTCTGCAAGCAATTTTAGCTCAAGGCAGAGCCACCGCGCTTCGCCGGGCTTACCCGGTTCGGCCTGGCGTGGGACTTGATTGGTAGCGGTGGCAAAAAATTTGTTTCCCCGCCCGCCTCTTCCGCCACGCGCAATGATAACGCTTTCACCGGCAGTACTCATGTCTTTTATCACACGCCCGCTCTCCTTGTCCTTTACCAGGGTGCCTTTGGGTAAGTTAATGACGAGGTCATTACCGTCCTTCCCCCTCTTCGTAGAACCCTTTCCATTTATGCCACTTTCCGCAATGTATTTTACCCTTGAGGTGAGGTCGAGGAGTGTCTCAATCTTATCGCTAATGTTGAAGATAACGTCGCCGCCTTTTCCGCCTTGCCCACCATCAGGCCCCCCGTGTGGCACGTATTTTTCCCGGCGAAAACTTACACAACCGTTTCCACCGTCGCCACCCTTTACATAGATAACCGCTTCGTCAATGAACATAGTTTATAATAGTTTTAATATTCCTCGGTTAAAACGTTTTTTTCGAATTGGCTATAGATAGTTGCCGGCAGGTTTCACATACTTCGTGATTAGAAAATTCGTAATAGTTCACCACAAAGGACGCAGAGAATGCAGGGTAATAAAGGGAAAGGGGAAATTATTGCTTCCGCTTTGTTTACTTCTACCTACTCTACGGATTCAGCGTTTTCTGTGCTGGGAAAAACGGTTGCGAAAATAAAACCCGCTTGATATTCCGGTGTATTCACTCCGAAACCCACATTAGCGCCGAATTATTTCGGTGAGAGGGTTCACCGAAATAAGCGAGAACAACGAGACCCCCCTGTTTCCCTATAATGATAGAAACCAGGGGGTTGTATTCCCGGCTTTTTTACACTAACAAACTACACGCTTGATTTAGGAATTAGATGCTGCGTAAACGCTCACACGACGCCTTGTTTCAAATTTCACAACGCCGTCTATAGTGGAAAAGATCGTATAATCCCTTCCCAGGCCGACGTTCATTCCCGGTCTAAATTTTGTGCCGCACTGGCGAACGATAATAGAACCGGCGGTTACCAATTGGCCGCCGTATCTCTTTATTCCGCGCATTTGCGGATTGCTGTCTCTTCCGTTCTTCGAAGAACCTTGACCTTTTTTATGTGCCATTGTACTAACCTCCAACGAAAAAATTAGGTTAAAAAACCGCTATTAGTTAAGAGCCTTGAATTTCCTTTATCTTTATCTGGGTATATTGTTCACGATGCCCTCTTCTGGTCATCGATTCCTTCCTTCTACGAAATTTTATGGTCATGGACTTAGCGCTCTTTTTGATCCCTTCAACTTCCGCAATTACTTTTGCATTTTTGTTAACTGCCGCGCCAAGGGTGTTATTGCCGGCCTCATCGGAGCAAACCAGCACGTCATTGAATTCCAGGGTGTCCCCGGCTTGTTTATCGGATTTCAGATCAATAAGGTGTCGCTCGCCTGCCCTGACCTTATACTGTTTTCCTCTATCTTTTATTATCGCGTACATCGTCCAAATCTCCTTTCATGCGGCAACACAAAAAGCGTCCAGCACTGTATCACCGCAAACCAAATATATAACACAAATCGCTTCACTATTAAAGATTTAAGAGAACCGGCTCGTCTTTATGGTTCAAATATTTAATTTCAACTTTACCATACCCATAATTAGGAACACTGAGAATATGGATTTTCTTGTTGTAGGTTTCCTCGATTTCTATCACCTGTTTTCTTTTTTGGTTGTGCAGATAGTTTGCTACACTAGCGTCTGTCAGTATCTCGACCTTGGCAATCTGGGGCGAGTGGATAGCAAACTTAATGTCTCTCATCGTGCTCAAGCAAAGGCTTTCAACGGTTTTGGAATAACCCGTGCCATGACAAAATTTACACTCTTCAAAGAGTACGTCACGAAGGCTGTGGCGCACCCGTTGACGGGTTAACTCAATGGTACAGAATTTTGACATTCTCAGCGTCTTTGTCTTGGCCTTATCTCTTTTTAACGCATCCGTAAGCATCTTTTCTATTGCGTGAATGTGGCCTTCTTCCCGCATATCAATGAAGTCTATTACGATAACGCCTCCCAGGTCGCGCAGTCGTATTTGGCGCGCAACCTCTTTTGCCGCTTTAAGATTTGTCTTAAACGCGGTTTCCTCAGGGTCGGTTTCCTCTTTAAATTTCCCGCTATTGACGTCGATTGCCACAAGTGCCTCTGTTTGCTCAATAATAATCGAGCCTCCGCGCGGCAAGGGTATCTTTCTGCTGTTTATTTGCTCAATTTCCCTTTCAAGACCATATTTGTGAAAGAGCGGCTTATCCTCGGTATAATGGGTTAAAATCTTTTCGAATTTCGGCATAATCATACGAAAAAACTCTCTCGTTCTTTCGTAGACGGGTGCCGAGTCTATGACAATCTCTTGTATATCCATAGAAAAAATATCCCTGATAACACGAATTACCAGGTCGCTTTCCTGATAAATGGGTGCCGGTGCATGTGCGTCTTTCGAGTTTTTGAGAATATTCTTCCAAAGCTTTATCAAATAATGGAAATCCTTGTGGATTTCTTTTTTCGTTTGCAGCGCGCCCGCGGTGCGAATGATAAATCCGATATTTTTAGGTGGATTTAGGCCTGCAAGTATTTTTTTTAAGCGCTGCCGTTCTTCCTCATCTTCAATTTTTTTTGAGACCCCATGACGCGGCACATCGGGCATCAGCACCAAATATCTTCCCGGCAAGCTAATATACGTCGTTAAACTCGGTCCCTTTGTGCCAATGCCTTCCTTCGTAACCTGGACCAGCACCTCTTGTCCCTGGTGTAAAATGTCCCGAATTTTGTAAGATTCCCTCGGCGGTTTATTCCTGTTGCCGTTTTCGGCTGTTTGAGCCTCGTCGCTACCAGAAACAAAGACGTCAGATACGTGAAGGAACCCATTCTTTTTAAACCCAATATCGACGAACGCAGCTTCAATACTTGACTCTATATTGACGACCTTTGCCTTGTAAATATTACCTGCAATTTGTTCCCGTGAACTCCTTTCGATGTAGAGTTCTTCCAATACATTGTTTTCCAAAATAGCAATGCGGCACTCCTCAGGTTCTACCGCATTAATAAGCATCCTCTTTTCCATTATTTTGCTCCCGGTTAGGCAGAAGAAGATAGATTGACCTTAGTCCTAATAATTTCAAAGAACACTTTTGCTTCGCTTGCCAATAGGGCACGAACAACCTCTTCGGGCCGTGCCATACCATCAGACGTCATTTTTATAGAAAAAATCAACCTATCAGCCTTTACCTCGATCTTTTGAATCGATGGGCGAATATCAAAATGTTTTTGTTGTCCATTTTTTATGCGAGTTACGTTTATGTTCGGCTGTTGCAAAAAATTACTAATATTTATCGTGTTTAAGAGACCAGCATTTTTAATGTCGACCTCATATTCAGCCTCAGAGACGGAACTTTTCGTGAAATACGGTATTGATTCTGCTGAAAGAACATGTATTTCTTCCGGAAGTTGCTGCGACAAACGTTCCTTCAACGTCTCAGGGGACATCGGTTCACTCAAATCCAGTTCAAGAATCTCTTCTTTTCCAACGATCCCAACACCAAGTGCCAAAGGGATGGAAAATTTAGGGTGAGGGTTAAAACCTTGCGTCATTGAAACAGGAATGTTTGCCCTTCTAATAGCTCTTTCAAAGACCTTCATCAAATCATGATGTGAGATGAAACGAATATCTCCGAGCTTTGTAAATCGAACACGTATTTTTATAATGTTGCATCAAGCCTTTTCAAAAAATTCAACTACGGGAAAATAAACAACTTGTGATTAATGTTAATCCCGAAAATTCCTACTGTCAAGGATATTTTTATTATCCGAACGGCTCCGGTAGTATTTCTCGCGCAATATTCGTGAGATAGTTAATCGTTTTCTCCGGATCATCAAATTGGTAAACGGTTTCGGCGATTTCCTTAGCTTGTTCAAAGGTAACAGACGTCACAATTTTCTTGATTTCAGGTATAACCGTCGCCGGCGCCACACTGAACTCGGTGAGCCCCAGTCCGATAAGCGGCACGATATATATTAATTCGCTTCCCATTTCTCCACAAATTCCAATGGGAATATTGTTTTCTTCTGCCGCCTTTATCGCAAACTTTAAAAGGCGTAAAATGGCAGGGTGTACCGGGCAATAGAGATAGGCTACATGCTCATTATTTCTATCGACGGCCAGAGAATACTGGATGAGGTCGTTGGTGCCTATACTGAAAAAATCGCACTCTTTTGCCAGTAAATCTGCAATCATAACCGATGACGGCACTTCTATCATCACCCCCATATCAATGTCCTTGTTAAAGGGGATTTTCTCCGTATCCAACTCTTTCATCGCTTCCCAAACCATTTGCTTTGCGAGTCGCAGCTCTTGAAGAGAAGATATGAGGGGGAAAAGCATCTTTACGTTTCCTAATGCTGAAGCCCTTAAAATTGCTCTAAGCTGCGTCTTGAACAGAGACGGATTTTTAAAGCAATACCGTATCGATCTGCATCCCAAAAAGGGATTGCCCTCTTTTCTATCTTCGCTGTACTTAACTTTGTCTGCGCCCAGATCAAGCGTTCTGATGATAACCGGTTTGTCCTTTAGCTCCCGTACCACCGTACGATAGGCATCAAAATGCTCATCCTCCGTTGGCGGATGGGGAGACCCTAAGTAGAGAAACTCCGTCCTGTAAAGACCTATTCCTTCCGCCCCGCATTTTGCGTTAATAGTAACTTCGCGTGGAAATTCAATGTTTCCGTAAATAGAAATATGCCTGCCATCACGAGTGGCTGACGGTTTATCTTTCAGTTCGGTGGCCAATTGTTCTTCAAAGACGTGTATGTTTTTAACGGTGCTTTGATACATTGACAACATCTCGCTATCCGGTCTAATAATGACAATACCCTTATTACCGTCGATAATTACCGTATCCCCTCCAAATACGTCGTTGGTAATAGTGCCAAGCCCTACCACCGCCGGTAAACCCAGGGCGCGGGCGACTATCGCGGTATGTGAAGTTCTCCCTCCAACGTCCGTGGCAAACCCCTTGACTTTTTCAGTGTCAAGCAGGGCAGTCTGAGACGGGGTCAGGTCATGGGCAATGAGAACAACTTCCTGCGTAAGGTTTTTCAATTCCTCCCGCTTTTCCCCCAGCAAATTCTTCAAAAGCCTTCGCTCTATGTCAAAGATGTCGCTTACCCTTTCAGCAAGGTAGGAATCTTTAATATCCTGGAATTTCCTGATGTATACCCGCAATGCCAGGGATACCGCAAACTCCGGGGTAAAATTGGTTTTTTTGATTTTATCAATAATATCGTTTTTCAGACGGACGTCTTGCAAAACCATCAGGTGTGTGCCAAAGATTGATCCGATACCTGAACCTAAATCATCAGAGACCTTCTGCTCTAACGCGTGAATCTCCTTTTTCGAATCTTCAACGGCTTTTTCAAGCCGATTAATTTCACTTTCTACTTCATCTTTTCTTATAAGGTGGCGAGGGATGCGGTATCCTTCGCTTTCAAACATAAATGCCGTACAAATAACAACGCCCGGAGAGACGGCAATCCCTTTTTTGACCTCCATAAATTCTTCTTCAAATTTGTTCTTTACCAGGCCTTCCAGGGCATCAAGCGCTTCCGCCGCGTCGCTTCCTTTCGCGCTGAGGTGCATTTCCGCGCCATTCTCCGCGCCGAGGGTCAGGAGTTCTATCACGCTCTTGCCGTCAACCGTCTTGCCCTTTGCTTTTACGTATATTTCTGAACTATATTTATTGGCAATCTCAGCAAATTTGGTCGCGGGTCTTGCGTGCAGTCCATTGGAATTGGAGATTTTAATTTTTCGTTCTAATAATGTGGAATTTATCGAGTAGGTATCCATAGTGTGAACGGTAAAATAACGTTTTTACAATTTTACCCCGTAATTATGTGTAAAATGTTTTATCATCGGTTTATTTTTACAAATAAGCCAAGTTTTTAGGAATACTAAAGGATGTTAGACGAGTGACTTCACCACTCGTGGCGACCGGTATCCTTTTAATCTCAGTTACAGTTTGCTATGATGGGTAACTCGCTATGCGTGAATACCATCGACCTCTTTTAGTATGTCAATTATGCCGTGTTTGTCGTTAGCCTCACGCATAAAGCGGCGGAAATCGTTGTCTCGTATAACGGTGGATATTCTTTCCAGTGCTGCGAGGTGTGAGCCTGTTGAATCGTTTGGAGAAAGCAAGAGGAAGAAAAGGTGAACGGGTTCCCCATCCAGGGAATTGAAATCAACCCCGTTTTTCGACCGCGCAATCGTTCCAACAATCTTTTTTGCGCAATCATGCTTTGTATGAGGAACGGCTATGCCCTTTCCAATGCCGGTGCTGCCCAGTTCCTCTCTTTTCATAAGCGCTTTAATAACATGGTCAATATCCTTTTGACTGATTTTTTGCGCATCCTTAAGAGAACATACCATTTCTCTAATAACTGCTTCCTTGTTCGTGGCCTTTAACTCTATAATGATCGCTTCCTCCACAATAAAATCAGTTAATTTCATACGACAAAATACCTCCCATAGAGACTATTTATACTTAACTATTCCAGATTACTTTGGAAATCATCTACTACCGGAGTCGCAAACTTTTACTCCGCACAATTCTGGATTGAATTTTACCAGGTCAAACTCGAAATCAAAATATAACAAACATTTCATCTTACTTTTGGAAAATCAGAAGTCAAGAAAATTAATTTAATTATAGGGGGATTTTCATTTTATTTATGCGGATTTGCAGGAATATGCGTGGGTGGCAATACGACAGGAGAGCCAGCCTCTGCGCCCCGCTTACGGGTTACGTTAGCGATTTTTTGAGGTGGCAAGGACAAACCCTGTTTGTCCTTGCCTGATTGTGACTTATAACGGTATAAATTCCACCGGACATGAATGAAAGTAGCCCCGGAGGGGCGGCCTGTTTGTAGTAGCTCACAATATTAAACATTTTAATTGACTTTGTTATTAAAATAGTTAAGTTGTGTCCATGTCCAAGGTAGGTTAACGTCAAAGTCCAAGTCCAAGTCCAAGAAACGAGTGGAATCGTGGGAGCAAGATGCCCAACAGTGAGTATGCGTGCCTTGAAGTTGGAATACCTAAGTGACTGAAAATATCACCTATGCAATCCTAATCCTTGTGCGGAAGTTTATTCATGATTATCGGTACTCTGTAACTACTTATCATGCTTCGCAATTGCTAAAACAATCAAATGCACCGCCCCTGCGCCAGCCTCCTTAAGCTTCCTAGCACACTCGGATGCGGTTACTCCGGTAGTTAATACGTCATCAACCAGCATTATCGTCTTTCCAGTGAACAAAGCGGGACGTTTAACCTTAAATGCGTTGTGTACGTTTTCCTGCCGCTTGGTTTTTGACAGATAGGTTTGCGACACGGTGTTTCTTATGCGGCAAAGGTTCCTGGCGGAAACGGGTTTTAAGAAATGCCTTTGAATACCGCGGGATAGAAGTTCTGACTGGTTAAAGCCCCGATGAAATTTCTTGAGCCAATGGAGCGGCACGGGAACTATTATATCTACATCCTGAACAAGCGACTTGAGATTGGAGCGGGTGGTTACGATCTCATTCAACGTCTGGCAAAGAAAACGTAGTTTTGCATATTTGAATTTATGGATCAGCGCCTTCACAACGCCGTCAAAATGCGTAATGGGGGTTACGGTATCAAAGTGGAATTTCTTACCCTTGCAGCGTGAGCACCCTTCATTTTTCTTCAAGGTGACGTAAGGCCCCAGGGTTGCCCCGCAGTGGGTACAATACGTGTCTTTTATGTAGGAAATTTGTTCCTTACAGGTATGACAAAGATACACTTCACCGGCATCGTTCAGGTTGCAATTGCAATGGAAACACGTCCGGGGATAAAAGAGGTCTAATACGGTGTGATAATAATCACGGAGAGCCATAACGTTACATGTTCATCATATCAAAAAATAACAAACCGACCGATCCGAAGATTACCGTAGGCAGCCACGCAGCCAATATGGGGTGGAGTAACCCTGTGTTGCCGAGGTTGGAGCAGACAAATGACAACGCATAGAAGATGCCGCATACCAGCACACACAGACCCATCCGAAGAAACATGTTCTTGCTGAGCCTTGCAAATCCGATTACCAGCGGGATGCCCAGCAAAAGCAGTACAAAGTGGGTAAGTGTGTAAGCAATTCGTGAATGGAAGATCACGCTGTTTCGCGGGTTATCCGGTTCGTTCTTACAAAGGTCCTTCAGTTGTTTGAACGTCAGCAAACTGGGGTCTAGCTTTACCTTGCACAATTCTTCCGGGGTGATCGCAGATTTCAACTCTAAGCTGTCCATCCTCTGGACGGGCGCGACCCATTTCCCCTTTTCATTATACGTATGTTTTACGACCCTGTTAAGCAGCCAGGTATCGTCTCCCAGCCATCTGCCGTCCTCGGCGCTGATGGTAAATCTCTTTCTTCCGTTTTCGTATCGCGACAGAATAAATACCGCTTGCAGGGTTTGCGTTCTGTTATTGTATTTTGCAACGCGAAATAACGCGTTGTTTAACCTGTCATCCATGAGGATATTTCGCTGAACGGCATTGGTAAAAGATGTCTGCCTCAATGTTTCCAATTTTTCAGCAAACCTCGGAATAACCCACTCCTGGTCTGCAAACGAGGCAAACGACATAAATACCGTTATAACAAAAATGGGAAGCAATATTCGATAGAGGGAAATACCTGCAACCTGCATGGCAAGTATCTCCCGGTATTTTACCAGTCTGACAAGCACCATTCCCACCGCAACTAAGGTAACTGTGGGAAAAAATTGAAAAACCATCACGGGGAGGAGAAAAGTATAGTATTGCAGACCCGTAGTAAAGGCTTCTTCCCCCATTTCTACAAATTCACCGATTTTCTGAAGGAGATCGACAACGACATATATCCCGCAAATAATAACGAGACACATCAAAAAGGTGGGAATAAATGCCTTTAGTATATAATTATCCAGTCTTGAGAACATAGTTTCTTAGTAACAGATCACGTGACGTCTGATTGCTTTTGTTCCTCGTATAATTGAACGGCAGTTTTTTTTAAAACGGGATGAACAACATCCGGCATAATCTCTGTTAATGGTTCTAATACAAATAGTCGTTCATGCATCAACGGGTGAGGTATCTTTAGTTGCACTTCATTTACAATCTTATCACCGTAAAGTAAAATATCAATGTCAATGTTTCGCGGTCCCCATTTTACCGTGCGAATTCTTCCCATGTCAGCTTCGATACGTTGAAATTGTTTAAGCAGCCATTGAGGGGATCGTGTTGTTTCTATGCAGAGAACAGCATTTAAAAATGGGGGCTGTGGAGGCCCTCCTACCGGCGCGGTCTCGTAAAATCGCGAAAACTTTACCGGCCGTACTCCCTTCAGGGTAACAATACGGTCGTAGGCGCGGAGCAGATTTCTCTCCCTGTTTCCAACGTTAGAACCGAGACCAATGCAAACGTAAACCACACTTGAATACCTCACAAAGAAGAATAAAAACATCCCAGAGATCACAGCGTCGCGAAACCACAACCAAAGGCTATCCGCAGATTACGCAGATGAAGCAGATCAAAGACCTTGCTAAAAAATAAGATTTTCAACCCGGTATTACAGAGGTGTAAAATGGTTTATTTTTCTCTGTGAACCCAGTGTACCCTGTGGTTAAGTCTTTTCGATTTTCAATCGCAATCGTGATCTCCTTCACCCGAACGAGTCTGAAAAGTGACCAAGGTTGGGCAAGATTTCAACTGCCATATAAGCCTTATAAAACAAGGAATTCCTAAACGTTGCAATAGTTCATTGATCGCGCAGCGATTTACGCTTTGCTTTCAAATAATGCAACGCCTGTGTATTCGTTGCTCCTCACCAATGTCTCAAACCCCATATTTACCATTACCGCGTTGTGTGAAATTAAAACATATTTCCAGGGTTTCCCTCCATGGGGAATGGTAAAATCGGTCGCATATTTACAGTACGTCAATGCTGCCTGAGCTTTTTCCTGAACGTCTGCCGATTCGATATCCATCTCTTTCTTTGTTTCTATAAGATAAATGGCATCTTTTGTTTCCACTACAAAATCAGGGTTGTATTGCCGTGAATTGTGCTTCCAGTATATGTGGAATTGGTTAGACGCAGGTCTTAGCCACTTAAGAACTGTCCTGTCTTGCTCTAAAATAACTGCAAAATCTTTTTCTGTCTTAGAATCAAATTTATACAGATTATGGCACGCCTTTCTAAAGCCACTAAATATTTTATTGGGAATGGAGTTGGTTGGAGTGATTGTCTCGGTAAAATGATGAATACTGTCCTTCGTGTATTTTGAAAAATTGTGTTCCACAATCCTTGTGAAAGGCTTCACTATTGGTTTCTCATAGCCTGGTGTTTCAAAATAAAAATGTTGCATCATCTGGGAATAAATATAACTTCCAATCTCTTTTTTATTATATTGAACGACGTTCATCAATTTATCGTCATTAAGGTACGTCCTGAATTTCTCAATTGCCTGGCCAACTAATTTGAATAAAAAACCTGATTGATCGTCATAGTCTATTTCTGGATAATTCATGAGTTCGTTAACAATAATCTTCTCTGGGCTGTCAAAAACAATTCTTCCTTTACCAATAACAATATCAACGTCATTTTCCTGCTCACGGAGCTTTTTTATCAGAATTTCCTCAGACACCGGTTGGTAATTGAGATTTCTGGTATCAAGGTCAAACTCTTTAAAGCCCGATCGTACATCATTGCTTTGCTGAATAGCAATTCTTGGAATTTCTATGATATTTTGTACAAAATCATGCACTACCGATTCATAGGTATCCTCAACTTCCCTTATCATTTCTGCAGCAAATAAACTTTTCTGTGGTGAACTGAAAATGTGTTGTTTAATCTTTTCTACCGCTATTTGTTTGATTTCTGACTTTGTCAATTCATTAACATTGGTCACCGCATTATTGAGTTCCGGAAGTGTGGAAAGAATGGTCTTTCTGAGTTCTAAATTAATC
>CAYJPZ010000109.1:0-13381 GCA_964372185.1 uncultured candidatus Brocadiaceae bacterium
TTTAGTAACAAAATATTGGTAGAAGATAAACATAAAATCAGTGTTAGTTCCGTAGGAACGAAATATTGGTAGTAGTAGTAGAAGAAAATATGGCAAATACCTATACACAAATTCATATTCATGGAATTTTTTCGGCCCAAAACAGAGATTGCGTTATAAATAATTCATGGAAAGATGAATTATACAAATACATAACAGGTATTATTAAGAATAACCAGCATAAACTATTAGTAATAAACGGAATACCAGACCACATTCATGTTTTGTTCGGTATGAGACCATCACAATCCCTTTCAGATTTAATGCAGGATAAAAAGGCAATTCTTCAAAATGGATAAACGAAAAAGGATTTTTAAAATGTAGATTTTCATGGCAAGAAGGTTTTGGCGCATTTTCATACAGTAAATCACAACACCCAAATGTTATTGAGTATATTAATAACCAGGAAACTCATCACAAGAAAAAGAGTTTTATTGAAGAATACAAGGAATTCTTGAAAGCATTTAATATTGATTATGATGAACGATATATTTTTAAGCCAATTGAATTTTAAATATATCATGCCTACGGCATTTATGTTTGTATACGCTATTTTTACTACCGATATTTTGTCCCTACGGGACATTAAAAAAAACAGACATAGATTACATTTTAAATATATTAGGCACTTGGCTCATTCCAATTTACCGTTAAAGATTGGATGATTATATCTAATAATGGAGATGCGCTACACGGTATATAGTCAAAAGCATCTGTTTTTCGAAAAATTTAGGTGTGAATTCCCCGTAGTTACTGTTTTTGTCCTCGAAAACCTGATTTGTTTGGCTATAATTTAGTAAATGCCAACTCCCTTATTGGTGAAGATAAACTGCGAACGTGATTGTTTTTGGCAGGCAATGCCCTGCCCTACTTGGGACGGAAGAAGGTAAGAAAAATACGTGAAATATGCACGGCCATGATGAAGAACTGAAACAACTCCTGCAGAAGGTGTTTGAAGAAAGAGGCCTTGATTTCAGGGCGTATAACAAAACGATGCTGAGGCGTAGGCTGGCGAGGAGGCTTTTGGCATTGAAAACGGAGTCGTACCGGGAATATGCAAGGATGCTGGATACGCACCCGGAAGAATACAAAGAACTCTTCGACGCCCTGACAATAAGCGTAAGCCATTTTTTCAGACACCCCCTAACCTTTGAATTTCTGTACCAGGTAATTTTGCCGGAGATGATAACCCATAAAGAACAATCCAGGGACACGATGATACGGGTTTGGAGCGCCGGATGCGCCCATGGTGAAGAGCCTTATTCCGTTGCCATATTGTTGGCGGAACTCCTGGGTGAACGATTAAAGGATTATCGGGTCACTATCTACGCAACCGATATTGATACCGATGCGCTCAACAAGGCAAAGGTTGGGGAGTATGCCGAAGATAGCATCTTAGAGGTGAAGAAGGGGTTCCTAAACAAATATTTCCACCATAAGAATGGAAAGTATCAAATAGGAGCGGATATAAAGGCATTGGTTGACTTCAGTTTTCACGACCTGACGTCTGAAAAGGTGGCTGCCCCGTCCCAAAGCGTCTTTACCAATTTCGACCTTATTTTATGCAGAAACGTCCTGATCTATTTTAACCGTGAACTACAAAAGAGGGTGAATAATACCTTACAAACCGTTTTAAATGATAAGGGATATTTGGTTTTGGGAGAGGCCGAAACATTGGCGGACGATGCGCATTCAGGCTTTATCTGCCGGAACGATCTTAGTAAAGTTTATCAAAAAACATCATAGACGGTCACGCAGGCACGGACAAACAGGGTTTGTCCATGCCACCCTGAAATCCGCTTTAATGAGAGGATGCACTATGAATATAAGAGATATGTTTCGTGGCACTTTGTGGAAAAAAATGGTGGTTTTGTTTTTCATCGTTTCCGTGCTGCCCATTGGCGCCGTTAGCTATTGGAATTACCGGACAGCCAGGACAGACCTGAAGCAGAGGATATACAATGAACTTACCGCCGTAGCCGCCGCTAAAAAGGAACACATCACGCAACTGATAAAACTCCGTCAGGAACAGGTGTTGATCATTGCGAATGGTTACCCATACCGGAATTTTCTGGAACAAGTAAATCAGAAAAATCCTGACCTTGCCCAATTGCAGGTAGCGGTGAACGACTCCTTAAAGTATCAAACAAAGGTAGTGGATGCCTTTTCTGAAATTTTTATTATCAATGTAAAAGGGGAAATTGTTGCCTCTTCTCACGAAGGGGATTTAGGGAGAGACGAGTCAAATAGTGATGTCTTCATCAACGGGTCGAAAGGTCTTTACCTTAAGGATTTTTATTTTGATCCCGATGTAAAAGAGAAAACTCCCCTCTATGCCATTGCTGCCCCCATCGTTGGTGGAACAGCA
Organism: uncultured candidatus Brocadiaceae bacterium; assembly: GCA_964372185.1. GTDB lineage: Bacteria > Planctomycetota > Brocadiia > Brocadiales > Brocadiaceae > JACVXV01. The sequence continues at coordinate 2,408 of CAYJPZ010000109.1, forward strand.
GACAAACTGCTGGGGGTGATGGTGGTCAGAATGAAGGCGGTTATTTTTACCGAAATCTTAAAAGATTACGCCGGGTTAGGACAAACGGGGGAATCTTGTTTAAGTAAAAAGTTCGGCGACGAAGTGGTATACCTGAATAGTCTTCGCCACAACCCTGATGCAGCCCTTAAACTCAAGGTATCTGTTGCTTCTCAAGATGATACGCCGTCTATTCTTGGCGCAAGCGGGCAGGAGGGAATTATAGAGGCAAAAGATTACCGGGGGGTAAAGGTCTTAGCTGTTTATTGCCACATCCCTGTTGGGGATTGGGGGTTGGTTTCTAAGATTGATGCTCGTGAGGTATTTTCGCCGCTCTACAACTTAAGAAACAGGGATTTTTACTTAAGTCTTTGCAGCATCATGGGGGTAGCGCTGATTGCCTATTTATTTGGAGGCAGGATTACAAGACCGCTGGCTAAACTGGCATCAGCTTCTCAAAGGATAAGCGAAGGCGACATGAATGTAACGGTGGAAGTCTGGCATGCAAACGACGCGATTGGCATCCTGACAAGGGCTTTTAACCTGATGGCCTCGAAACTCAGGGAATCATATGCGCATCTGGAACGCAAGGTTGCTGAACGCACCCAGGCGCTGGAAGTAATAAATACAAAGCTGAAAAAGCAGCAGGAATTCAACCTGGCGTACAATGAAATCGTGACCATGATTAACGCCCTGGCTGGAACGGAAAGATTATTGTCGGATGGATTGTCTAAGATAGCCTCTTTTTCTGATTCACACGTTGGCATACTTTATCGATACGATGAAAATGAGTGTTTGCTCAAGGCTTGTGCCGGTTATGCGGTGGGGAATAATGCGGCGCAGCGGGAGTCGTTCGGGTTGGGCATCGGCATCCCCGGTCAGGTTGCCCGGGAGAAAAGGCGTATTATCGTAAAAGATATCCCCGAAGACACCCTCTTCAAGGTCAAAGACGGCCTGGGGGAATACATGCCAAAAAGTATTTGCAGTTTTCCCCTCATCCTACAGGACCGGTTGTTAGGGGTGATCGTGCTGGCAAGCCTCAAGGATTATTCTCAGGAAAAGATTGAATTTGTAGATACCATGAGCCGGCAAATGGCAGTTGCGATAAGCAATTTAGAGTCATACCAGACGGTTCAGCGGCAGGCCGAAGAACTTCAGCGGCAGGGTGAGGAACTGGCGATGCAAAATGAAGAACTCAGCAGCCAGGCCGATGAGTTGCGCGCGCAGCAGCATGCGCTGGAGGAAAAGAATCACGAAGTAGAACGGGCAAACCAGGCCAAGTCGGAGTTCCTGGCAAACATGTCCCATGAACTGCGTACCCCGCTCAATTCCATAATCGGTTTTTCCGAGGTGCTGGAAGACCAGATTTTCGGACAACTCAATGAAACGCAGAAGAAGTACGTTCACAATATAAATACGAGTGGGATGCACCTCTTGCAATTAATAAACGACGTCCTCGATTTGTCGAAGGTGGAGGCTGGGAAGATGTCGTTACAGTACGAGGATTTCCCGATAGCAGCGGCGCTGCATGATATCAAGACCGCCATGAGGAACGAGTTAGATAAAAAAAATCTTTCCTTTGACATGGAAATTGATGAACGGTTGGCGTCCATCAATGCAGACAAGCAGAAGGTCAGGCAGATTATGCTCAATCTCCTGAGCAATGCGGTAAAATTTACCCCACAAGGCGGCAAGATTAAGGTGAGCGCCAGAGATATTGACGGATCAGCACAAATTTCCGTTACCGATACTGGTATTGGAATTAGGCCGGAGGACATAAAACGTATCTTCGCACGATTCCAGCAGATCGATAGCAAGACGGCCCGTGAGTATCCGGGAACAGGGCTGGGGCTTGCCTTGACCAGGAAATTTGTAGAGATGCACGGTGGAAAAATATGGATGGAAAGCGAATTCGGGAAAGGAAGCACGTTTACCTTTACCATCCCTTTGAGGCCGAAAAGTAATACGTTTCAGAAAGAGGCGACTCATTCTGCTGTTTTGGAAAATGGCAATAAATGTCCCATGATACTGGTGGTGGAAGATGACCAAAAATCCAGTGAGTTGTTACACGGGTACCTTACTAATGAAGGATATAAAGTAGCAACTGCTTGTAATGGAAAAGAGGCCATTGGTAAGGCAAAGGAACTCAAACCCATGGCAATTACCCTGAACGTCAATCTGGCCGGGGAAAGCGGCTGGAAAGCGCTGGAGAAGTTGAAGGAAATACCGGAAACGAAAGACATACCGGTGATCGTTGTTTCGATGATTGAAGAAAGAGACCGGGGATTCAGCCTCGGCGCTGTGGATTTCCTGGTAAAGCCGATAACCAGGGAACAATTGGTTCAAACGTTAAAAAGACACGGTTTAACCGTAAGACCGGAAACAGGGCCGGTGAATATTTTAGTTATTGACGATGAGCCGAAAACGGTTGAATTGGTAGCTGCCGTTCTGGAGGCCGAAGGTTATTGCGTGCAAAAGGCGTATAGTGGACAGGAGGGAGTCGAATTGGCTACCAGGCAAGGGTACGACCTGATCATCCTCGATTTAATGATGCCGAAGATAGACGGCTTCGACGTGGTTGAGGAGTTGAGAAGACATGCCGGGTCGAAGGACATCCCTATTATTATTGCCACGGCGAAAGACCTCACGGAAGAGGATTTGCTAAGGTTGAGGGGAAAGGTTGCGTCTATTGCACAAAAAGGCGGATTCTCTAAAGAAGACCTGCTGAGAGATATAAAAAAAATTGAAAAGGCACGACAGGAAGGACGGAAAAAACAAGGGTGAAGTAACTTTGGTGAGGGGGAACAGAGAAATGGCTGGAGAAAAGATATTAATTATCGATGACAACCCGGTGAACATTGAACTTGCTTCTGATCTTCTCACATTACATGGATTTCAGATGCTGCAAGCGGGGGACGCTGAAACCGGAATCGTGATTGCAAAGGCAGAGATACCCAACTTGATACTCATGGACATCCAGCTCCCCGGTATGGATGGGCTTGAGGCAACGAGAAGGTTGAGAGAAGATGCGGCAACCAGGAACGTCCCCATTGTTGCCATAACGGCGTTTGCTATGAAAGGGGATGAGGAAAAAGCGATAAAGGCCGGCTGTATTGGGTATATACCAAAACCGATAAATACCAGGACGTTTTCCGGAAACAATTAAAAATTATTTGAGAAAAAAAACAGGTTGTCCATGAAATGTATATTCTGAAAATCTCATTTCATTTGTGAAATCATGGCGGTGCTTGTTGTAAGTGTTTGAATGTTAACCCATAACAATCGGTTTCCGCTAGGTATTGCTGTGTATATAGTTAGAGGATATTTTAAGTATTTTTCTCTTTTGTCGCAAAGTCGGAACGATTTTTGTCGTTATCTTAGTATTCTATTAATTAATCTTTATTTTTAAAAGGTGCTAACATCGATAAACTACTGATTGTTCGATTAATGAAGCGATTGCTTTTCTTAGGTGTGTTGGCGGTTTTGTTTTCTTGCAGCGACGTTATATCTGCAAGCGATACGTTAGTAAAGAAGGTTTATACAGAAACAGAGGTTAGTGATGGCGGCAGCATTGTTGGAAGTGTAAGGTTTGCCGGTGATATACCAGCTTCAGAGTTAAACCTTTATGGAGGATGGGATTTGAGTGCGGGTGCGAAGTCCCCCTCCGAAAAACTTGTTGTTAGCAAGATTAACGGCGGACTGAAAAGCGTTGTTGTCTCTTTAACGGATATCTCAGCGGGAAAGAAAAAACTTTAAGCGGATATAGACCCCATTATAGAGCAGCAAAATAAGTGCTTTATACCCCGTGTTACTGCAATTTTGGCAGGAACGTCAGTTGATATTTTGAATGGGGATGAAGAGTTGCACACCGTTCATACCAAAACGACCAGAAACCAGCCCTTTAATCATGGCGCAAATTATAAGATGCGGATAACAAAGACCTTTGAGTATCCGGAGACGATCAGGCTGACCTGTGACGTCCACAAAAAATCTTATGCATGGATCGTTGTATTGGATAACCCGTACTTTGACGTAACGGATAGAAACGGGTATTTTGAGATTTGTGATATACCACCTGGCGCTTATAAACTCCAGGTTTGGCATGAAGAGTTGGGAAATTTAGAAAAGGAGGTAACGATACACCCAAAAGAAATTACTAAGGTAGAGTTAGTTTATTCTTAACAACTACTGGGATAGTGTATTAGCGAGTAGTTTGGATTTGTCTTATTTAGGTTGATAAACTTGCAATTGGAAAGGAGGATGGGCATATATGAAACCTAAGGTTTTATTGAGCAGGGTAGGCTTATTGAGTGCTATGTCGGTAACAAGCGCAGCGTTGATGATAACTCTCGCGCCTTTGACTGCCAGGGCCGTCAGCATACCCACGGAAGTTACAGAAGAAGGTAAGAAGACGTACAGCAAATACTGTGCTCCCTGCCACGGTGACGAGGGGAAGGGTGATGGACCTTTAGCAAGATCACTGCTTCCAAAACCACGTGATTTTACCAGGGGCGCATACAAATTTAGAACTACTCCAAGCGGATCTCTCCCTACGGATCAGGATATTTATAAGACAATCTCTTATGGGGTGCCGAATTCCACGATGATTCCATGGGATATTCTGACGGAACAGCAGCGCGCTTCCGTAATCCCCGTTTTAAAAAGTTTCTCTGAGGCATTTGAGGTTAGGAAGCCGGATGCTGCAGTTGATATTGGATTGGAGATCAGACCGTCAGAAAAGACCCTTGCCGAAGGAAAGAAGATTTATGAAGAAAAATTAGAATGCTGGAAATGCCATGGAGTGGAAGGGCGCGGCGATGGACCAAGCGCCGCGGAACAGGAAGACGACTTTGGATTCCCGATAAAACCCTTCGATTTTACTACGGGCAAATTCAAAGGTGGGAACTCATCTACGGATGTATATCTTAGATTTACCACGGGTCTCAATGGCACTCCTATGCCGTCTTTTGCAAAGGAGCTTACCGACGAGCAAAGATGGTGTTTAACCCATTATGTATTGTCTCTCATTAAGCCGGAAGAAACTACACATAAATAGCATCTAATTAGGTTGAAAATACCGAGGGAGGTAAAAGAAATGAAAAAAGTAGGATTAGGTTTGTGTTTGTCTGCAATAATGGCATTCACTTCTTTGGCTTGGGCAGCAGAGCAGCCGGCTAAGAAGGAATCGCCGCCGGATTTGTATGAAGGAATGCCGGACTGGTACAAGGCAGTTTTTAAAGATAACGTTGGTATGAAAGAGGGTTCCGGTCCTTTTAAGGATTATTTTAAGCCTATGATGCTGGATATGTACTGGCAGCCGAACAGGCATTATGAACCCATGAAGAATCTTGACCATTCGATCTTCATTGAAAAAGAAAGAAGGGACTTGTGCGTAACGTGTCATGAAGAGGCTACGCCTGGGGTTGTCAGAGATTGGAGGGCTTCCGGACATAAAAATCCAAAAAGCACCCCATATCTTTCGGCAAGAACCGCTGAAATCGAGAAACGTACGAACAGGGTTTTAAACGAAGTACATTGTTTTGATTGTCATGCCGATACGAAGAAGAAACAGATCAGAATGCCCACCGGTGAGATTTGCGGTGAGTGCCATAGGCCGCAGTTTGACGACTTCCTGAGAGAACGTGAAATGGGACGTCCCAACCACGTTCAATCATGGGAGGCCAACGTCATTGTGCCATGGTATGCAGAGGCGGCGCGAAGAGGCTATTTATATGGCCAACATGGTTGTGACTTATGTCATTCGGGCGCGGAAAAGTGCGACGTATGTCATACGAGGCACAAATTTAGTGCTGCAGAGGGTAGACAGCCCGAGGCGTGTATTACCTGTCACATGGGACCGGATCATCCGGATTCAGAATCGTACGGTGAATCAAAGCATGGTGTCATCTATCATAAAGAAGAAGAACATTTTGATTTCACGAGGCCGTTGGCGGAAGTAAGACCAGGCAAGGATTACCGCACACCAACGTGTCAGTTCTGTCACTTTTATGAAAAGCACGGCCGCTTTATCCATAACCCGGTTATGAAAGGTATATGGCGTATGGGTACTGCGCCGCCAAAGAATCTTGAATACAAGTCTTCTTTGAAGGATTATCCTTACGGCATCAAGATTATCCCTGATAAGGTAGACATTTATTCAGAGGAAAACATCGCAAAGAGGTCGTACTGGCTTGAAATGTGCTCAAAGTGTCACAGTGATCGTTTTGCAGATACCTATTTGAAATCGCTGGACGAATTCATGTTCCAGGCGCACAAGCTGGCGGATGAGGCACAGAAGGTTGTTGAGGATTTGATCACGGACGGCTTTTTATACCCAAGCTGGGAAGAGAAGGATCCATTCCCGTTAAGCGATGGAATTGTGGCAAAGCTTAGTCCTGCATTCCTTGGGGAACCTGTGTACAACGCCTTCAAGACACTCAATGGCAAATTCCCTGTTGTAGGGCCGATATTGGGTGTTTACGGTATGTTCTTGCAGCAACAGAATAACCCATCTGAAATTGAGAATATGTATAACAGATTGTGGTTCTGGTATAAACTACAAGGTTATAAAGGTACCGCGCACGTCCAACAGGACATTTCGTGGTGGTGGGGTCAGGCTCCTATGATGATGGAATTTACCAAGATTCAGGGAGAGGCAGCAAGGTTGCGTAGGGAAGGTCGCATCGAAAAGACTGTTGCAAAATAGCAGTTTTTTACTTTTCGAATATGTTTAATCAGTAATCAAAAAAGCCCACGATGCATCACGCGTCGTGGGCTTTTTGGTTTTGACACCCCTAAACCTTTCTGTTACTATGAAATTTCTAAAATCAATTAAGCCCATATCATCATGCGTGTAATTGCCGGCAGTGCAAGAGGTATTTGTCTTACTTCGGTAAGGGGAGATAAGACAAGGCCTATACAGGATAGAACAAAGGAATCGCTGTTTAACATACTCTCCGGTATCATCCGGGACAGTCGTGTTATGGACTTGTACGCGGGGACGGGTGCTATTGGAATAGAGGCCTTGAGCCGCGGCGCAGCGTCTTGCATTTTTGTTGAACACAATAAGCAGGCAATACAAATTATTAAAGACAACCTTGTGGTGACAGGGCTTCAAAACAAGGCTACCGTCTTAAAGTGCGACGTACTGGATATCTCTTCCTGTCTTGAGAGGGATAGTATCAGACTGGATATCGTTTTTGCCGCTCCACCCTATCCCCTTGTCGAAAAAAACTCTTACCGGAGTGAACTGCTCACCTTTTTTTCGATATTATCCGAAAAGCATATTATACAACCGGAAGGCATCATAATTTTGCAGCAAAGAAAGGCGGAGTTTCAGATTCCACCGGAAGCCTCCTGCCTGGAACTATTCGATACACGAATGTACGGAGATACACAAGTCCTCTTTTTTAGGATTAAAGCTACAGAGAAAAAAGTATGAAGATTTGGGAAGAACGTGGAAAATTAAAAATTGCAGCGCCGGCCAAGATCAACCTTTTCCTTGAGATACTTGGTAAACGTCCCGATGGCTATCATGAAATAGAAACGGTGATGCAGGAAATCAGTCTATGTGATTACCTTTACATGGAAGAATGCGATAAGGGCGTCTCGTTTAGCTGTTCGAGTCCGGGGCTTGCCGCAGGCGAGGACAATCTGGTCGTTAAAGCCGTTCGCTTATTCCAAAAGGAGTCCGGGATATCGAAAGGGATAAAGATTTTTTTGGACAAGAAGATACCCGTTGGCGCCGGGCTGGGAGGAGGCAGTAGCGACGCGGCCGCTACTTTGGTCGGGTTAAATAAATTATGGAAGGCAGGGTATGATGAAAAAAAGTTGATGTTGCTGGCCGGTAAATTGGGTTCTGACATTGCTTTTTTTATTATGGGAAAAACCGCAATATGCAGAGGCCGGGGCGAGGTGGTTACCCCGTATCCTTGTGAAGCAAAGTACCATTACATACTCATGTATCCAAAGTTTGAGATCAGCACCGCAATGGTTTATAACAATTTCAAAATTAGCTTGACAAAAAATTTAAAAGATGTAAGCTTTTTCCTGCAACAACTAACAACAGGGGACCCGGACAAAGTGGGTACTTGCCTGTATAATAGGCTTGAGGAGGTTGTTCTTAGGCTTTATCCGGGTGTTGAAATAATAAAAAACACTTTGGCAGAGTACGCGTTCAGCGGTGTGCTTTTATCGGGAAGCGGTTCTGCTTTGTATGGTTTATGTAAGAAGGAGGGCAACGTTAGAGAAATCGAACAGCAGTTAAAGATGCGTAATGTTGGTGATGTCTTTATAGTAACCAATGATTTCGATGACAATGGTTCGTGAACAGGAAAGGGGAGGAACGGTGAATATTACTGAAGTCAGGGTAAAGTTAACGGAAGCTAAGAAGAACAGATTACAGGCTTTTTGTAGTATTACGATAGACGATGATTTCGTTGTAAGGGATCTAAAGGTTATCGAAGGTCATAAAGGGGCATTTGTTGCCATGCCCAGCAGAAAACTGACGGAAAGATGCCCAAAATGTGATGGGAAAAACCATTTAATGGCGCAGTATTGCAATGATTGCGGCGTTAAGCTGAATGAAAAGCGCGCCTCCAAGGCCACAGGCAGATTAAAATTACACGCCGACACGGCACACCCGATAAATTCAGAGTGTAGGGAACAAATTCAGGAAAAAGTCCTGGAGGCATATAAAGAAGAAATTGAAAAGGCTAAGAAGCCCGGCTACAAACCTCCCCGGTATGAAGATATTGAGGACGTTGACTTTGGCGATTTAGACGAAAACGAAAACGAGGACGAAGACTCTGAGGAAAACTAGCAAGGCAAAGCCATAGACCGGCAAAAAGCTTTGGTACCACAGATTTCACAGATTACGGGTTCACGTTTTCAACTGAACCATATCTTTTATACGTTTAAGCACGTTCTTGGCGGTGCGGCGTTTTGTGCCATAAAATAAGGGTTCTGGTTTGCAAACCTGAACCTGCCGGAAATGTTTTCAAAAAAAATTATTGAAACCACCTCTATCACGTAATTTTTAAGCCTGTTCCTAAAAAGCCCCTCTTGTTTCTTCAAAATTCTACTTCAAATCTTCCCATGTAATGGTTTCACCTTTTTTGTACTCAATAGTTCCTTAAAAAGGATAAAAATACTTTAAAAAGCCTATTTTATTAAGTATAATAATTTTTATTTTCATTGGCGTTTGTATCGTGCACTAGAGATCCCATGATTAAAACAGGTTCAGAAATTCTATTACATGCGTTAATCCGGGAGGGTGTGGAATATGTCTTCGGCATCCCCGGCGGGGCCAATTTGCCTTTGTTTGACGCGATATACGACTCCCCGATAAAATTTATTTTAACCCGCCACGAACAAGGCGCCGGCCACGCGGCAGACGGATACGCGAGGGCAACCGGTAAGGTGGGTGTTTGCCTTGCAACGTCCGGTCCGGGAGCAACCAATTTAGTCACGGCAATAGCAACGGCTTACATGGATTCCATCCCTCTTATTGCTATAACCGGACAGGTAAAGACGTTCCTTATCGGGAATGACGCCTTTCAAGAGGCCGATATCATTGGCATTACACGTCCCATAACGAAACATAGCTATCTGGTAAAAGACATTAAAGACATTGCCCGTGTGGTAAAAGAGGCATTTTTTATTGCCCAAACGGGCAGACAGGGCCCTGTTCTTATCGACGTGCCGGTAGACATTACGATCGGAAAATGTGAAGAAATAATACCTGCGGAAGTAGACTTGCCGGGTTACAAGCCAACATATGAAGGGAATATTCGCCAGATCAAGAACGCCGCTGAGGTTATCAACAATGCAAAGCGTCCGGTTGTTTATAGCGGTGGAGGAGTTTTATCCTCCAATTGCGCGAGCGAGCTGCTGGAGCTTGCGGTAAAGGGGGGCTTGCCGGTAACGACGACGCTTATGGGGCTTGGAGGGTTTCCGGAAGACCACTCATTGTCCCTGGGTATGCTGGGGATGCATGGTACTGTTTATGCGAATTATTCCGTTACCGAGTCAGACGTCCTGATATCCATCGGCGCACGGTTCGATGACAGGGTTACGGGCAAGATAGACGAATTTGCCCCACACGCAAAGATCATTCACATTGACATAGACCCTGCCTCTATCAGCAAGACGGTAAGGGTGGACGTTCCTATCGTAGGGGATGCAAAGAATATCTTACGGGAACTCATCAAGCACGTTACGTTTGCGGAACGAAACGAGTGGCATGAAAAAATCAAACACTGGAAAGAGAAGAACCCGCTAAGGTACAACAAAACGGAAAACGTTATAAAACCGCAGTATGTAATAGAGCAGATATGCGAAGCTGCCAGGGGAAATGCCATCATAACAACGGAGGTCGGCCAGAATCAGATGTGGGCGGCTCAATATTTCACCTATACCAAACCGCGCACTTTCTTGTCTTCGGGGGGACTGGGCACTATGGGCTACGGCTTTCCGGCTGCGATTGGGGCGCAGTTGGGATGCCCTGATAAGTTGGTAGTCGATATTGCAGGGGATGGCAGCATTCAAATGAACATCCAGGAACTCAGCACGGCCGTTCGATTAAACATCCCCGTGAAGATTGCTATTTTAAACAACGGATTTCTGGGAATGGTGCGGCAATGGCAGGAACTGTTTTACCATAAGCGATATTCCCAGGTTACCTTAAACGGCAATCCTGACTTTGTTAAGCTTGCGGAGGCTTATGGGGCGAAAGGATTTCTCGTGGAGAAAAAGGAAGACGTACGCCCGGTAATAGAGCAGGCATTTGCCATTCCGGGGCCGGTTATCCTCGACTTCCGGATAGACCCAACCGAGAACGTATTCCCCATGGTGCCCGCAGGGCAAGCGATTAACCGGATGATTGGAAACATGGCGTAACGGCGCCAATCAGCGGCAATCACTTGTAGAACGAAGTGGTACTTCGTTCTGTAACAG
>CAYJPZ010000110.1:0-13346 GCA_964372185.1 uncultured candidatus Brocadiaceae bacterium
CATCCGCTTTGTAGGCACGGTTTCAACCGTGCCAGCCCAAAAACCGCTTAAATAAAATAAAAATTCCTGTAAAAGTAGTTGACATTCGCTGTCTTTTTTGGTAAAAGTCTACTAGTTCTCTATAAGATTGTATATTGGTAGGCAACTTTTATGAAACTATCTAAAAAAAGTGATTACGCCCTGCGCGCGATGATTCATCTCTCGATGAACTATCAAAAGGGGGCCGTCCAGATCAGGGAAATCTCCGCAAAAGAGAGGATTCCACAAAAATTCCTGGAGAATATCCTCCTTACTTTGCGAAAAGTAGGGATATTAAACAGCAAGATGGGGCTTAAGGGTGGGTACGAGCTGGCGCGGTCTCCCGATTTAATTACCCTGGGCGACGTAATTCGCGCCCTTGACGGAACAATTGCGCCGGTGGATTGCGTGAGCCAGATGTCTTACAAGAAATGCTCCGAGGAAATCACCTGCGCGATACGCGGCGTAATGCTGAATGTGAGAAACGCGGTAACGGAGGTATTGGACACCAGGACCTTTGCGGATATGTGTATACGCACCAAAGAATTGATAGAAAACAATGCATTAACCTATTCCATATAAATTTTTTTTAAGAATGAATGTCTAGTAATACTATAGAGTTTGTATATATTAATTAAAATTCTTGATACGAAGGATGAAGATTTTGCGGCGTTGGGTTGTTTTATTATGCCTGCTCTTTTTACTGATACAGGGTACTGCTTGTTCAAAAAAGGTAAATAACGCTACCGTCCGCGTCGGGTATTTTCCTAACATTGCCCACGCGCAAGCGGTTCTCGGTGCGGCTAACGGCACTTTTGCAACCTATCTGGGGCCTGGCGTTAAGATAAAAACAACCCTTTTTAACGCAGGACCGTCTATTATTGAGGCAATATTTTCCGGCGATATTGATATTGCATACGTCGGCCCTAGTCCTGCTATTAACGGGTACGTGCGCTCAGGCGGAAAGGCGTTAAGGGTGATTGCCGGTGTGGCAAGCGGCGGGTCTTTGTTTATAATAAGACCGGATTCCGGCATTGAAAAAGCGGCCGACCTTTCCGGAAAGAGGATTGCAACGCCGCAACTCGGAAACACGCAGGATATCGCCCTTCGGGGTTATTTGAATCGTTGCGGTTTGAAACCGCGGGAAATGGGTGGCACGGTAAACATCCTTCCTTTAAGAAATCCTGATATTTTAAACCTTTTTATGAGAAAGCAAATTGACGGCGCATGGGTGCCGGAACCGTGGGGGGCACGGCTTATCAAGGAGGCGGACGGTAAACTTTTTCTCGATGAAAGTTCTTTATGGAAAGACGGACGTTTCTGTTCAACGCTGATGATTGCCAGGACGGATTTTTTGAAAAAACATCCCGATTGGGTTAGACAGTGGCTGGCGGCCCATATTGAGATGACGCGTTGGATCAATCAGTATCCCAAAAAGGCTCGGTTTGACATCCGCAACCAGATTAAAGCGCTTTCCGGGATACATCTTCCGGAAGAAATTTTTTACGACGCCTTTTCGCGGATCGAGTTTACTTACGACCCCATTGTATCGTCATTATATTCCTACGCGGAAATGGCACATAACGCCGGTTTTTTAAAGGAAGAAAGGCCTGATCTATCAGGTATGGTAGACCTGAGCTTCCTCAACGACGCGCTCGGCGAGTGGTCTCTGCCGGTAATCAGGTAAATAGGGAGCAGGGTACGAAAGCTGCCGGAGATAAGGCTGTCCACTGTTCCCCGCCGGAGGGGGGGATTAAGGGGGTAGACTGGCACAACAGGTTGTTGTAACGGGACGCAGGGCGTCCTGGAGTTGGTGTAGGGACACGGTGCCCGTGTCCCCACGTGTGAACAATAAAAGCACAGGCAAGATACCTGTGCCACCAAGGGTGTGGCTGGATGGAAATTATGTATAGAACAGGATTAAGTCATTTGGAGATGGCAAATTGTGTTAGAAGGCATTGAAAGCAAAATCCCTGCAACCGCAGATTCGGAAGGGGTTTCCGGCGGTGTAGCAACGGCTAAGAGACAAGGCGATGCGCAAACGAAATTATGCATCCGGCACGTGTCCAAATCATTTCAATCAACGAATGGAAGTGTTTACGTGCTGGAGGACATAAACCTGGAAATCAGGGAAGGGGAGTTTGTCTGTATTGTCGGGCCTTCCGGGTGCGGAAAAACAACCCTTTTAAACATCGTAGCGGGGCTTGAAAAAGCGAATGCCGGCGAGGTGTGGTCTAACGGGCACAAGGTCAACGGCGCAGGCACGGACCGGGTAGTCATTTTCCAGGAAGCTGCCCTTTTCCCATGGCTTAACGTGGTAAAAAACGTTGAATTCGGTTTGAAATTGAAGGGAGTTAACGCGAAACAGCGGAGGGAGACCGCCATTCAATACCTTAAAATGGTGCATCTGAGCAAGTTCCAAAATGCCCATATACACGAATTATCAGGCGGCATGAAGCAGCGTGTCGCCATAGCAAGGGCGCTTGCGATGAACCCGGAGATGCTCCTGATGGATGAACCGTTTTCGGCACTGGATGCGCAGACCCGCTGGATACTCCACTTTGAATTACAAAATATATGGCTGAAAACGAAGAAAACGATTATGTTTGTTACCCATAATATCCGTGAAGCTGTTTGTTTGGCTGACCGGATCGTAATGCTTTCCACCACCCCCGGCAGGGTAAAAAAAGAGTTTCAGATAGAACTGCCGCGTCCCCGCGACGATAACGACGTAAACGTGGCTGAATATGCTACCAGAATTATGAAAGAACTGAAGAGCGAGATTACGAAGGTGATGAGATGTGAGATGGATGCGGATTCGTGTGTCGAGTGCGATATCAAATGCACGTCGGATACACCCGAAAAGATCGATATCGGGGGGGGGATTTGAGGCATGCGTAGCGTATGCAAAAGGGTGGTGTTTTTTCTTATGCTCATCGGAATGTGGGAACTGGTGTTTCTCGTCGGGATATGGCCGGAATACGTCCTTCCATCGCCCGTTTCTGTTGGCAAAACACTGGTTAGCGGCTTCCAAAACCGGACGCTTCTCATTGGCATCGGGATTAGTATGAAGAGGATTGCCATCGGCTATGGCATATCCATTGGGATAGGCGTTTTCCTGGGTATACTCATTGCAAGGTTCAGGATTTTGGAGGATACGATAGGTTCTCTCATTTCGGGCTTACAGACGTTGCCGACCATCTGCTGGTTGCCGCTTGCGCTCCTTTGGTTCGGGTTAAATGACAGGGCGATTATATTCCTGGTTATTATGGGTGCGGTGCTTTCTATCACCATTGCAACCGATGCGGGGGTGAAGAGCGTGCCGTCGCTTTACATTCGAGCGGCAAAAACCATGGGGGCAAAGGGTTGGAGGCTCTATTTTGAAGTGATTATACCCGCTGCGCTTCCCCATATCATTATCGGTATGAAACAGGGTTGGTCATTTGCCTGGCGCTCGCTTATGGCCGGTGAATTATTGATTGTGTGTTTGGGATTGGGGCATCTCATGATGATCGGGCGGGAATTGAATGACATGAGCCAGGTCATCGCCGTCATGATTGTTATTATCATTATCGGTATTGTGGTCGACCGCCTTTTCTTCGTCAAGGTAGAAAAGCGTATACGCGAGCGGTGGGGTTTGACCAGGTCTTAATGCGTAACGGTGTTGCTTGTTTGGGTAATGATAACACTATTAATTTACTGAGAATTCGAATATCGAATGTTGAAGGATAGAGATACTATTTGCTTTTGAAAACCCCGTTAACCGCTCATAAACGTGATACAGCGAGAAGCTTTAGCGTCAATTTACGTCCATTCACGGTTAAAGTAAGGACACGGTGATCCGTGTCCCTACTTCATAATCCGAAATTCCTGGCTCGATATTCGTAATTCAATACATCATTCAGTAGACCGGAACTTTACACTTCCGACTCGTTCGGGTTAAAAGAGAGGGAATCTTGAGGTTGTGCTTCACGGGATACGTGCCGCGTAAACGGTTACCTTAATGCTACACGTCGACTTCGACGGGCAATTCCATGTTTTGCATGGACGCCTGAATCAACGCCTCACGGTCTGCTTCGTCTTCCGGCTGCTTAATCCTGTCGGCAGCCCTTTCTACAAACCGTACTCCTTCGGCGCGATATTTCTTTTTCAATACGTCACATTTTGGACAATCTGGCGCTGTATAAATGTATTTCACAAATCAATCTCCCGTAAAACATAAAGAAAATGACACCAGTTCACGCAGCGACTCTTTAAACGGCTCAAACCGTTATTAAGTGCCACGAGAACTGTTACTGAAAACGATACCACTCTTTGTATGAAAAACAAAGATGCTATTCTACTAAAAGGAATGATTCTTTCAAGGGTAATTTTTTCTGTTTTTTGCGTTTGCTGCCAAAAGATCATCCTACTAATTATTTGACTGGATAAATCTTCTGTGATATATTCCATAAAAACTAAGAAAGGTTGGAATGCATGAGATTCATCGGATTAATGATCGCCGCCGCTGTGGCTGTTTGGGTTTATACGGATGCAACCAGGCGCGGCTACAAAACCCTGGCCGCAATAGGGTGGATGCTTGGGGTATTTTTGTTAATGATTGTGTTTTTGCCATTGTATTTGTTCGTAAGGTCAAAGCAAGGCAAGCGGGTGGAAATACTCACCCCTTGCAAGTATTGCGGGAAATATTACGAGAACACCCCCCTCTATTGCCCAAACTGCGGGCATAAAGTTGGGGGATATCCATTTAAAGAGGAATAACGTATGAGCTTGAAGGAACGGATAACTGAAGATTTAAAGACATCAATGAAGGCGCAAAACAAATTAAGGACTGCCGTATTACGGATGATTCTTGCCGATATCAAGATTGCAGATACCTCCGGGAAGCCAAAAGACCAAATCGACTACGACGAGGTGGCTCGTGGATATTACAAAAAACTCAAAAAGACCCGTGAAGAATACGAGCGGCTCAAGCTGCCTGACAAAGTAACAGAACTGGATAGCGAGATTGCCATTGTAGAGGAATATCTTCCCAAACAATTATCAGATGATGAAATAAAGAAGATTGTAGAGGAAGTCATCGCAACCAATAAATTTACCGCCAGGGAAATGGGTGCTGCAATGAAACTCATTATGAGCAAATGCGGGAATCTTGCAGACGGCAAAAAAGTACAACAATATCTAAAAGAAAAACTGGTGGGTTAGTAAGAACGGTTCTCCCTTGAGAACTGACGTTCAGGTTGCCAAACAATTTTTCAAGGATATCGTATGCAAGATGATTCGTGGAAAAAAGTCATTTCAGGACTTTCACTTGATGAGTTGAAAGAGGCTCAGCGCTTTATCAATGAATTAATTCCCATGCTGCAAGCCCTGGAAAATCCCCTGGAGGTGCCTGCAGAAGAATTAACGGCCGCGCCGGTGGAAAATTACGGAGAAGCCGTCTTTGAGGAATTCCCTCCTTCCAGTGGTGGTGAACGCCGTGAGGATAAGCGTTTTGATATTCAAATTGAGGGCATTTACTCGCTCATTAAAGACGAAGAACCCGAGTCCGCATTGCCCGTGCAACACCTCCAGATAAAAGACATTTCAAAACATGGGATACGGTTTGTTACCACTCAGTTTCTGTTGCCTTCCAACATACTCATCATAAAATTTCACCTGCCATCTTCCGATACCCGGCAGCTTTATAAAAATCCCCAGAAGAAAATTTACGCCGAAGTGCGGAGGGTGGTTGGAGTCCCAACCCCCCTTGGAATGCGATATCAGATCGGCGCGAAATCGATTGAACGTGAAGAAGCGCTGGAATTATTGAAAGAAAATGAAGGTTTTACCCTTACCGGTAAACGGCTGGCGATGAAGGGGGATATGAGAATATTGATTGTCTCTATCAGGGAGGCGCAGTCAAAACACCTGGAAGAAATATTGCAGAATCAGGGATACAACGTTTATAGGGCAAATCAAAAGCCTCATGCTATAGCGTTATTGCGAAAGATACACTGCAACGTCGTCGTTACCGATATGGTTACCGCCGGAATTCACGATTTCGAGCTCATAAAAGACCTGAAAGGTGAATTCCCGGATACAGGCCTGGTCGTTGAAGTAGATACCGTCGAAGACTGGTTAAAGATATCGCCTTTGGGGGCGGATGATTATTTATCGAAAAATTTCAACGATAAGGAGTTTGAGACGACCATCGAATTGTTGCATAAAAAATATTACACAAAGGCCTTTTTGGCGACTATTTTCGCAAAAAGTGCAAAGACAAGCTGAATATCCTGGTGGTGGGCACCGATGATGTTCTCAAAAGATTTCTCTGCACTGTGGCAAAGCAAAAAGGTTTTAAATTATATTTTGTTCCTGATACAAAACAATCAATGGCCGTTCTGAGAAAATTTAAGATAGAACTTGTTTTTATCGATGCGACGGTAGCCCACCTGAGCGAATGCGCTTTCATTACAAAAGTCAAAAAGGATTTTCCCGGTATCGAGGTTGTCGTAATTTCAAAGAATTATCTGGAACGGCATCAATTTTTGGCAAGCGGCGCTGACCGGTTTTTTATCGCACAAATGGGCGTGAAAGAAATAGCCGCAGCGTTAGGCTGAAAGCGCCGAGCGGAGGAGTTTCCGTTTTGCGTTATGTAAATCAGGCCTTCGGCGGCTTAAAACAGACAAAGGTAGGAGCCAACTCCTGTTGGCGATACCGCTGAGTATTGCCAATCGCCGTCAGGAGACGGCTCCTGCCAAAAATTTTGAATTTCCTGCACGTCAAGGTTTTATTTGCTGGCCGGCGAGGTTCTCTCTTTTCTTACTTTCTCTGCATTCTCAGCACCCTCTGCGGTATACTGCTACTCCCCGTTTTCTAAGACTGATTTTTAAAGTTCCAATCAAAAAGTGGGTTGCTTTCCACTATTACAGGCACCGCGTGAACCGGTAGCCCACGCCCTCATAATATTTTCCAACGACGTCCTTTATTTTTGCCCGTGCTTCATGCCTGCTGTCACCTTGCCAGGTAGTTTAAAGGGTTGTTTCTAGAAAGGATTGTTTGTCGTTTATCTTAACGTGAGAAAACAGCCTAAGGCATAATACACAAGGATTGCCGGTTTGCGCGTTCGTCCGAAGGACGAACGCGTTTTTTAGGTCAAACCGTTACTTACTTTTTACCTACCAGAATCGACTGCACCGTCGACAATCCTTTGCCTAACTCAATGGCATAGCCCGCCTCATGCAGGCCTTTTTCGAGGGCGGCAATGGCGACGATGACGTCGAAGTCGTTTACGTATCCCATGTGGCCGATCCTGATCATCTTGCCCTTCATCTCGTCCTGACCGCCGGTAAAGGTGACGCCTGTTTCATCACGCAGTTTCTTGATAATCTTATCCACGTCAATGCCTTTAGGCGCCTTGATTGCGGTCAGCACGTTGCTTGAATTTACCCCGGCAAAGAGTTCCAGGCCGATGGCCTTTGCGCCTTCTCTTGTGGCGTTGGCGAGCCTGGCGTGTCTCTTCCAGACATTCTCAATGCCCTCCTTCTTGATCATTTCCAGGGCGGTCTTCATGGCCATAACGAGTGAGACGGCAGGGGTGAAGGGGGTTGTTTTGTCCTTCAGATTCTTCCTCATCTTCCTGAAGTCCCAATAATATCGGGGCAAATCCGTCTTTTCAATAACACCCCACGCGCTGCTGTTGACGCAAACAAACGCCAGGCCGGGGGGCATCATACACCCCTTTTGGGAACCGGTGATTGCCACGTCGATATTCCACTCATCCATAAGCAACTGGTGAACGCCGATGCCGGTGATTGCGTCTACGACGAGCAGCGCCCCGTGACCCTTTACAATCGGGGAAATAGCCTTTATGTCGTGAACGACGCCGGTAGAGGTCTCGCACTGCGTGGTAAATACGACGTTTATGCCCTTGTTCTTCCTGAGCGCCACGTCGATATCGGCGGGGTTTACCGCCTTGCCGTTTTCAACGTCAATGGTAATCGTTTCTATGCCGAAGCATTTGCAGAGTTCCGCCCATCGCTCGCCAAATTTCCCGCTAACGACGACCAGTGCCTTGTTTCCTTTGGACAAGACGTTTGCAACACACGCCTCCATAGCGCCCGTTCCGGAAGACATCAGGGTAAAGACCTCGCCCGTCTTTGTCTGAAACAGGTACTTTAGGTCTTCGCTCACTTCGTAGAAAATTTGGGAAAACTGGGGCGTCCTGTGATGTATCATCGGCTGCGCTTCTGCCAGGGCAACCTCCGGCGGTACCATCGTCGGGCCTGGGGTAAACAAATAGTTCTTCTTCATGGTTTAAATCCTTTCATTTATCTTCATCAGGTATACGGAAATTTTGCTATTATACGAAAATAAGGAAAAGTGTCAAGGGGTAAGGCGATTAGAGGTTGCCGGAATGTTTGTAGCCGTATGGTTTTTTTGAAAGGGGGGTTGATGCTTGCCGCCTCTTAATATCCCTAACCCGAACGAGCCGGAAGAGATTATCAATACCAATTAACTTCCACCATTTTTCATTGTATAACACCAGCATCTTATTTTATACTTGTCATAATGAAGACAACCACGTGGTCTACCACCGAATTTATTACACCGGACGCAATATCCTCTATCAGGGACGCCATTAAAAAGGCCGGGGGAAACGAGATATTTCTTATCGGCAGCCTGAACGAGGAGTATTTGGTGTCGGACGTGGACGTTTACGCCATGGGGAACCGGCACGCCGTTCCTGCCATTATTAAAGAGGCAAAGTTCGGGGACGTTATCATCCACAACCACCCGGAAGGGGTACTCCATCCATCGGACGCGGACGTTGAAATCGCGTCGCACATGGGCGCTGACGGCGTCGGATTTTACATTGTCGATAACAACGCAGAGTATTTGTACCCCGTTGTCAAGGCCTGCAAAAAGCAAACCTACCATGAATTGCCCTTTGAAGAGCTTTCGGCGCTATTTCTGGCAGACGGGAGTTTTTCAAAAAACCTGCCGCAGTATGAATATCGCAAGCAGCAGATCGATATGTTGGAATCGGTGACAAACGCCTTTAATAAAAGCAAGGTCGCCGTGATCGAGGCGGGCACCGGCACCGGGAAGTCGCTGGCGTACCTTGTCCCGGCGGTGTTCTGGGCCATCAGGAATAAGGAACGGGTGGTAATTTCCACCCATACGATAAACCTTCAGGAGCAGTTGATAGAGAAGGATATCCCCATATTGAGGCGGTGTAGCGGCCAGAAGTTTAAATGCGCGCTCGTCAAGGGCAGAAACAACTACATCTGCCTGAGAAAAGTCGGCAACCTGCGCGCCGATGGAGGCGTCCTGGTTGAGGAGAAGGACAGGCAGCAGTTGAACGATTTGCTGGAATGGGCCGGCAAGACGCGCGACGGGAGCAAGGCAGACCTCAACTTTATACCCCAGGATGACGCCTGGGAGTCAATACAGTCGGAGGCCGACCAGTGTACCCGGTTGAAGTGCCAGTTTTACGACGATTGCTTCTTTTACATTGCCAGGAGAAATGCCGCCAGTTCAGACGTGCTGGTGGTAAACCACTACCTTCTCATGGCGGACATGGTTGTGCGCCAGGAGATGAAGAACCACACGATCTCCGCCATCCTGCCGCCATTCAAGAAGATAATCATCGACGAGGCGCATCACCTTGAAGGGGTGGCAACGGCAAATCTCAGTTGCGCCATTTCGAGGATGCGGGCGCTAAAGCTCCTGGGCAGGCTTGTCAATCCGAAGGATGCGAGAAAAGGCCTCCTGCAGTACCTCAAAATGAAACTCGAAGAGGTGTGTTCCGTTCAGGATAATGCCCTTGTAATAAACATCGTTGAACAGATTAATACGGAAGTCCTGGATGCACGCCAACTCCTCTACGACGCCGTTCAGAACGTCTTCGAAGAATTGTCTGACACCGTGCTGGAACACCTGTCGCAGCAAAGCTCCAACCAAAAACCGTTCGGCGCCTCTCCATCCCGCGAGGCGTGGGCCGGCGGAAAGGCCAAAAACACCCCCATTCAAAAAACCTTTATACGAAACGCCGCAATCAATACGAACGAAGAGCCGAAAAAGGATGAAGAGGTTAAATTACGTATCACCGCAGGCTTTACCTCAACGGACGTGTGGCAAAACATTTTAGAGCCGAAGCTGAAGTCGCTCTGCATGGACGTCCATAAATTTCTTGTGTCACTAAAAACCCTGCTGAACGAAGTGGGCGCATTATCTAAAAAGGCGCAGGACATACTGTCCTCCGTGTTGATAGACATCGTTTCATGCAAGGAGCGTCTCACAACTGTGGCCAATGATATTTCGATCTTTATAACACCGGACGCAAACTCCTGCAAATGGATAGAGGTCAGAAGACACAAGGGAAATCCCGTTATCCGCTTTTGCGCCGCGCCGCTCTCCATTGCCGAAGGCCTGAAGACATGTCTGTACGACAACTATAATACGATAATCATGACCTCCGCCACGCTGTCGATTAACCGGCACTTCACGTTTTTCCGTGACAACGTCGGCCTGCGCCTGCTCCCCGGCGAACGGCTGTCGGAACTGATCCTGGACTCCCCCTTTGACTATAAAAAGCAGTCCATGATCGGCATTCCTACGGACATCGCAGAGCCGAATGAACCGGGTTACCGGGAGACGCTGGAAGAGAGTATCCTGAAGGCCGTTGAAATTTCTGATGGGCGTGCGCTCGTCCTGTTTACCTCGTACAACCTTCTTTATACGCTGTATCAGAAGTTAGAATCGCGCATTACACAACTGGGTTACACCTGCTTACGGCAAGGGACGGATAACCGTCACCGCCTCCTGGAGACCTTCAAGAAGGACAAGACCTCCGTCCTCTTTGCGACCGACAGTTTCTGGGAAGGCATTGACGTCAAAGGCGACGCGCTGGAATGTGTTATTATTACCAGATTGCCCTTCAAGGTACCCACGGAGCCTATCATTGAAGCAAGGGCCGAGGCCGTTGAACTTGCCGGGGGTGACGCCTTTTATGACTACTCCCTCCCTATGGCGGTAATCAAATTCAAGCAGGGCTTCGGAAGGCTCATCCGTAGCCGTGACGACAGAGGCGTAGTAATTATTTTTGACAGACGCCTGGTCACCAAGAAATATGGACACCTGTTTCTCCAGTCACTACCCGATGCCCGATGTGTCAAGGATAAGCGGGAGGTGGTTTTCAGCGAAATGAAACGGTTTTTTGCATAAGATGGTTTCGTAGTTTAGTGTGGAAATGTTGGATTATGCCTTTGGTAAATTTTCTAGTGATGTGCAAAAAGGTATTTGAAGTTTCTTCGTACAGAGAAAAGGAGGCGAATATGCGGTCAAAAATGGTTAAAAGAATATGGTCAAATTCGGGAATATTTTACAGCTATCTAGGCATATTGTTGATCCTTATGGTGGGTTGTGCCGCCCCACGGGTTGCACCATCAGGGTTCCTGAGTAATTATGACAGGTTGCAACCCGACCCAAAAGACAAGGGTATGCAATGGTGGGAAAAATCGGACACGCCTTGGCAAAAATACAAACGATTGATATTAGACCCCGTAGAAACAAAGATAGACCGGTCTAAGGCTACACGTGAGATCACTCAGGAAGAAATAGATACGCTGGCAGACCATCTCCGGCAAACGGTAGTAGACGCTGTGCAAGAACGATATCCCGTTGTAACGGATTCCGGCGCTGATGTACTGCGCATCCGGGCAGCCCTAACTCATCTTAAACCTGTGAGTGGCGCTTTGAACGTGCTTACCACAGCGGCAATATTTATGCCTATAGACGCAGGCGAGTCTGCGGTAGAAGTCCAGTTCATAGATTCACAGAGCAACGAAATATTGGGAGAGGTCACCATAAGCAGCCGGGGCGGTATGATGGACGTTGTTCATGTATGGACGCGTTGGAGTCAGGTGGAAGCAACCTTCAAACAATGGGCAAAAAAATTGCGTGACGCCCTCGATGAAGCAACTGCGGTAAGGTAATTCCTGAACGAACCAGTTTTTTGCTTAAAGAAGAAGGAGGTAAGTATCACATAAAGATATTCCTGACGGGCGGCACAGGTTTTGTTGGAAAACGAATACTCCGGGATTTGCTCGAAAAGAATTATCAGGTCAGATGTCTCGTCCGGCAGGGGTCAGAACAAAAGCTCGTGTCCTATCAGGCCAAAGGCGTTGAAGTGATACACGGCGACGTCACCGATCTGAACAGCCTGGAGGGCAAGCTGGCGGGGTGCGACGCCGTTATTAACCTTGTCGGCATCATCAGGTCGTTTCCCGGCAAGGGAATCACCTTTGAAAAGATGCATTATGAGGGAACGGCCAATCTTGTCAATGCCGCCAAATCACAGGGAGTGCGCCGTTTCTTACAAATGAGCTCGTTGGAGGCGCGGCAAAACGGGAAGACACCCTATCTGCAAACCAAATATCGCGCCGCCGCATAAGATATACATCCCGGTATTTGTCATGCAAATCATGGCTGAGATGCTCGATTGGTTACCATTTTTTCCCGTTACGAATGACCAAATAACGATGCTCCTTGACGGCAACGTCTGCGACGAAAGGCCTTTTTTTGACCATTTCAACATAACACCCGATTATTTTTAGCCGGGTATTCACCAATATCTTTCTGTTTAACGGACATAGAAATCAGGAAATTAGGGGGTCACATCTTAAAAATAATCGCACAACTCCAATGATTTAATATTTAAGATGCGACCCCTTCTTTTCCTGGGCTACGGGTCCTGTTGGATCAATATACTCGATTACTTTGCCACGCAATGGTGAAAAAGTTGATTTGCTCATCTTTCCCTTTCTACCCAAGACGATGACCTCAACCAGTTCTCCCTCTTGGAAAGGGAGAGCGTTAAGTGCTATACGCCGTTTTTCACAACCCTTTTTTCAACTCGATACGCTTCCATTGATAACCTCCCATTTCATGTATTGTTCTAAGCCCGCCTAACGCTAAAAATCAGCGGCGGTGCTTAGCCGTCCGCTGGATTTTTTTGTTAGGCATGCCGTTTTTGATTTTAAGCAAATATCAATCTTTCACCCTTAGGCTCAGGTATGGAATCGCCAAACTCCTTAGCTGTGTCAATCCATAATTGCATTGCCTCTTTAGCATTTTTTAATGCTTTTTCAGGAGTTTCTCCATGAGCTATACAGCCAGGAAGTTCAGGTACTTCAGCTATAAACGCATGGTCTTCATTACTCCAGTAAATAATAATTTCGTATCTATACATCAATCCCTCCGAGTTTATATTTCACTATAACGTTTCTTACCTGTTTAACCTGATAAGGCTTTGCCTTATTGCCCTCACGCTGAAGATTAAT
>CAYJPZ010000111.1:0-13340 GCA_964372185.1 uncultured candidatus Brocadiaceae bacterium
TGTTGTAGAGACGCAAGACTTCGTCGTGAGCTCAGTCGAACGATTTTGCGTCTCTACATCCGTGTTACAAACAAAAAGTCGTAACTACCCATGTTCACCGCTTGTCTGACATTTTTTTCAACACAATTTCATACGAATCAGTATATTCGTTAAATTCAATTTTCTGAACAACCGGATAAAACCCATTCCTTTCCACCCGCAGCGTATGCTCACCCATCCTTTCATGCTTTGTAAATACCCCGTCTTTATCAGTTTCACCGCAGAGATAACCGTTTATTAATATTCTTGCGCCTTTTACAGGAATTTGTTCCATCCCTGTATCTCCCAAAATACTAATTTTTAATATGGGTTTTGCCGTCTTATTTTCTGTTCGTTGTTCAGGAGCATTTGCGGTTCGCTGTTCGGGAATTTCAGGTTCAGAATGCAGGCGCTTTTTCAATACAATTTCTGTAAAATCTGCGTCTTTACTTATCTCTATTTCTTTTACAAAAGGATGGAATTTGTCACTTTCGACTTTAAGGATATGCTTACCGATCTTTACCTCTTTTTTAAATACCCCGTCAGTATCCGTCTCGCCAAACGGGAGATCGTCAACAAAAATCTTTGCCCCTTTCACGGGTATTTTCCTTTTGCCTGCCTCTTTCAGGACGGAAACCTTCCATGTTATTATATTTTGCTCCGGAATATCTGTCTCTTGTACTGTACCACCTGTGCCTTGTTCTGAAGTCTCTGCAACAGGTTCCTGGGTTTCTGGTACGTCCTCATCTTCGCCATTATCAGCTTCCTCAGAAGATGTAATCCCAGGATTCAAAATAACTGTCTTATCTTCAGCATATTCAGAAATCTCGATATTCTCCTTAAAGGTAAAATAACCAGACTTTTTCACTTCGAGGATATGGTAGTTTTCGATTGTTTCCTTAATAATCAGTTCGCCAGCTTTGTCTGTTGTGCCAACCTCTTTACCATCCAGATAAACGCCAGCGCCTTCAACAGGTACCTTTTCCGCCTTTTTTTCCTCCAGTACCGTAATCTTCAAACTAGGTGCGGTTGCTTCCTTGGGTGGTTTCTCTTCATTTGTATGGTTATCAGGTTTGTTTTCCCTATTGCTACTTGTACTTGTCCCCGTATTGCCAACCCTGCTTCCGGATGCCACAGTAGCCTCAATGTTCTTCTCCATTAATTCAACGTTATTTACCCCCAGAATAAAGTATGGATTCTGACTGTTTTTCCTCTTCATCACCACCCAAAAAGGTTTATCGAAAATGAAGTGTCTTCCTTTTGGTACGGAGGAGGAATACGCTTTCCATTGACTTACTGCCTCATTTTCAACCCGTGCGCCTTTTTCGTCCATATCAAATTTAATTTTTTCACTCATTATTTCGATGGAATAATCTTCAAAACCCTTATTTGCTAAGTATTTCTTAATCACTTCGCCATAGTTACGACTGTAGTCAAGGTGTAATTTGGGCATTTCAAACAAATCATTATCGCGGATTGTAGGGAGATTCTGTGTGTCATACTTCCTGATTTCATCAACAATACCTTTGGGGTTGCTCATATCAAAACCCTTTGCCAGGATTAATTCGTCGCTATCGTCTTTGAGCCGCAGGCGAATGATAAACTTATCCTCATCCCAGTATTTTAAGACTTCTACATTCTCCTTTTGCGTCTGTGCTTTGGCTCGAAACCCCTTAACCCTTTCACTCATAAAGGATACATTATCTATTACGAATGGGGTTACATACTCCACCTTTTTCAGGAAATAGGCATAGGCGATTATGTCCTTATCGTTTAATGTTAGTTGGAGGTCACCAAAAGATTTGTCAGGGAATTTTGCCCGTGATTCTTTATTTATAGTATCAACGGTTTTCTGTCCATAACCACTTTTTATATAATAACTGGCTTCGTCTAAATCATTCTTCGTAAAAATAGCCTTGTTAAATTTATCAACCGTTTCCAGGGTCTTTTTATCTGTGGTATTTAATCTCAGTTTTTCATGCAAAATATTTTCGTTCAATTCATTCCACGCCAGATTCATGGCCCCGCCATAAACGTAGTTGCCTTTATAATCACTGCCGGTATATTCACTCGTAGCATCTGATTCATTGTGAGCCTTCAATTCAGATGAATGTGTTATGTTTGTATTTACAAGAAGAATTCCCGCAAAAGCCATACAAATACTGACTATTGACACCAATCTCTTCTCTATAAGTCGGCGCAACAATGTCAGTGATATCCCATTCTTCATAGAATATGTCTCCTTATTTGAATTATATTATTCTCGATTCATTCATACGAGTGGCCACGATTATTTTTCTTGAGTTATGCCCTTAATGATTACTTCTGCTTCTTCTTTTGAAAAATCATTAACACCTGTTTGCCGTCTCCAGATAAACTCCTTTGGAAATGCAGGACCGAGCAAAGTTTCCTCGTTAATTACTTGTCCTGCTGGTAAGGCGCAGAAACGATTAAAAATGTTTATAGTTTCATCGGTAATTACTTGTCCATCAACCTTAAACAAAATTTTGTTACCCGGACTTGCATCTATCTGTCTGATTTTGTCCCATCCTTCATCGGTCAAGACAATTCGAATCCCATAACCGCTATTGTTTATTTGTTCAAGGATTGCAGATGCCACCGTGTCTGGGTTAAACTCAAAACATGCTTCCCTTTTGCCATTTATTTTCCCCTCTCGCTGTATTTTATAAGACGTTTCTTCGTTAAATATATTAAAGGCTTGAACATGATTTCCTATCGCAACCAATCCAGTGCCCGATACGTAAACGATAGCGCACATCTTTTTCCCTTCATCTTCTACCTCCTGATACTGAAACTTAAGGATATCTGTTGGGTCGTTGTATGCCTTTATTGGTATCGAATTGCCTTGCATAACTATTGATGCCACTTCTGGTCCTATTTTGCTACCCATACCAACGCTCATTAGAAATTCCTCCATTTCTATGGGTTTGGCGTCTCCCCACGATGATGAGGTTCCTAAAAATTTCAAGAACTCGCAAGATTTACTGTCGTCCGCATTAATACTGATAAGTGGCTTATTTCCTGCTGAACGATTCAATAATTTTGGATCATTGTTAGATTCTTGTATTGCTATCCCAGTTAGTACATCTTTAACCTTTGCCTTCAGTTCACTTATGTATTTTGTATTTGGGTAAATATGAATAAACTCTTTGTAACCTCTTAAAGTATGTAACCTTTTAGCCTTTTCCCATTCTTCGTCTTCCAATTTAGCCATTCTTTCTTTCGCTTCATTTGTATATTCGCTCTGTTCATGTTCTTTTAGAAAACTCTTATAAGCAGCGGCACTGTCAAGACGACTTGCTTTTCCCCAGTCTTCACGAACAGTAGCACATCCACTGAGCAATAAAATAAAACAAAATATATTGGCCAATAAACTTACTTTCTTGATGATATTTTCTTTTTCCATTTGTTTTATTCCCCTTTTCTTGCCCACAATGAGCAGATAACGTTATGCATTTTTGTGTAGTGGTTAAGGATTCATTTCATTTCAATCCATCCTTGACTTTTTTGTTTTTCTCCGATTCTCACACAAAGACACCAAGACACAAAGAAATACATAAAAAAGTTGAATAATAAATATCGAACAAGTCGCCATGTTGCATTTGCAACACCCAGAAACGATGAAAATGGGATTTTTGCCATATCGAATTGGGATATTTATACTTACACTTTTTTGTTGGGCCTTATTTTCGAGTCAGGGATTTCGAATTGTAATAGCCCACGAAACACGCGAAACAAACGAAAACACTTTTCTTTTCGTATCCTTTCGTGTATTTCGCGGGGAGACTTTCTATTGCTTCGACATTCATTATTCCCTGCCTGTGCAATGCACGCAGACAGGCTTGTTCGATATTCTCTTATTTATATCATTCATTGTGGCTCCGTGTCTCTGTGTGATGGTTTCTCTTATTCGTAAAAAATATTTTTTATAAAACGCCTATCTCACCTCATTTCCTGATGTACGGCTAGCTTCTGCCAGTTTGGCTTCCCCCTTTATCCCGGAAAGCCTGCCTTCAACATCGTACTTGTACCCTACCATATAAAGCGGTTTTGCATCTTCCTTGTTTTCTGAAAGATACGCATGGGCAATAAAGACCTTTCCTGATTTGTCTGTGGTGTATGTAAAACCCACCTTATGCCCGCCCTGCGATACCGATTTCACAATGGGATAGCCCGAATGGACAATCATGCCTTCAAAGTCGCCCGTTGGACTAAACTTTACCTCGTTTTTCTCTTTATCCACTAACTGGTATGCGCCATTGGACATCAGGGCAAGTATCTTGTACCTGCTCTTTCCCTCATCCTCCGGCACATAGCCTGCACACTCGCCCTTATCGCTAAAGACAAGTTCCTCGCTGCCCCCGCGCACAAGGTCTATCACTTCAATCTTTTTTGGCACACGAACGTTAAGGAACTTTACCCGCTCTTTACCGGCTGGCTGCACGTGATAGGGGGGCTGGTCAAATGAGTCCGTATATTCCCCTAAATAATCAACGTGAACACGCTGCTGCTCTGAGAAGATCATATCAGTAAGGTAACCGGAAGGATCAAACCAGAACTGGTTACCCAGCTTATCAGCAAGGCGGTAAGAAACATCGGTCATAATAAAGAGACCCACCACCTGGCTCTTTTCAATCTTTTCAGGCACGTACCCGGCGCTGGTGTACTGGTCAGCGCTGAAGGTGAGTATCTCCTGCTCTCCTGTAATGAGATTTTCCACCGCCATCTTTTCAGGGATCATGATGTTGTGAAGTTCCCTTTTTGCATCGCCATAAGGCTTAATCTGATACGGTATCAGAAGCCGCCATCCCTTGCCAAATTCGCTCACACCCTGTTTGTTCCGGTTGAAATAGCGAACAATCTCCAGGTTTGTCTTATAGTATGCGTGTTTGAATATGAGCGGCTTGAACTGGTCAAATTGCTCTTTTCCCAGGGTTTTTTCCAATGCTATTGCAAACTTGTCTTCCGCCTTAAAATCCTGATCTTTTAATCCCCTGAGCTTTTCAATCACCTTTTCTGCGCGCCCTGTTGCAATCTTATCCTTCTCTTTGTAAATGTTTTCATATTCAGCCTCCAGCTTCTGTTTATCCATGGACTCTACGATTGGGTTTATCTCTTTTGCAAGCTCCCTGCGGTAGACGTAATATTCTATATTACCAAGCGCCTCCTCTGTCAGCCTGAATCCGGCGCCCCTTAACGCAATATCTGTCTGGTATCTGATACCCCTTCGGTCCTTGCCTGAGGTCAGTGAGTGTTGCGGTAATACAGTATAACTCTCTTTACCCAGATCAAAGGAGAAGGGCTCACTCCCCGTCTTTGTTATTGATGGGTTTGCCGAAATGGACGTGCTCGTGGTATTTGTAGGGTGTTTGGAAACAGCCCTGTTAATTGCATCAATAGCCGTCTGATCATAAACATAATGACCTTCCTGTTTGACGTCGAATCCAAGGTCAACACCACCTTCTATACCCACCCCCTTAAAATAATCAGAACCCTTCGCAAAGGCGTCTACAGTACCTGGAGAATCCTCCGTGATAACGAGGTCCTTATTTGCCATTAAGAACCAGTAGAGTGGAACGCCGTTTTCTTTGAGATACTTGGCAAGACTTACCAGTTTGGCATATTCAAAGAGGTCTTTGTAAACAGGGTACTTTTCAGCAATTTTATTGTAGTGCTCTGTAAAAAATCTGGCGAAATCCTCATTTGACGGGTCGGAGTGCATATTCTTATCATCCATGAACATATATTCTGTCTTGAGGGTCATCCTGCCGTCATCAAAGAGGAGCATATCGCCTCCTCTTTTAAATTTCATATTTTCCGGAACAAACCAGAACCTGCTCCATGCGCCAACATTTACTGTCCCTCTTCGATTGGCAGCATCGTCTGGATTCAAAAAACCTGGGACATCGGCTCGTTCTGTCCCCACAGACCACTTCTTCATCACGTAATCCGCCTCGCGCATTACACGACCGAGGTCATTATTCATCACCTTGCCGATGTAGCGGACGAGGTGCTTTTTTTCTTTTGGCGCTATAGGGTCAATAGAGATGCCCGGATCCTCACTGCTGTAATAGACCGACCAGAGCGCCGTCACAAACTTCCTGAACACCTCCGGGTCAAGCCGCGCATTCTGCCCATCTACAACTAAAGAGAAATTGCCGCTCATAAGGTCTACTCTCGCCTCCTCCGCCCCTTCAACCTTTGCCACATCTCGGAGCATAACGCCGCCGACGTTGGAGGAAATTGTTTGCTTCGGGAGTTCGTTGTAAATATTAAACTTTGGAAGTTCTGATTTAATAGCTGGCAAAGGCTTATTAAATGATTTTTCGCCAAACGAAGTATTTAGTTTCTGTTGATTTGAAAATAAAAAATCTCCTCCGGCTACCTGTTTTGGGGTAGTATATGAATTGCCACCAATATAATCCTTAGCCAAAAACCGGGCATCGGATGACATACCAGAAATATGTACGAGTCCGTCTCTGTCTATTGGATCAAGCAATGTTACGTTAATTCCTGGAAATTCTTTTTTTATACTCTTTGTAACATCGTGGTTAGCTATTGAATTTAATAAAGGGTTGGGGGGGAGGGCTGGCAAGTCGCCTTTGGTATTGAAGATGTGAACATTCTTTTCTCCAAGTGTTTTAATTGTATCAATAGTTGGAGTTTTGAACGCCCTTCCGTCATACAGGGAAGTTCCTTTCATATAGGATTTCCATGAAGTCACATTTTCTGTAAATACCTTTGTGCCATTGCTTCCAACTGTCGCGTAAGCATATGTGTCCAAATTTTTACTTTTTAAGTCATTATGTATCATTCCTATTGCCTTGTATGCACATTCTCCAAAATCGTTCACCATCTTTTGTCGATTGCCATCAAAATATCCACCCATATTTATATTTTGTACTAATTGCAACTCAAAATTTTTTGTGCCAACTGCAAGTCCACCATCAACCCTCGCCTTTACCTTCTCATAGATGGACTGGGTTAGCTGAGACTTTGTCATTTTATTGAATTCATTATCAGGTGGCATCGCTATGAGAATTTGACCGCTCTTTGGTATGTTAGAAAAAACTCTATTAGTGTGGGTAAGATCATCTCCTGTTTGCAATCCAGGTTTCCAGTGATTTATTCCAAAATCAGTAACATTGAGGGTTACTTTATTCTGGGGGAGGGGATTTGCATTCTTTTTGCTGAGTATGCTATCAAGCGAAAACCCATTCTTTCTACTTGAAGAACTTGCGTTTTGTTCGTATTCAATATCCTCAACACCTGGAATTTGCCAACCCTCAAGTGGTGGATGCCAGATCAATGCATTTCCTGAAGGTCTGGAATTTAAAACTGCTTCCTTTAGCGCTGTTACATTGCCTTTTTTTAGCTTTATCACAAGTGGATTAGTGTCAAATCCACCGCTTACAGTTAACAACATATTTCTTCCATTTATCTCTCGATTTTCTTCAATAAGATCATAATATTTCAATGTTTCTACGCATGGAACTTTATAGTCATGCAACCAATAATCTAATTGCACGTCCATTTGTAGAGTTTCCATTCCCTTCGCTAAAGATACCAAAGCAAGTATGGGCATTGCTCTTGTTAATACTGGAAAATCCTGGCTAATATCAGATAAGTTTTCAATTGCCTGTCTAGCAAACTCATCGCCAATTTTATCTCTAATCCCTGGCAATTCCTGTAAAGGAACTCCTTTATCCTCTGCATAAACTACTTCTGTTTCAATTCCTACTCTCATATCCATAATTGCAAAAACACCCTCACGAACTGCAAGAGAAGGGGTCATATTCTTAAACCAAAAACGACTTGCAATATATTCCTCATCTTTTCCTTCCTGAGACTGATTGGCTTTCAATGAAACATAAGAATCTACTTTCTGTACTTCTTTTTTTCCTAGTGCAAGGTTCTTTAAAAGAATATCCGCATCAAGCATGTCCTTACCAAGGTGTGTATTTTCTATACCACCTTCGTAATTAACCGTTTGTTTTTTGCTCGTGATGGTTTCCGGTGTTTTATCAATACTCACTGTTGGAGTTTTTTTGTAAATAAACACTGCTCGCATTGAGACAACAAGATCATCGAGCGTTATTGGTGGTTTTCCTTTGTTAATTTGCCCAACAATAATCAAATCTTTATTTTTATCGTCATATACCATTCCGGCTAAATCAGTAATACCACCTAATTCTATTAACTCACTATTTCCCCGTCCTGAATCTGAAAGTCGCTTTTCTGCTTCTTTCATTGAATATGCTACAAATGGACCTGCATACGTTATACTAGGAAAAATAATCCCAAAAGTTAAAAAAGATATAAAAATGACAAATCTCTTCATCTTGTTGTCCCTCCATCTATTACTTGTGAAGTGGATTGGTAATCTAATTTATAGAAAAGGCCGTATACTGCGCCAAATGGCCAGTTCCCTTCATCCCAAGACGCCTCTTCTAAACCCGTTTTAAATCCTTGAGGATTACTCTTGTAAGATGGTAAAGTTGATGTAAGATGATTATCAAACTGTGTTGCCAATTTTTTTTTATTTATTGAATTATCCATCCACTGGTTTGGAAGATTTGAACCCGGTTTTAGTTCCTGAAAAGTTTTTTGATTCATTAACCCACCTATTTTACCCCCTGCTTCCAAACCTAAAGGACCGGATTTTGCGAAACCTTTAGCGCCAAGTTCAGTTCTTAGTTCATAGTTATTTATCAGATGTTTATTGCCTACTGGCTGATCAAACATATTTTTTAGGCCTTCAACCAGTCGGTTAGTTCCTTTAATATTACCAATTTGCCGTGCAATATCTGGAACACGAGATGGATTATTTTTCGCAATTTCTCCAAGCCCATGCATAGCATAATCTGTTAATTTTGGATCTTTTGCTATACTTAGTGTATTAAACACATCGTTTAAAGGTCCGCCTATCCATCCAGCCCCTTTGTCATTTATTTTTTTCAAATTTGCGTCGATTCGCATTTGTGGGTTTTCACCTTTAGCTATTGCAAGCGCTACATCTTCACTCTTCGTATTGATATATTCAATCATCCTAGCTACGCTTATTCTTATCAGTTCTCCTACACAATCTGACTTTTTAGCTGCATTTTCAATACCTTCCCTTGCATCCTCCCAATTACCAAGTACGGATTCCACACAACCTAATCCATATAAGGCGACGGCAAAATCCGGTGAAATGTTGAGAGCATTAGTAAAATCCTCGATTGCTCCCTTGGCACCTTCCCTCTGTTGGATCGCTATAGCACCAAGACTACAAAATGCATCTGCAAAATGTTTATTTACTGAAGTAGCACAATTAAAGTCAGTAAGTGCATTATCCAAAAACCCTCTGGCAGCATAAGTAACACCGCGGGCATTTAAAACAAGCGGATGATTTTGTTTGAATTTCAATGCATCATTAAATGCTATAAGCGCATCATCCCATTGTTTCAGCCGCGCCAAAGCATCACCTTTGAAATAGTAAGCGATGGCACTCTTTTGATTTTTATCTGCAAAGTCTTGCGCCCACTTTTCCCATTCTTTACGTTCTTCATCTGTTGAAACACTTAAAAACAAACACAGGGATTCGTTGTTGCGGTTTAGGGCAAGGCAGGCGTGCCCCTTAATCAGGCGAAGGACGGGGGAGGGTGTTTCTGTATCTACTGAACCGAGCAGGTCGGCAACTTTTTTCCAGTCTTCTGAAAGGATTGCTTTTCCAAGACCTGTATCCGTTTCCTGAATTGTTTCGGCCCATACAGCGGAACATTTTCCTGCAAGCAAACCCACCATCAACAGAAAGCACAAAAAAATACTCATCGTCCAACAGTTAATTTTTTTCATTACCTTCCCTCCTGACAAATTTGAACATTGCATAAATAGCTACAACCATTGGGTTGTGCCATGTTATGTAAAGGGATACATTTTACATGTTGAGCATAATATTTCTGGTTCTTATCCCATCTGAAATCTCTACCTTTTGCATTTCTCCTTCTTTATAAACCCTCTTTATCACAGGCTCGTCTACTAAAAATTTCCACATCATTAAATCAGGAGAAGGTCTTGATTCAAGGACTGCTTTTTTCAGGGCTGTAATATCGCCATCTCTGAACTTCGATGATATTGCATTGTTAACAGAGGAAATCGGATAGTTTTTGAAAAGTCCTTGTGGCTGCTGAACTTCATAGCCTTCCAATGGCGCTAATACATTTATTTCATTTGGAGTCTTAACTGTTTTTACCTGATATTGTTTTAGCCAGAAGGAAAGGCCGGGACTTTTATCCATTTTGTCGATTCCTTCCATTATTGCAACCATTTCAAAAAGTCCTTGAAGTCGGGAAAGAATTGGAAAATTTAAAGTTAGTTCCTCAAAGTCCTTATTTACACTTTCAGCAAATCTATCGGCAGCAGGGTAACGCATGGTTGAAAAAAAGCTTATTGCCATTCCATCCTTTTCGACAGCACTCACATGAGATAATACTCCAATTTTTATGCCCTTTATTTCAACAACGTCATTCCTTACCGCTATAGTCGGTGTCATAATAGGAGATAACCAAAATACAGATATGATCTTGCAATCATCATTTCGCTTCTTAA
This sequence comes from uncultured candidatus Brocadiaceae bacterium, assembly GCA_964372185.1. GTDB lineage: Bacteria > Planctomycetota > Brocadiia > Brocadiales > Brocadiaceae > JACVXV01. The sequence goes on from CAYJPZ010000111.1 coordinate 10,630, forward strand.
ACTCTTCCTCAGATAAATCACGGTAACTCTTAATTCCATACCCATCCAATGAAACAATACCTTCTTCTATATTTTTTAGCCAACAATTTACATAGAAAAGGTCTAAACCAAATTGGGTATCCTCAATTCCACCTTCACAGCGGACAGCATGCATTTTTGACTTCCTGGCTTCATCACTTGGATCAATGCTTACCAGAGGCCATTTGTCATGGATAAACACGGCTCACAGGGCTACTACAAAGTCGTCGAGGGTAAGGGCTGGGCGAGCTTTGTCTTGTTCTCCTACAAGAATGAGATCGTCGGTATTCCGGTCATATACCAATCCAGATATCCTTGTAATACCACCTATGTAAAAGACACCCGGAGACGGCTGTTTGCCTGATTCCTTCAAAACCTTTTCCTGTGCTATTCTCAGGGAGAAGGCAATATATTCGGTGGCAAAGAGGCACTTTGATGCAAAAAAAGCAAAACAAAAGACATTGAAAATCTAAAATAATTTGTTTTATTCATTATTATTTAGAACACAGACTTTCTCAAATAGACACACAGCATGTAATTTTGTTCATAATAGGCTGAATTGCAAACCCGTTTTTGTCTTGTATTTTTCTATAATGTTTTTAACAAATCTTACATATTTGAGACGATTAATTAGTTTGTGGTAGCTGAATCGGCACTTTAGTACCGGAACCCGTGCCAATGCCAATAACAATAACACCTTTTTCATCACTATGAATCCACCAACCAACTCCTACACCTTTATCCTGGGCAATCTCTCTTGCCCTCCTGAATATCTTAAAAGAATCCCCACTAAGAAAAAAAGTTATAGGTCTTTCTTCCTTGATCGCCTTGTTCAATATCTTAGAAAAGCTACTATCGGATCTTTCAATTTCGCTAATATCTTCACCCTTTATAGATGCTTTTCTTTTTAGTACTAATGTTTTTTCTGATTTATAATAGGTGCAATCATAATATTTCTTCAAATCATCTATATTATCAAGATTTACCGGATAGAGACGATTGTTCTCCATTTCTATCAGAAACGCATCTTTATCCGATTTAATAAAAGGACGATATCCCCCCCCAGAACCTATTCTTGAAATTTCTGCTTTCAATTTTTCAGTTTCTCCAAGTTTTGCTTTTAATTCGTTTTGTAATTGTGCAATTAACCTCTTTTGTGCATCTGCCTGTTCTCTGACCTTGCCCTCATCCTGCCTTGCTATTGCTATTTGATTTTCCAAGTGACTAAGTTCACTGCGTTTCTCTTCTATTTCCCTTTCTAATTCCGAAACCTTTGAGTAGAGATCCCCGGCATTTTCAACCTGTGGTAAACCGGCTAATTCTTCCTTTGCCTTATTTAAGGCGTCTTCGAGTTGTTTTAACTCTTCTTGCTTCTTTTCAATCTCTGTTTGGAGTTCCTGAATCTTCTGGTTGATTTGATCGATATCCTCGCCGCCTTCGTGTAAGATGGCGTTTAATTCCTCGATTTTTTTCTTCAACCACTTAAGCTCCTCCTGTTTGCCTTTAATTTCTATTTTTAGTTTGTTAATCTTATCTCCTATTGAGACTACCTCTCTTTTAACAGAAGGTTTGTGTTCCTCTGGTTCTATACGTTCAGGAATAACAACCCACGTGGTATTCAGCAGGATTAAGGCAACGATGGTAAGCAAGGGGTCCTGAAATATTTCAAGGAAAGACGCCCCGTCTTCTTTCATGAATAATTACTCCCATTTCTTATGGTTTCGTTAAATCGAGTTTCCAGTTTGCGTCAACCGGTTCATAACAAATTTTTAACTTGGTTTCTTCCGCATAATGAAAACTTTGCGTAAATGTCTTTAACCCGTCCGGTCTCACCAGAAGGACAATTCCATCGTGTTTATCTCTCAAGGATGAAAATGGGTTAATTTTTTCAATCTCTGAAACATTTATTGTCTCATTATATGGGAACAGTTTGATACATTCTTGTTTACATTCGACATACAACGGATTGTTTATATTCACTGCACCCGTACCCAAACCAAGTCTTTCCCTTGGATTAAATACATCCTTGCTTTCTTTTAATTTATCTTCAAGTTCTTTCTTGCGTTTTTCTGCCTCTTCAATTTCTTTTTTAAGTTTTTCTAAATCCTTCTCAATCGTATCATCAACTGGAATATTTAATTTCTCAAATTCTTTTTTCTTAACCTCTATTTCTTTCTTTAGATTCTCAAGTTCATTCTGTAGCTTTTTTATTTCCCCTTCTTTTTCCTTTGCCTGTCTCAGTCTTTCAATAGACAGGCGGGTTTCTTCGAGTTCCTTTTCTTTTTGCTGTATCTGTTTCTCTAGTTCGATAAGCTGGTCGTTGAGTTTGTTGCGTTGTTCGACTTTTTCATTGCCCGCCATCGTTTTTGCCAATTCTCTCAGATTTTCTAGCTCTTTCTTTTTTTCTGCAATCTCCCTTTCCAATTCTCTAGCCTTTTCCTTCAGCTTTTTCAGTTCCTCTGTTTTCCGCTGTTCATTAACCTTCTGTTCATCAATTTTTGTATCATGACGGGCTTCCTGTTCTGTTTCAACACCCAGGGTGATAATACCCAGCGCAAAGTTGATAAAGGCAATAACGGCAACCAGGCAACAAAGAAGCATCAATATTTCAATATTGCCTCTTTGGTCTTTTATAGTCTCCTTCAAACGACCCAACAATTTCATCTTATCTCCGGTAAATAGTGAGTACTTTA
>CAYJPZ010000112.1:0-13300 GCA_964372185.1 uncultured candidatus Brocadiaceae bacterium
TACGGCTTGACGGCAAACGCTGTTTCCAAAAGGCGTCCAGTTCCAGCATATCCCACAAAGAGAATCCCAACCAGACCCATAATAGGATGAAGGGGGTTGTAAAAAACTCACAAAAAAAGAAGTTTTTACAGGGTAATTCTATATACTAACACCACCCGGCAAACCCGCATAAACAAACGGTTGACCGGCAGCTATGCTCACGGGGACCAGAGGTACATGAATGAAGGGGCGCCTGACTTAACAAGCGTCTTCAAGTCAACGTTGATAAGATTAAACGAGCCAAATCCAGGGGCGTTGAGTTGAGAGTAGAGGTTGTTTTTGTACGCCCCCGGACGGTGATACATGATTACCCGCGCCGCCGTCAAACCGGATGCCTCTTTCGCAAGCGAAACGGCGTCGTCAAGATATCCGATCTGATCGATAAGCCCGGACTCCAAAGCTTGCCGGGCGGTGTAGATTCTGCCGTCTGCCAGCGGCCTGAGTTTCTCCATGTTAAGCCCCGGCCTGTTTTTTACAATAACTAACAGGAATTTTTGATACATATCGTCCAGCACCCCGTGGAATATCTTTCGCTCCTCTTCCGTCATGGTTTTCAGTGGCGACCCCATATCTTTATGCTCGCCCGTTTTTATGGATGTGTCTGCGACGCCGATCTTTTTCATCAGCCCCTCAACGCTGAGATGGAGCATAATGACGCCGATACTGCCGGTAACGGTCGTTGGGTGCGCCACAATCTTGTCCGCAGAAACGGCCACGTAATAGCCGCCGGACGCCCCCAGGTCCATAATGCAGGCAATAACCGGCAAGCCGGACGTCTTTTTGAAATGTTCTATTTCGTGATAGATGATATCCGATGCGGTAACCGTTCCGCCAGGGCTGTTGATACGGAGGAGAACGGCCTTGATACTATCATCCTGCGCTGCAGTGGTAAGCTCTTCTTTAATCCTGCTGACCGTATTAGGTTCCTCAGAAAGAAAACCAAGTCCGTGCTTTCCTTCATCAGAAATAATGCCGGAGATATCGACAATGAGTATCTTGTCCTTTCCAGTCCCCATGACCGTCGTTTCCTCAAACGGTTCGACAGACGGCATCAGCGAGACCGATATAAAACTGCATCCCGAAAACAAAAGGAGGCAGAGGCCGAGCAGCATAGAACGGGCATAAATAAAAGAATCCTTCATATCTTCTCCTGACAATGATTTCAAGTAATTTTGCTATAATTCTTCAACTCGCGGGTTCACCAATTCCCCTCCTGGGAGGGGTTGGGGGGTGGGTTTTGCTTGCCTGCATGAGGAATGTTTGTTCCTGGTAAATGAGCAGGACTCTGAATCCAGGTTTAATAAAATACCGTACTTGTTTTTCTGAACGAATGTCTTTGCCAACCTTTTTGATCCTGCCGGTACCCACCCCTTAATCCCCCCCTGGAGGGGAATTATTTGTTCCAAACAGGGTAATTGGCGTTTTATCCTTGTGTGGCACCCAATCATTCTCCGGCCAGGAGGGGAATTGTTTATTCTATACACGGTAATTGGTATTTTACCCTTAGTGTGGCGCCCACCTATTCCCCTCCTGGGAGGGGTTAGGGGTGGGTTTGTCTGCTTGAAGAATGTTGGCGCCTGGTAAATGAGTATGTTTCTGAATCCAATCTTTAATAGCAAATAAAACACCTTGCATGTTTTTTCTGACTGCTGAATCCTGGAATCTCAAGAACCTGATTCCCAATGATTCCAACCTTGCTTGCCTTTTTTTGTCGGCGTCACCTTTATCACAATGAGTAAAACCATCTATCTCAATGGCCAGCATCAATTCGTTACAGAAGAAATCAACAATATAAGCGTCTATCGGCTTTTGACGATCAAAGTCGTATCCGCACATTTGTTTCTTCTTCAAATACCTCCAAAGTAACACTTCGGACAAAACACCCCGCTTTCTTAAGCGTTTCGCAAGCGACTTTAATTTTGGATTATACGGTATAATCTTTTTTTTGCGAAGGTCATTTTTGCATTGAACAGATTTTTTTAACAGATTTCTTATTCCTGCCGGTAACCCCCCCCTTAATCCCCTCCCAGGAGGGGAATTGTTTGTTTCAAACATAGTAATTGGTGTTTTCTCCTTGTGTGACTCCCCACCTATTCTCCTCCCGGGAGGGGTTAGGGGTGGGTCTACTTCCCTCGCAATGTTTCACCACCACCAACTAATAAGCCTCTTGACCTTCCCCTTTTTTCTATAGTCAATCCCCTCCGCGGTAATCCGTATGCCCGCTGTGGCGTCTAGCATGCTTCTCACCCTTCTCAACCATTTTCCGGATATTCCGGCATTGGCGGACATAATGGTGTTGCTCCATGCCAGCAGTTTTTCCAGGGTGTGTTCAGCCGTAAAGTATGGGGCGGGGCGGTCTGTCAGCCAGTAATCATCGGCTACCAGACCTTTTTGTTTCGCCATCGTATAAAGCCCGGTACCCGGAAAAACCATCGCCTCGGAAACCGATACGAAGTCGGGGCGCGTCCTTTCTATCATCCTTACCGTATCGTTTATCGTGGCGTCATCTTCGCCGGGATTGCCTACCATCAGGAGCATTTTGGTCTTCATGCCCGCCTGTTTTGTAAGCATGAATGCCCGGGCGATCTGTTCCGGAGTAGTCTTTTTTTTGATGGCCTTGATTACCGCCTCCGACGCAGATTCTACGCCAAAAGAGATACAATAGCACCCTGCGCGTACCATCCAGTCAAGCATGTCCTCCCAGATAAAATTTACGCGCGTTTCACAGTCCCAAACGACGTCCAGTTTCCTGTCGATAATTGCTTTGCACAGGTCTATCACGCGGTTTTTATTAACGGTGAATATGTCGTCCGCAAAGTTAAAAAAGCCGCATCCAAAGTCCTTGACCAGGAACTCCATTTCATCGACGACGTTTTGTGCGGAGCGCGTCCTCCATCGCTGCCAGAATGATGGCGTCGAGCAAAACTGACAATTCCCCACGCAACCGCGTGTGGAAATGATGGGAACAAATCGCAGCTTTTTTAATGATTTTTCTTTCCAGTTACCATCCAATATCTCGTATCTCGTGTATTTGCCGAAATCGAAATATTTATAGGCGGGAAACGGTATGTGGTCCAGGTTTTCAACAAGGTTCCTAGCGGGGGTTTTGATAATAGTCCCAGCGCGCTTATAAGCAAGACCGGCCACTCCTCCAAAAGGTTTGTTCCCTTCAAGGCAGATCATCAACTCCCTGAGTGTTTCTTCCCCTTCGCCAAGAACAACAACGTCCACAGGCCAGTGTTGCAGCGTTTGTTCATACATGATGGTTGGGTGGATGCCACCCACGATTATCATGCAGTCTTTATTAATGGCCTTACAAAGCTTTGCCGTCTCGCGCGGACTTGCCCGCTGCTCGGTCAGGCAGGTAATGCCGACGACGTCCGGTCGTTCGTCTTCCAGGGTTTTCCTGACCTCGTTCCAGGAAAAGTCAAACATATCGATTGCCTTCACCGCAAAGCCGCTTTTTTCAAGGTTTGCGGCCAGATAGGCAATGCCCAGCGGGGGGCCGTAAGGCAAAATAAATGGCTTGCCATAGTTGCGCTGGTCGTACATCGGTGGGTTAATGAGAAGTGTCTTCATGGGTATAGAACTTGTTAAGCATATAATAATGTGATTGTATAGGAATTTTCATTTTATTTATGCGGGTTTGCCGGTGGATATGATTATAATGTGTGCGATAGCAAAGTGATAGTGAAACCCACCCCTAATTGATTCTTTAGGTTTTTTAAAAATAAACGATACTTATAAGATAATAGGGGGTTAATTGCAATAAAAAATTTGATAGCGTAGTCAATATTTCTCCTTACGAGAGAGATTTTTTTATTGCAATCCTTTGCTGAAGTAATTAGTATCTTGTCTTCTGTTGTTCTTATTTTCCGTAACAGTTTGTGCGTCGGCGGTGGGATATCATCCCCCCTTTTTAATGAGACGAACCAAGGTATTCGATGGGAAATGGGGCTGGGGGGGGCTTATATTTTGGCCTTTTTAGATACCGGCTGAACTGCTGCGGTGTTTTTTGTAAAGATACCATACCGTAACCTCAAAAGGAGCTATCATAGGTACAAACATGACAGATTTGCTTTTCGAAATCGGCACAGAGGAAATTCCCGCCGGGTATATTACCCCGGCCACACAACACATAACGACGTTTTTTACCGGGCAGGCAAAAAAACACCGCCTGGAGGCGCAGTCCGTCTATTGCACGGGCACACCAAGAAGGCTCACGCTATTCGTGAAAGGTCTGCCTGAAAAGCAGGAAAGCGTTACCGTAGAGACGCTGGGCCCGGCGGCGTCCGTTGCCTTTGATAAGGCGGGAAGCCCAACGAAGGCGGGCATGGGTTTTGCCAGGTCACAGGGCGTGGACGTGCAGGGACTTCAGGTAAAGAAGACCCCAAAAGGCGATTATTGTTTTGTGGTCAGGCACATTGAAGGCAAAGAGACCTTGCTTATTCTCCCGGAGATGTTAACGGATATCATCAGGAACGTACCTTTCCCCAAGTCCATGAAATGGAAGAGGAACGGCCTGTTCTTTGCGCGTCCCATACGTTCGCTTCTTGCGTTGTTCGGTAATACCGTTGTGCCTCTGGAAATCAATGGCATCAAGGCCGCCAAACTCGTCGCCGGACACCCTTTTTTGTCCGGGCGAAAGGTTGAGATACCCAGGGCGGATTGGGACTTATACAAGCAATTGCTCAGGCAGGAATACGTGGTTGTCGATATGCCGGAGCGTCGTGAGGAATTGAGGATGAAAATCGCCCAACGCATGGCAGCCCATAGCTCGGCCATTGACGACGAAGATCTGCTCGACGAGGTGACGAACCTTGTCGAATATCCAAACGCCATTGAATGCAGCTTTGACGAGGATTTCCTTGAAATCCCGTCGGACGTTATAGAGACGGCCATGAAGGAACACCAGAGGTATTTCCCCATCAGGGAAAAAGGCGGACGGCTTTTGAATAAGTTTATTGCCACGCTCAATCGCGGCGAAAATAGCGCCCATACGACCATCCAGGGCAATGAAAGGGTGCTCAAGGCGCGCCTTTCCGACGCACGGTTCTTCTGGAAAGAGGATAAGAAAATCCCGCTCAAAAATCGGGTGGAAGATTTAAAAAACATTGCCTTTCTGGAAAAACTGGGAAATTACCACGATAGGACGAACAGGATCGTTGCGCTTTCAGACGTTATATCCCACGCGCTCGTGGCCTCCGGCAAGCTTGCCCTGGAAGACGCCGCCCTCGTCAAACGCGCGGCCTTTTTGTGCAAGGCAGACCTTTTAACGCAAATGGTCGGAGAATTTCCGTCTCTGCAAGGGATCATGGGGAGGGAGTATGCCGGGTGGGATGGGGAAGAGTCGCCCGTTGCCGTGGCAATTGCGGAACATTATATGCCTCGCTTTGCCGCAGACAATATCCCCGCATCGAAGATCGGCGCCGTTGTGGGCCTGGCCGATAAATTCGACACGATATCCAGTTGTTTTGCGCTGCAGCTTATCCCCACGGGTTCGCAAGACCCGTATTCGCTGAGGCGGCACGCTTACGGCATTATCCGTATATTGGAAGAACATGAGCTTGCCCTGGAAATCGGTGAAACCGTTCGCTCGTCTTTATCCTTGCTGCCGGTAATAAAAGGACAGTCCATACCCGGCGATCAGAAGGCTGTGTGTGAAAAAATAGTTTCCGACGTCAGGGGATTCTTTAAAGACCGCCTGTTTCAGATAAACATTGAAAGAGGCCACCATTATGACCTGGTGAATGCCGTCCTGAATGCGGGGAAGGGATTTGACGACGTGCATAACTTCTCTCAGCGGTTAAAGGCGATAGAGGCTATTTCACGGGAAAAGTGGTGGGCAGAACTGGTTGCCGTGGTCGAAAGGACGTTTAACATCGGCAAAAAAGCCAAAAGCGGTGATCAGGTAAACGAAAGTTTGCTTGCCGAAGCGGAGGAAAAGGCGCTGTGGAAGGTTTATCAGGACAAGGGCGACGAGATTCAGAAACAGATGGATGATAGACGATACGTCGAGGCCTCCGGGCTTTATTACAAGGTGTTTGCCCTGCCCGTCCATAGCTTTTTTGAGAAGGTGTTTGTGAACGTTGAAGATGAAGGTATACGCAACAACAGGCTGACGCTGCTCAAAAAAATAAACGAATTATACTCGCAAGGATTGGCCGAGTTGTCGCAAATTGTTATGCCGGAACATGGGTAAGCTGCGGCACAGCGCATACAACGGAGGGGCGGCACAAACGCCAGAAGACGCCGGGTTTTATTTTACATTTATTTAAAGAAAGTGAGGGTTTTTGTATGAAAAACATAGAATTTTCAGTTGAAGGAAATACGCTTACCATAAAGGTAGATTTGTCAAAAGAGTTTGGCCCGTCAACGTCGGGAAAGAATATCATCATCGCGTCCACCGAAGGGAATGTCAGCGTTCCTAACCGCGAAGAATGCAAGATAGGCCTCAACATTTATCGCAAGAAATAGCCTGGTAGGGTAGGCACTGCCTACCCTGCGCGTGTAGCGCAGGCTTCCAGCCTGCCGAATTGGGATGGCAGAAAATAACCGGGTGGGTTATTTTGCCACCTCGCCAATAGCGTAGAGCATTCCATCGTTGGAACCGATGTAGAGGGTGCCGTCGCCGCCGATGGAGGGGGATGCTTCTACGGCTGCACCCGTTTCCAACGTCCATTTTACGGTGCCGTCCGGTTTCAGGGCGTATATCTTTTTATCACGGGAACCGGCGTAAATGGTACCATCCGCGCCAATGACCGGCGAGGAACTGACGGACGCCCCGGTTTCAAAACGCCATTTCAACTTCCCATCCGCGGTAAAGGCGTAAATGCAGTTGTCACCTGCGCCGAAGTATACCGAGCCGTCAACGTCCATAGCGGCGGAAGAATCAATGTCGTACTGGGCGTCGTAAGACCAGAATACCTTTCCGTCCGGTTTAAAGACGTAGAATTTCGCGTCTTCGGAGCCGATGTAAATGTTGCCGTTGGGCGCGATGAGCGGTGAGGCGTCGAGGAGGTAACGGGTGCCGAAGCTCCAGGTGGCCTTGCCTGCAGGCGTCATGGAAAACAAATAATAATCACCGGAACCGAAGAAGATGGTGCCGTCAGGGGTGATGGCCGGAGAGGAGACGATGTGGTCTGCCGTCTTTTGCGTCCATTTTTGGACGCCGTCGGAAGATACGGAGTGAAGCCTCTTGTCCCACGAGCCGACATAGACGGTACCGTCTTCCGCAATGGCGGGTGAAGAAATAATACCGCCGTTGGTCTGGTATTTCCAGTGTAAGGAGCCATCGGGCTTTACTGCATAGAGGTGCTGATCCCAGGAGCCGAAGAATATCACGCCGTCTTTTCTGATCGCGGGCGACGATTCCACCTCACCTTCGGTCTCAAAAGACCATTTTAATTTGCCGTCCTTAGTAACCGCATACAGCTTTTTATCCTTAGAGCCGAAGTAAATCGTGCCGTCGCTTCCGATAGCCGGCGACGTAGTGACGGGGCCTTCCGTTTTGAATGTCCATTTGATCGTGGGCTTCTGAGCGGACACATAGGGGCTTCTTCCCGTGTGCTGCAAATCGTGCCTGAACATGGGCCAGGGGGTATCGGCCGTTTGGGCAAACAAGATGGCCGGTAGAAAAAGGCAAATAAATCCCGATACTGAGGCACAAAGAAGTTTACGGTATTTTTTGAGCATGAGAGGGTCCTTGATATTCCGAAAAGGGAAACGTCTGTTTCCTGATAAGAGTAAATTGCCGATGCCTGGCTTAGAGTATCCCCTTGGTTGACGGGATGTCTCCGATACGTCTGTTGATACGGGTGGCGTCTTCCAGCGCACGGGCCAGTCCCTTGAAAATGGCCTCTGCTATGTGGTGCGCGTTGGAGCCGTAAGGTACGTTCACGTGCAGGTTGACGCCTGCGTTTGCGCTGAATGCCTCCAAAAATTCTTCAATGAGTTCAACGTCGAAATTTCCAATCTTTTCCGTGTGGAATTCGGCACGAAACACCAGCGCAGACCGGCCGCTGACGTCTATGGCAATGTTGGCAAGGGCTTCCTGCATGGGGACGCTTGCGTGCGCAAAGCGACACAGGCCTTTCTTGTTGCCCAGCGCATCTTTCACGGCCTGCCCTAAGCAAATACCGACGTCTTCAACGGTGTGATGGTCATCGACAACGCGGTCTCCGGTGGCCTTGATATGCAGGTCGAAGAGTGCGTGCTTTGCGAGCAGGTCGAGCATGTGATCGAGAAAACCGACGCCGGTGTTGATGTTGCTGCTTCCTTCTCCGTCAAGGTTGACGGTCAGCTCGACGTGTGTTTCCTTTGTTTTACGATTAATTGACGCCGTTCTTGTTGTCATAAAGTTCCCTTAAATGTTTCAATAAGGTTTCGATTTCTTCCCTTGTCCCGATGGTAATGCGAAGACAGTCGTCCAGCCTCCTCAGATTGAAATATCTGACCAATACCTTGCGTGATTTGAGGGCAAGGTACAGGTTCTGCGCGGAGACGCCCTGCCTGCACCGCGCCAGGACGAAGTTGGTTTCGGAAGGGTATACGAAGAATCCCATATCCTGCAACGCTGCGGCAAGGTACCGCCTTGTTTCAATGATTTTCGCCACGTGCGCCTTCATGGTTTTTTGATCGTCCAGCGCCGCTACTGCCGCGACAATGCTGAGGCGGTCGGCGTTGTACGAGTCCTTTACCTTCATCAGCCCCGCAATGAGCGGCTCCTGCGCGACGCAAAAGCCGAAGCGTATGCCGGCCAGCGAATAGGATTTTGACAGGGTGCGCAGGATGAGGACGTTGCTGTGCCTTTCCACCAGGCGGAGGCAGTTATCGTGCGCAAAATCCGCGTATGCCTCGTCGATAACCAGTACGCCATCGATTTTGGCGGCGATTTCGGACAATTTTTCGGGGGATATCATGGTGCCGGAAGGGGAGTTTGGGTTGGCGATGAAGGTCACCTTTGCCCCTTTCACCACGAAATCGCCGGGGAGCGAGTAGTCATCGGTAAAATCAATCGCGCAGGCAAGGCCATCCTGCAATTCCGAGAGTGTTTTGTAGAGCATATAAGAAGGATAGGGAAAAACGACCTTATCGCCGGCCCCTGCAAAACTCCGTATAATGATGGACAGGATGTCATCGGAACCATTCCCGGCCATGACCCGCTCCGGCTTTGTCCCCAACACCCCGGCAATCTTCACCCGCGCAGAGGTTGCCACCGGATCGGGATAAAGGCGCAACGCTTTGTTTAACGCGTCCCTGATGGCGTTTAAGACGCCGGGTGACGGCGGATAGGGGTTTTCATTGGTGTTTAGTTTTATATATTCTCCATCTTTTGGCTGTTCGCCGGGCGTATAGCCCGACATGCGCTCTATATTGTCTCGAAAGTAAGTCAACTACATACTCCTTTAAAAATCAGTTACCGTTTACGTGGTGTTTGTGAGAACGAAAGACACATTCTGTGTGCAGCCAGGGGTTTCCTCGTGATAGCCCCTTTCCGTGACGAAACAGCAGGCTGAAAGCCTGCGCTACCCCAGCCTGATTGTTACCGATTGTGTGTGTGCGTCAAGGCCTTCAGCCTCTGATATTTCTGTAATGTCGTGGCAGGCCTTTTTGAGGGCTGACCTGGAATACCGTATCACACTCGATCTCTTCAGGAAATCGTTGACGGATAACCCGGAAGAAAATCGCGCGGTGCCGCCGGTGGGCAGCACGTGGGACGGCCCGGCAATGTAGTCGCCGAGCGCTACCGGCGTATAATGTCCTAAAAAGATTGCCCCGGCGTGCTTGATGCCGGGCAAAAGGCTTTCGGGCTTTTGTGTCATGATTTGCAGGTGTTCCGGCGCAAGGGTATTGGCTGTCTCTACGCACTCTTCAATGTTTCTCACCAGGACAACGACCCCGTAGTTATCAAGACACTTTTTGGTCTCCGCGCCCCGGTCGATTAAGGTCAACTGGTGTTGTAATGCCTCCATCACTTTCTCGACTAACGGTTCGGAGAAGGTTACCAGTATTGGGATGCCCGGCGTGTGCTCCGCCTGAGACAGCAGGTCGGACGCAACATACGACGGGTTTGCGCTGTCATCGGCTATAATCAATACCTCACTGGGGCCTGCCAGCATATCGATGCCTGCGTGTCCGAAAATCTCTTTTTTGGCGAGCGTAACAAAGATGTTTCCGGGTCCGACGATTTTATCCACCTTCGGGATCGTCTCAGTGCCGAAGGCCAGGGCGGCAATCGCCTGCGCGCCTCCCACCTTGTATATCTCGCTGATCCCGCACTCCCTGGCCGCCACCAGCCTTTCCGGCGGAATAGTTCCATCCTTTGCGGGCGGCGTGACCATAACGATCCGTTCCACTCCGGCTACCTGTGCGGGTATGGCGTTCATAAGCACCGTTGATGGGTACGATGCCGCGCCGCCGGGGACGTACACGCCCGCGCTGTCGAGGGGGATGTAGCGGGTGTCGAGCATAATGCCGTTTGCCTTCATGGGGCGCGGGCTGCGCACGCGTATATGTGCCTGATATGCCCGTATGTTTGCGATAGCACGTTGAATGGATTTTACAAACGCGATGGATATCTTTCCGTAGGCATGTTCGATCTCATCATCCTTTACCCTGAGTTCGTCCGCCGAAAGTAAGACCTTGTCGAAGCGTTTACTGTAGTTTAACACGGCCTTATCGCCCTGCTTGCGGACGTTGCTAATAATCGCAAGCACCGTCTTCCGGTGATCGGGGAGGCCGTCCAGATTGCTGAGTTGTTGCTTAAGTTTTTCAATTTCCTTGCTAAGGTCGCATTTCCACGTCCTGAGTATCCGCATCAGTGTATTCTCTATAGTTTAACGGAAATAAAACATATTTGTATCACAGAGGCATATTTCTGTCAAGGAAATCAATTTTATGAAGAAAGGTTGTTGTGGTACAATAAAACAAGCAATATTATAACAGTAAGTAGGGTGGATTAAGCGATACAAGACACTCGCCTTAATCCACATTTTCAGCAAAGAATGTTTTTACGAATAAGAGAAGTAATCACACAAAGCCACAAACGCACAAAGAATTAAAAAAAAAGATACATTGCGATAAATCTTTGTGTCTTCGTGGCTTTGTGTGAGGAAACAGAAAAACTTTCCCTTCCGACTCGTTCTGATTATGAGGTGTGATATTTTTTCTTCATACCTCCTCCTTCGGATGGGGCTTCTTTATGGTTAAATTTGTTTTGGTTGCGGCATCGCCGCGCTAGGTTAATAGAAAGAGAATCTACACCTCGGTCAAGCTCCGGAGGAGCGGCATATAAGGTACGTAAAACAATATAACGCTCCGCTGGAGCTTTAATGTGTTTGGTGTTTTAGCTATTAATATTTCACCCCTCCGGGGTTATTTTCAAAAAACTAAAGTATTACCACAAATATGAATTATAGCATACTTACAACCGGAATATCTCTTTTTTTGCTTAGCCAATAGCACACTATGCAAAGAGTGGTATACCGCTCTACTATTTCTCTGCGTCCTCCGCGCCCTCTGCGGTGAACCGTTTCTTTATTTTCTTGTCTTTTACCCTCGATAGGGAAGCCTTATAACAAACATAGCCAGGGTGCATCATGTTAAAAGAATTGCTGAGATTACAAGATAAGAACCCCAGGAAGGTCATTGGTCTTATGTCAGGAACGTCTGTCGACGGCATCGACGCCTGCCTGGCGGATATTTCCGGGAACGGTATGGATACAAAGGTACATGTCCTTGCCTTTGACACCTATCCTTACGACGCCGCTACGCGAACGGCCATCCTTAACGCCTGTAACCCGGAAACCGGCACCGTCGATAAGATTTGCCCGTTGAATTTTTACCTGGGTAACCTGTTTGCTGAAGCGGCCAAATCAATTGCCGCAAGGGCGGGCGTCGCTATTGCGGACGTCGACCTCATCGGCTCGCATGGACAGACAATTTATCATCTGCCGAATCCCCAATCGTCCATATATCCGGGTGGTACACGGTCGACGTTTCAAATCGGAGAGCCGTCCGTGATTGCCCAGGAGACGGGCGTTATGACCGTTGCCGATTTTCGTCCACGCGACATGGCGGCAGGCGGGCAAGGCGCCCCCCTCGTCCCTTATGCGGACTTTATTCTGTTTCGGAGCAGAGAAAAGGGGCGCGCGTTGCAGAACATCGGCGGCATTGCAAACGTCACCTTTATACCGAAGGACTGTGCCATTGACGATATTGTAGCCTTCGACACAGGTCCCGGCAACATGATAATTGACCGGGTGACGGAGCGCATCACCAACCATCAATGCGCCTTTGATAAGGACGGAAGCATGGCGGGTGGGGGAAAGGTTCATGATGGCCTTTTGAAGGAACTTCTTGGGCATCCCTATCTGTCAAAGCAGCCGCCAAAGACAACGGGGCGCGAAGAATTCGGGAGGTCTTTTGCCGACAAGCTATACGAAGACGCCGCGCGCTCCGGTATAAAAGGCATCGACGTGCTGACCACGGTTACGGCGTTTACGGCATACACCATTGCGGACAGTTATAACAAATGGATACTATCGGCGCGTCAATTATCCGAGGTAATTCTTTCGGGTGGTGGGTGCCATAACCGTACCCTGGTAAGATTCCTTGCGCACTATCTTGGGCCGTCGATTGCGGTACATTCCCTCGATGCGTTTGGCTTTGCGCCTAATGTCCGGGAATCCCTTGCCTTTGCCATCCTCGCCCACGAAACCATTTCCGGCAATTGCAACAACGTTCCCAGCGCTACGGGCGCCAGGCTGTCCGTTGTAATGGGAAAGATTGTGCCGGGTGGCCGGTGAGTATTTTGCAAGGCGGTAATCGTGCAGCCGGTATGCAACCCCCCCCGGAATACACCACCCTTGCCCTCTTTTCCCGGCGGGATTCCAGACGTCCCCCTTAGCAGAGGGCATACGTGTTTTAAGCTAAGCGGGTTTTGGGGTGGCATGGACAAACCCTGTTTGCCCGTGCCTGCTTGTGACTTGCTATGGTATGAAAGTCACCGAAGATGTGGCAGGACACGGTTCCCCGCTGGCAGGGGCGCAGGGGGGGTGGTACAAGTGAAAATTCTGGCAGGTTCGTAACGTGGATTCGCCAGACAGCGTCCACCCGAAGGGCGTCAAGTTCAATGAGACATGTAGGGGCGCGGTGCCCGCGCCCTTTTTGAACAAGTTTCAATTCCTTATAGGTTCAATGAGACGATAAATAAGAGGTGTAACGAATGCCAACAAATCTGTTTCAATTCCTTATAGGT